>CAWCVI010000001.1:0-535123 GCA_963799075.1 uncultured Microcaldota archaeon | reverse complement strand
TTTGGGATTAATTCATGTGGATATATTTTTATTTTTACTGAAAAGTGGATATCGCCAATAGATTCTTTTCCAAGTTTAGGTTTAGGGACAGACATTATTTGTTATAAAGTAGGATTTGAGTTCATTGATGCTGTTCTAATCTTTAAAAATAATAAAGAAATTGAAATAAATAAAATAACAGACGAAAGAATAAAAGATTTAATAGAAAATGAGTTTAAGGGAAATCAAAACGCTAATACGGGATTATTTACACTTAGAACGGAGGGAAGAATCTTAAAAAAGAGATTTGTTAGCCTTACTGGCGTAGGTCAAAAATTTGCACTTTTATGTGACACACCATTCTTAAGTTAAATGCTGATTATGGTCGAAGTAATTGATTTTCTACAAAATAGGTGCAAAATCCCTCGTTTATATATAACCCCAGATTATAGGTGCTCCCAACGAGGGCTACCACCAGAGGTTCTACGCCCTTCTCGTTTGGGCATAGGCTCACCAATGTATTAGGGATGCTAAATTATTTAGTTTTAATCTTCGCTACAAGTCTATATGGGAGAATATGGTGGAACAACGAGTAATGATACAATCTTCAGTGGGTAAGCTGGATTCTGTAATCGACTATCAGGACAAAAGAGTGGACAAGTTAGCAGTACTATGCCCAGGATATCTAGACTCTAAAGATTATTCAGGTTTGACTGACTTGGCCAACAGACTAGCTAAAGAGGGTTACACCACAGTAAGATTCGATCCCACTGGGGTCTGGGATAGCGAAGGAGATATTTCACAATATACCACGACGCAGTACCTTATAGACATTAAGGCGGTTGTTGATTATATGCTTAAGGAAAGGCACGTTTAAGCACATCCTGATCGGAGGACATAGTAGGGGCGGGCAGATGGCACTCTTGTACGCTGCTTCCGATCAAAGAATTTCTGTAGTATTGGGGATAATGCCATCATCTAGTCTATCCAAAAAAGAAGAGAGAGAGCGATCAGCGCATTAATGATTGGAAAGCTACAGGATTTAGTGTCTCCACTAGAGATCTTCCAAGTAAAAGAGAAAATTAGAAGGACGTTTAAAGTGCCAATTACTCATTTAGATGACCTTAGAAAGTATGACGTTCTGAAAGAAGTAAAAAAGATTCGAGTTCCAATACTTTTGATTGCTGGAGAATTGGATGTTAGCTGCCCGCCAGATACCATAAAAGAGATTTTTGATTATGCAAATGAGCCTAAAAAGTTCTTAGTGATACCAAAAATCGGCCATAATTATAGACTGAACGAAAAAGAAGTTGAATTGGTCGATAAAAAGATCTTGCAATTGTTAAAAGAGTTAGATTAGTATTACTTGTTTGTCGTTGAAAATGGTGCTCCCAACGGGATTTGAACCCGTGTTACTGGCTTGAGAAGCCAATGTCCTTGACCGGGCTAGACGATGGGAGCTGCTAGCGGGTCCTGTTTATGTGGACGGCCCTCCTCATGAGCCTCTGGGCTTCCCTCCTGATGTGGCTTTCCGTCCGGACCCTATCTGATATTATCTCGACTATGTTTATATCTGTTTCCCTGGACATCCGCGCCGCCTGCTCGATGAACTGGCTCTTCAGCTCCTCGTCCTCTATGGGGCTTATCCTCCCCTCGGCTATCTCCAGCAGCCTGGCGTCGAGGACGGAGACGGACTTGGAGAACTCGTGCATGCGCTCGTAGTTTATGCTCTTTATCGCCATCCCGTTCTGCAGGAGCATGAGCCTCAGCCCGGCCTTGCTCGTGGCGCAGAGCATCTTGAAGGGCATGGCGTAGAGGTGTCTGAAGAGGCCCTCCCGGACCGTCTTCTGGTCCTCGCCCGCCTCGCCCAGTATGGCGGGCATGAAGAGCATGTTCGACTCCCTTTTTATCCTGTGCCTCACCGCGGACATGGACTTTATGTAGGCCGCGCGCTCGTGGGTCGTCATGGAGTAGAAGAGGGAGACATAGTTGTCCACCGCCGACCTCAGCGTGTCGGCCATGGTGTAGGGGTCGGGCTCGGACGGCGGCGGCGTGACGGCGCCGGTCACAGTCAATGCGCCTCCCGAGGCCCCGTAGAGCCTGGCCGCATACGAGTTTAGGACCTTGATGCTGTTGGAGAGGTTCCTGTAGTGCTCTCTCAGCCTGACCTTCGATGACCTGGGCGACTTGAGCACCGCGCAGGAGACCACGTATATCAGCGCCTTGAACGGCAGGAGGTTAGCCCTGCTCCTTATCTCCAGGCTTATGGGCTTCAGTGCTGCCTTTAACGAGGGGGTCCTACTCCTTTCCAATTGATCGCCTTAGGTCGCAGGATAAGATGCTGGTGCTAGTTATAAAAAGGGATATGATATTGGCGCAGTGTGCGGCGGCCGGCATCCGGCCGCCCCGGCGCCCCTAGCGCAAGCTTCTTAAACCTTCCATGAGTTTAGGGGAGAGAGGGATTCTGTGGCAAGGTACCTTGACATAAAGATAAAATTGGCGTACATGCATTTCAAGAGGAAGATTGCGCTCTATTTCACGCTCTGGATACTCGCGCTCCTGGCGGGGGTCAGCCTCCTGGTAGCAGGCATATTCTACCAGGGCAGCACCGTGCTGAAGCTCTGGTCGACGATTCTGGTGGTTCTGCTCTTCATAAAGCTGGGCTACGACGCGATCCTGAACATGAGGCACCAGTACGACAGCTTCAGGGAGACGGACGGCTTCCCGAAGAGTATCTGAGTGCCGGGGCCGGCGGCAGGGCAGGCATGGACAGCGGGCTTACTCCGATTCCCTTATTATCGCCCTGAGTATCAGCTTGGTCTCCTCAGGCCCGCTTACATTCACGTACTCGATGCCCTCCTGCTTGACCGGGTAGTCGTTGCCCCCTTCCACGATAGCGTCGCCCAGGAAGAACATCTGCCCGTAGGAGTAGCCCAATAGCTCCTTTATCTTCCGTATCCCGTACCTCTTGTCGATACCTTTCCTTGTAACGTCAATGGATGTGGTCCCTCCTATCGTTATCTCGAATTCCGGCAGGAGCTCCATCAGGAATCCCCTTATTGCCATGCGCCTCTTCCTGTCCGGGTCCCAGACGTGCTTCAGTTCGAGCGGCGCGTCGCCTCCGAATGCGGAGAACGTGATCTGGGTCCCCCTGTCCTCTATCAACTCCCCGTAGACCTTTTCCGGCTTTTGGAATCCCGCTTTGCGCAGGGCGGTGGTGAAGAAGAGTTTTATCCTTGTCTTCTCGTCGGCCGAGAGCGACTCGGAATACGCGGGCGACCATTTTCCGTTTGCGAACCGGTATAACGAGGTCGCGCAGGTGGGGAAGAGATAGAGCCTGGCAAGCCTCTCGGGAGGGCAGGCGAGCCCGCCTATGAACTGCTTCTGAAACTGGGCGTAGCTGCCGCCGCTTATCACTGCAAAATCCTTGTATTTGAGGAGCTCTGCCAGTATCCCGGACATCTCGCTGTCCATCTGCGTCTTGCTCCGGCTGAGGGTGCCATCGAGGTCCGCGATTATTATCTTCTTGTTGGAGTACAAGGGCGTCACTTTGCACTTTTTATATTACGTTAGTTGTTCTTATTAAAATAAAGGTTAGTTACTTCAAAAAAGATTAACACTGGACGGGGTTAGGTTCACGCTCTACAGGGAAGAATTTTATAGGTTGCACCGCTTAAATGCATAGGGTTAAATCTATTAACGCCATATTTTAAGCTATATCGTAGGGATAGCATGAATTCTCCGAACAGGCATGATAATAGCCTTAGAATTGGGGTCCTTGGGGGGATAGGACCCGAGTCTACGGCAGAGTTCTATACCAAGCTTATATCCGAGTTGCAGAGGACCGGATTTATAAAGAGTAACAAAGACTTTCCACAGATAGTGATAAACAGCATACCAGCGCCCGAGTTGGTCTATGAGAAGATAACCGACGCAGATTTGTCCTTTTATATGGAAGGCCTTAAAGAGCTGGATAAGTTCGGGGTGGATTTCATAGTTATGGTGTGCAACACAATACACCTGTTTTATGACAAGTTACAAAACCAGATCACGACACCCATACTGGATCTGCGCAAAGAGGTCGAGAAAGCCATAAAGGCTAAGGGTGTAAGTTCCGTGCTTGTTTTGGGCACTCCCAGCACTATCGACAAGGGACTGTATGATTTTGCTGGCATAAAGTCAATAAAACCCACAAAGAGTGAGACCGAACAGCTTTCCACTGCAATCTTTAGCTTCAACAATGGGACGGATAAGGAGAAGCAAGGAAAGAAGGTGGTCGAGATATGCAATAAATACCTCAGTGATGGGGGCACAAAGACCGTGATACTTGGTTGTACAGAGTTTGGGCTGATGCTCAGCAATGGGAATTTTGATAAAATTAATACTATAGATGTTCTAGTCAAGGCTACAGTTGAAAGGACGATATGGGTTAAGAAGTAAGGCTTGATCTAGGCCTTGCTTAG
Source organism: uncultured Microcaldota archaeon (assembly GCA_963799075.1). GTDB lineage: Archaea > Micrarchaeota > Micrarchaeia > Micrarchaeales > Micrarchaeaceae > JAJYUY01. Next base: position 530,681 of record CAWCVI010000001.1, on the reverse strand, counting down.
CATTTTTGCTTTAGTGCCATTTGAATCTGATCTGGCTAGGCATTTGAGGTATGTCACCTCTATATCGATAGTCTCCTTTATCAGCCATCTGAACACCCGTTCCGTTACCTTTGTATCCAGGTTATACTTGACTGCCATCTCTTTTGCCTTTTCCACCACCGCATCTTCACGCTTAACATTCCGTAGGACCTCTTTTACCTGTTCGTCATTGCCTGTGGTTTTAAGGATGTCTGAATTCGAGTCGAACTTTGACTGGGCCACATACCTGCCGATTGTGTTGATTCGTTCATGCATTAGCTCTATCAGATCGGCGTCTATGTAAACTGTTTCGCCATAGGTTTTCGGTTCGTCGCCCTTTTGGCACAGTTCTCGGGGGATGGTCTGGTAGAAAGCCAGCATATCCTCGCTGATTTTTATCTCTTCGCCAGAGAGCTCTGTGGTCGTGCCAATTCTTGCTATCGGGCTCTTCGGAAGTGCGACGCTTAGTATAGGGTGCTGATCCCTATATTCGTATCTTCCCAGAGAGGCGTGGTAGACCTCCAGACCCTCTATTGCGAATTGAAGGAATGATATGCCGCTACGGCCTTCTATCGGAACGGCATCAGGGATGTAAACAGGTTGGTTCAGCGGCATTCTCGACCTGTCTTTGAGCCTGCTCACTATCCTTTCGCTCATCTGATCCAGCCTTATCCTGAGGTCCTCCAGATTTGTCATGTTCTAGCCAATTATTTTCTCATTATTTCGGCCGCTACTTCTATGTATTCAGCCCTTTTTGAAATGTGCTGCTTTATTCCCTCCCTGAGGAACTCTTTGAGCATGCCCTTGTCTGCGCCGCATAGAAGAGTTCCGTCCATGCAGTGCGAAAACACGTCGGTTACGGCCTTGGAGTCGGGATGGTTGAATCTGTAGAGTTCGTATATTGGGCACATTCCGGGTATTCCGCCATACTTGACCTGCTCTGCCTTCGTATCGCGGCCGCCCGTCACTGCAGCTGCTATCACGCTGTTGAGTTCCTGCTCTACGGAATTGAGCAATAGTGCGGACCCCGGCTTGCTCTTTGACATCTTATCCTTGTAGTAAATCAGTGAAGGCAGATGGGCAGTGTATATTACTGATGGAGGGACGAAGTCGAATGTCCCCTTAGACTTTTCAACCATCTCCTTAGTCAGGCGCAGGATCGGCTTCTGGTCAAGTCCAACTGGAACGAGCGTGAATGACGGCCCGTTCTCCAGCTGGGGATGCAATATATCAGCAATTTGGAGATATACGGCCGTGTATTTCCCCAGATCCGTATGGCCCAGCACCCCTTTCATGAGGTTGAATGGCAGTTTTTTGGATGCTTGCAGCGTGAGGTTATAGTAATCTCTAGACTGCTTGCTTTGCACCCTTATATCCTCCCTGGCAACCCCGAGGGCCAGAGCATCGGCGATGTTCTCCACTGCGTATCTTTGGGCTGTCTTGAGGTCTGGTATGGATGTATCGGGCCTGCTCACATATGCATCCATGTCAGATATCACGAAATAGCCCGATTTTGCGTATTGGCGGAAGAACTTGTAGGTGTCAATCACAGCTTTGTGGCCGTAATGAAACTCGCCCGATGCAGAAAATCCGCTTATTATTATGAAATCCTGTTTCTTTTGTATGCGCTCGACTATCTTGTCGAAATCTGTATGCCCTATCACAAGCCCCCTATCAAATAGGAAGGTCTTATCGCTGAAGAATTCCTTGACTTCCTGCGAAATCTTGGATATGTTGAAGTTCGGGCTGCGGCCAAATCCAGTAACCGCAGTGTTGCCCCATGGATCCAGCTCCTTGCCGCTGGCAGAGGTCGCCTCACTCATTGAAAGGGCCTTTGTCTCTGGGAGTATGCTGAAAATGTATTTTTGGAGGCTCAGGTAGGTCCTGGCCTTCAGGTTGTCTGAGTCTATGGAACCATCCGCATACTTGCTTGCGAGATTTGCTACGGTTCCCAGGTCAGAGCCTTTCTGGATATGCTGTCTCGCCATGTCTGCGATAAACATCAGATCCAATATGGAATTCGGCTTTGTCTGGTCTGCTGATATCTCGGTGTCGTCTATCAGCTGCTCTATGTCCGAATTCTCTGTCTTTCCAACGACTACCCTATTTTTTGTCATGTGGCCACTGCCAGCTTTGTATGGCGTGAGGCCATATTCCATGATAGGGGAATTTATGTAGCTTTCATAACTGACACCCAGCGGATATGTTTGAGTTAGATATACAGGCATCAGCGGGTCTACATTGAAATGCCCCAGCATCGCATTTGCGGTCGTATCGTAGAGCTTTTCCCTTGGAGGACCTATCTTTATGTCGATGCCAAGTATGGTCGCTATCTCTTCGAATGAGTATATGTATCCGGCTTTCTCTGAGGCTTCCCTGCGGTCTTCGGGGACTGTCGCCTTTATCATTTCCATGAGTGCTGAATCGGTCTTCCCCAGTTCCACTGCCCCATCAAACCTTCCCTTGAATTCAGAGGTTTCGGAAATCTCGCTCAGAAGTTTTACTTCGAAATCGCACCCATATATGTCTTTGACCCTCTCTGCGAATTCTCTCCTTGATTCCGCATGCTTTTTCAGCTCGTCGACCTGATCCGGGCAGTTCCTGTATACGCCAAGGTCTGCAACCAGAACGATTGGCTTGACATCCACCCCATAGCGGCTCTTCAACTCCTTTGCCAATAAGCTCGTGAAAAGGTAGTATTTCATGCTGTCTACGGTATTGCCCAGCTCGTCGAAGGTTTCACCGTAAAGTATCCTAAGTGGCCTGTTTTCCTGCTTGCATTTCTCTATGCGTGCAGCTAGTTCCGCCGTTGTAGGCGCAGAATGGATTAGTCCCTTTTGCGATAATAATGCAGTTAGGCTGTCTGTCTTTTCAGTTGGCTTGTTCTTTTGTATTTGAGTCATATTGCAATCACAGTTGTATTATATCATGAGGTCTTCGGCTGCTTCAGAGACCATATAGAACCACTTGGTCTTGACATTCTTCCGGCTCTCCGGGACATTGGCAGAGTCTGGTGTTTCCCAGAAGCGGGGCGCAATGGGCTCTTTTGCCGCATTGAAATCGGGTATCTTTTTCTTGGCGGTTCTGATTAGCTTTTGGGCAGCTTCGCTGTTCTCTGTCCCATTTGCTTTGTGGTCCTTTAGGACTTTTAACACAGCGTGTTCGAACACCGCACCTCTTTTTGACTGATGTTCATTAAGTATTTCCGTGAGTTTGTTTTTGAACCTTTCCACATCCATGCCCTTCTCGGAGCTGAATTCGGCGAATAGGGGCTGCCTGCGGAGTATGGCTGCTGCCACCTTCTCAGCATCTTTGGAGTTGAAGCGGTCAATCTTCTCGAAGGAGTCTGCAATCCTGTCCGATAGAGATAACACTCTTATCGACTCAAGTATCTTGCTGCCATGCTCGCTCCTGGAGTATATGTTCCTTGATGGACCTAAGTATATGGTGGTGTCGGGCTCGCTTGCACTTTCCTTTTTGCCGTCAAGGTTAGAGATGCTCTTCACATAGAGCGATGATGGTGCAGTCTTTACATACCTTGTTGCACTAGGGTCGTTGGAGTATGACTGTATGGCCCTATTGGCCAAGGTCGTCGTCATACTCATGTTTCCGTCCTGATCTGCGCCTGAAAGCATGAAAGAGTGCCTTTTGCCAAAGTCAGGATGCTGGGGTAGGAGTATGTCCCCCACTTGCGTCAGGCTAGCAAACAGGAAGTTCATCTCATCCGCCATTGTCTCCCTTCCATAGACATCCACCGTAGTTGCCAGATCCAACCTGCGGGCCGCTGCGTAGGCTATGTTCATTACCCTCATCTCCTCTGATTGGAGATATACGTGTGCGGCATCTAGGTTCAAGCCGCAGGCACCCCAGTCGAGCAGGTTGTCAGCAGCAAAATACTTGTATTGTGACTCGTTCTTTATCTTAGGGTCCAGGCTTGCCTCGTTGTCCGCTATTGGAACAAAGATTTGCGCCCCATTCTTTTGGAAGAAGCTTATGGTTTCTATAACCAGCTTGTGACCGAAGTGGCATGGGCCGCTGGGTTTCCTTCCAGAAGCTATGCCATAGCTTGTCGGGTCATGGAGGTGTTTGATCAGCTCTTCGGCATTTCTCATGCTATCGAATTGCATGTTTAGCACAATGGGAGGGACGAAAGCGTAAGAGTCTCTGAGTATTGAGTATACGGCCTGTGGGACAGGATCTGCCACATTATCATACAGCACCGCCTCGTTGCCCGTAGGACCACCATTCCTTCTCAGCATTTCAATGCGGTCGAAAACGATAACATTACCGTTTCCCGTGACTACGGCTTTTGGGATGAAAGGTTCGGAAGTATTTTTCCTGTCGCCAAAACTCTTTATCTCGGTCCAGCCGTTTTCGCCACTTATTGCATATTTTCCAGGCTTGACCGGCTTAAATTGTTCGCTCGTCATCATCGCTACCTCCGATGAGAATTTGCTGTTCGTTCAAATATATTACGTTTGCGGTGGGACTGTTAAATCCTAGCTCTGCAAACCCTTGGTAATGGAATCTCTTAACTTAAGGTCTTGAGTGTATTTTCAGCGTTTAAGGTCTTTAATATGACTCCTTTTTTGTAATTTTTCAATCTCCCCAGCGATTTCTTTATTGATATCATTAAAATCAACATAAACAAAGTTTGTCAATCTAAAATTACCACCCGATGTCAAAGATTCTAGTGAGAGTACTACCGTGAATTTTTGATCCAGTACGCTTATGGTATTACCGGTTTTGGATATAGTTACTTTTTTACCTCTAAAGATACCAGCATGAGCATCGGCTACAAATAACGCACTATTAGCCAGTTGTTCTATTGTTTCTACACTCTTTTTGTCCACTTTAAGCTGCGACTTTGGTTGAGATCTTGTTGCATTCATTTAATCATCACATTTAACTCTAGTTCTTTAAATATATATAACCAAACCAGATAAGCTCCATCCCAAATCCAAGACGCCCCTGCGGGGATTTGAACCCCGATATCAGGCTCCGCAAGCCTGCGTTCTATCCAAGTTAGACTACAGGGGCATCTCTAATAACTTTCCTGCGACAGTATATAAAAGCTTGGAGTGATTCATTGGTTTCGATAAGCGAATTCGCCGCCTTCGACATCCGTGTCGGCAGGATTACCGAGGTCGGCGACATCGAGGGTGCGCGCAAGCCCATTTACCGCCTGAAGGTGGACCTGGGCGAGCTTGGCCTGAAGGGCGTCGCCGCCGGGATAAGGGAGTCCTATACCCCGGAGCAGCTCCTCGGGAGGAGCGTTGTTGTGGTCGCGAACCTCGACCCGAAGAATATAGCGGGCTTCGTCTCGGAGGGCATGGTGCTTGCAGCCGAATCCCCTGATGGAAAGGTTGTGCTGCTCAGGCCTGACGACGACCTGCCGCCCGGATCAAAGATACGATGATTATTTGTATGACCTGAGCTTCTTTATCTGCTCTTCGTCCATCTTTGAGAACAGCGGCTTGAACTCCTTTGATATCTTCGGTCTTATCCCGTTTTCCTGGGACTTGAAAAGGGCAGCGAAATCCGGCTTCTTTGCCGCTCCGATGTAACCGAGTGCCTTCTCCGATGCGCCGGGGGCAAAGGGCCATAGCATTATTGACATCTGGTAGATTATCACCATAAGGCTTTCCATGACCTCCTTGAACTTCGCCTGTGATTCCTTGTCCTCCTTCTTCGCGAGCGCCCAGGGCTCCTCCTTGCTCATCATGGCGTTTCCCAGGTCTGCCAGGCTTAGCAATGTGTTGAGGGCCTCCCTAAGCCTGATACGCTCGAAGCACTCCAGGTACTGGGACACTATCCTGCCCGCCTCTTCGGCGTAGGTTCCCGCCAGCCTGGGATTCGACCCTATGCGGTCCCTGTTGGAGGAGGCTATGGTGAGGACCCTGTGTATGAGGTTGCCTATCTTGCCGTTCATCAGCTTGTTGACTATCTCGACGGTCTGCTCGACGGAGAACTCGGCGTCGGCGGTCTCCGGATACAGGTACATCAGCACGAACCTCCAGTAGTCCGCCTCCATCACCGTGAGCGCCTCCGCCATGTCCAGCCCGACGCCGGAGCTCTTGGAGAACTTCACCTCCTTTGACGTGAGGAACTCCGACGCCCTGATCGTCCTTGGCATGACGTACCCAAGGTCAGCCCCTATCAGCAGCCCGGGCCAGATGGTGGTGTGGAACTCTATGTTGTCTTTTCCCATGAACTGCACCAGGTGCGTGTCCTTTCCCCTCCAGTAGTCCTCGCACCCCTTCGCGTCCCATTCCCGGCTCATGCCTATGTACCCGATGAGCGCATCGAACCAGACGTAGAAGACCGAGTGCTCGAAGCCCTTGACAGGGACCGGGAATCCCCACTTCATGTTCCTCGTTATCTCTCTGGCCCTCAATCCCTCCTTTATGTAGCTCAACGACTTATTTGCGGCGTTCCTGCTCCAGTTGTTCTTCGAGCTCTCCTCGACGAATTCCTCTATTCTGTCCTGGAGCTTCTGGAGGGACAGGGCGAGGTTCTTTACCTTCCTGAACTCTATATCCCCCTTTCCGCATACCTTGCAGATCGGCTTTATTATCTGGTCGGGCTGCAGGAGCCTGCCGCAGGTGTCGCACTGGTCGCCTCTCGCCTTGACCCCCTTGCAGTAGGGACACATGCCCTCTATGAGCCTGTCGGTGAGGAAGCGGCTGTCGACTTTGCAGTAGGCCTGAGACGCCGTAACCTCCTCCACGTATCCTTTCTCCCTCAGCGCCCCGAATATCTCGTATACTACCTCCTTGTTGCTCTCCGAATGGGTCGAGCCGTAGTGCGTGAATCCGCAGTTGTATCTCCCGAACGTCTCTTTTATGGCGTTGTGCATCCTCTCCGCTAGGACGGCCGGTTCCACCTTGTCTTTTATCGCGCGCAGTTCGACGGGTGTGCCATGCTGGTCGGAGCCGCATATGAATATGGAGTCCATCTCCCGCATCCTGGTGTACTTGTAGTATACGTCGGCGGGCAGCACCGAGCCGACGAAGTTCCCGAGATGCGGCATTCCATAGGAGTACGGCAATGCTGCGGTTATGATAAGCTTCATCCGAATCATTATACTTCAAATTCAAGCCTATATATTGTTTTCCCTGCAATATCTATTTGGGTCTTTAAAGTTGATGTCATGGCGGGGGATGCGGGTGGGGCAAGGAAGGACTGGGACGAAATCGCGTCGGTCCTGCGCTTCGACCAGAACCCCCGGAGGGGGCTCATGATGCTCGCGGCGGCCGCGCTGGTCGTGGTCGCCGTCGTGGTTGTCGCCGCCATGTCCGCCCAGGCGGGAGGAGGCGGCTGCAACGCCATCCTCTCGACCCAGAGATACGGCTGCCTAGGGAATCTCGCCAGCCAGACGGGCAACGCGCTCTACTGCAACAGGATAGGCAACGCCGGCATGAGGGAGTCCTGCATAATGTCGGTCGCCGAGGGGACCGGAGGCGTTTCGGCGTGCTCGGCCTTCCCGGACGGGCCGCAGCGCATGGGCTGCATCGAGAACGTCTCGCTCTCTTCGGGGAACCCGTCAATCTGCGACGCGCTTGACGGCCACAACCAGTCCCTCTGCAGGTATGCGGCCGCATCCCGCTCCAACTTCTCCCAGATCTCATATTGCACGGGCATCAGGGAGCCCGGCTACGGCAGCCTCTGCACCTATCAGAGCTATTACCGCCTGGCCCTGCAGACGGGGAACTACAGCTACTGCGGCGAGCTGCCGCCCGGCCAGAACTCCACTCTGCTCTACGCCATGACAATCCAGGATCCCTCCTACCAGTCCACCGCCTACGGCCCCTTTGTCGGATTCATGAACACCACCCCGCAGGACTTCTGCTATTCGTCGCTGGACACCGGCGCCTCCTCTTCGGGCGGGGCCTGCTCCCGCATCTCCAATTCCACGCTCAGGGCCGCCTGCGACGAAGCCGCGGCCCCATCCAACGCGACCTTCTCTGTCCAGAACGCAACAGCCGCCTGCGCCTACGCGAACTCCACTGCGCTCAGGAACCTCTGCTACTTCGGCGTCTATACCGAGGAGGCGTTCTCGACCGGCAACGAAAGCTGGTGCGGGCTCATAACGAATAGGAGCTACATGGCGAGCTGCGTGGTCAACCTGGCGAACTACACCGGCAACGTCACCTACTGTAGCAACCTCAACGACACAGCCTCCAGGCAGGCCTGCATATACGAGGCCCAGCAGGGGAACGGCAACTACACGGGGTCTTAGGCTGAACCACGGCATAGTCAGCGCGTTCAAGGTGCCAACCTCGGAGAGGGAGGTGTCCTGCACCCTGCTCACCCCGAAGGGGTCGGTATCGGCCAGGCTGAAGCTCGAGCCGAAAATATATGAGGCGGTGGGGGCCGAGTCGACGCTGTCCGAAGGGAAGAAGGCCTACGCGAAGCTCATGGGTTCGATCGTCAGGAAGGCGGAGCTCAGGAAGCGCGCCAGGGCGGTCCTGTCGGGATGCAGGAGGGAGTACGGCATCCCCGCAACACCCATGCTGGGCGACCTGGCCAGGGCCGCCGCCACGCTGATGAAGGCGTTCGTCTCCGGGGCCCCGATCATAGTGAGGTTCCACGGCGACGGCGATGGCGTAGCGGGCGCGATCTCGCTCTACCGGGCCCTGAACGGCCTCGTTGCCGCGGGAATCTCCTGCGAGAGGCAGGTCTCATGGCAGGTCAACAAGGACGTCCTGTACAGCAGGGAGGCGTTCTACAGCGACCGCCTCCTCTTCTCGTCCTTCAGGAGCGCCGAGAGGCCGCTGCTGGTGATGATAGACTTCGGGACCCACATAGGCAGCAACGACGCGGTGGCGGAGGCCGAGAAGGACTGCGACGTCGTCTGGATAGACCACCACACGCTCCCCCCGCGCTTCAATCCCGGGAAGAGGAGCATATACATAAACCCGTTCAACTACGGCTCGGACTCGAGGCTGAGCGCCGGGCTCACCGCCTCGCTGGTCGGCCAGATCATCGGGGCGGACTGCACCGACATGATGGAGGCCGCCCTGATAAGCGACCACAGCGCCTGCGCCGACTACGGGAACGCGCGGGCGAAGGAGGTCGCGCTCGTCATGGACTACATGGTCTCCAGGAGGGAGTCCGACTCGTCGAGCGTCAGGAGGATAGACGCGACTGTCAGCGAGAAGGCAAAGCTCCAGGAGGCCTACGGGAAGGTGGGCAGCATGCTGGACGAGGCGATAGGCGCCGGGGCGGGGGCCGCGAAGACCTACAGGACGGAGGACGGCATCGACGTCTACGTCATCGACTTCAGGAAGGTGAGGGACGGCGACTACCCGCCGCCCGGGAGGTTCGCGTCGGAGATGCAGTACCGCATAGAGGTCTCGACGGGCAGGCCCGCCATAACGGCCGTCTATTACGGCAGCTACATCTCCATAAGGGTCAGCAAGTCAGTCTCGAAGAAGGTGGGCCTGATAAAGATAATAGAGGGGATGGGGGAGGAGACGCTTGGGGCGGTGGGCGGAGGGGGCCATGCCGAGGCGGCCAGCATAAAGGTCGGGGGCTATGACACCCCAAAGGTGCTGCAGATGTTCCTGGACAGGCTGAACGTGGTCGGCTAGCGCTCACGTCACCTTCTGTATCAGGGTCCCTTCTGCCGTGTGCAGGAAGTTGGTGGAGAGGTCGGTGTAGTTGATTATCAGGTAGCCCCGGTAGGGCGTGCCTATCGGTGCGTTGAATACCATCCCCTTCTGGTAGCAGGGTATGTTGTTGAACGACGCGTTGCCGCCTATCGGTATCGTGACGTTGGGCTTGTAGGGGGTCATCGGCATCAGCCCGTTGCTCGGCGTGCCCTGGTCGTTGCATCCTATTGCAACGACGTTTATGGTGTATTGCGTGGCCTGCTGCAGGTTGATGGTCAGGATCCCGTTCGGCAGGAGGGCGAGGTTCGAGCAGCCCAGGTCGGCCGGAAGCGAGCAGATGTTGGGCGCCAGCGAGATCTGGTTGAACACGCCGAGGGAGTAGAGGGCCGCGATGACTACTACGAGTATCAGTATCGCCCATCCGTAGGTGGTCAGGTACTCGACCGCGCTCTGCAGGCGCACTCCTTTATCGTCCACACCCTTATAAGCGAATCCCTGTTTTAAATACCTATTCCCTTCACCAGGTACGAGACCTCGTCGTCCCCGAGGCCGTAGCCCCTGGCCAGCTGGTCCGAAATCGCCTCCTGGCTCTCCCCATCCTTCGCGGCCCGCTTCACCATCAGGGCTATGAGCGCCATCTCCTCCCTGGCTATCCTCCGGGTGCTCGAGTGTATTCTTCCCTGCAGGCTCTCCGCCACGGCGACGGCCTTCCGCCTTTCAGCCTTGGAGGCGCTGAGCTCCTTTATTATCCTCGGGAAGGCGTACCTCTTCGCGTTGCCGGGGTAGTGGTCCTTGGAGAGCGAGACCCCGGCGGACATCAGCACCTTCATGTACCTCCAGTAGGTGTAGTACTGGGACCTCATCGCCTTGGTCAGATAGGAGGACGACTCGGCCAGCGCGGAAAAGGCGCGCTCCATGTCGTCCGTGTACTGGTACCGGTTCGGTATGTTCTCCTCGAGCCACTTTATCAGCATGTCGTTGGCCAAATCGCTGTTGCCCACCGCCCTCAGCGATGCAGCCATAGTGTTGGCCATGAAGACCCTGTCGAGCATGGAGAAGATGTCTATCTTCCTGTCCCTTATCCCTATCACGTCGCTCATGTCCCCCTCGCAGCCCATGGCGGCGTAGAGGTCGTTTATCGCGCTCCTCGCGTCGCCGTTGGCCATGGCGGCGAAGGTCTCTATCTCCTCCTTCTTCACCGGGTAGGACATGGAATTGCAGAAGTCCGTCAGGACCTTCGCCAGGTCGTCCCGGGTGAGCTTCCTGAACTCAATGGGCTCGGTCTTCCCCCTGAGGAAGGATATCCTCTGGTCCCACCTGTCGTTGGCTATGAGTATGACCGGGTTCTTGGCGGCCGACAGGACCGCCCCTATGGCCGACGCCGCTCCCTTGTCGTCCCGGAAGAGCTCGTCCACCTCGTCGAGAAGTATCAGGTTCCTCTGCCCGAATATGGATTTTGAGGTCGCCGCCGAAAGCAGCCTCCTCTCGACCGTCTCCTTGTCCCTGTAGTCGCTCGCGTTCAGCTCGACGACGTTCCAGCCGCGCTCCGCGGCGATGAGGTGCGCGGATACGCTCTTCCCCACCCCGGAGGGTCCGGAAAGCAGCAGCGGGGTCCTCGCGACGCCCTTGTCGCTGTCGTTGGCGAAGAGCCTAAGGCGGCCCACGACCCCCGGATTGCCGACTATCCTGTCAAGCGATGCCGGCATGTAGAGATTGTCCGAATATTCCGCCCTCATGCGCACCCCGTTGGATATTCCCATTCGCATTATAAATTACTTGGTGTCTGGGGCAGGTAGTGACATCCCCCCACGGCTAAAGCAGGCGGGATTTCCCGCTCACAACGCTTTAATAGTTTTGCTGGGGTTTGTATCTGGATGCCATGCTGCTTTACTACGTCTGCATCGCCGGCGCCCTGCTGGTGGCGCTGGGGTACATGCTCTTCGACGTCTTCAACCGGAGGGAGGTGCCGAACCTCTTCGCCTATGCGACGCTCGCCTTCGCCTTCGCGGTCGTCCTGCTTTCCGGGAACCCGCCCCTGATCCTGGAGTCCTACCTGATCGCCTTCGCCATACTCGGGCTCGGCTACTTCATCTACAGGGCCGGCCAGCTGGGCATGGGCGACGTCTTCGAGTTCGCGGCGCTCGCGCTGATCCTGGCGCCCGTGTCGGCGCCGCTCCTGGGCTACGCCGCCTTCCCGGGTGCCGCCCTGCCGCCCGTTGTCTCGCTGTTCCTCGACACGGGGATCGCTGCGATAGTGATAGTCCCGCTGTTCTACATCGGCGTCGCGGCGAGGAGGCAGGGTAGGTCCATCGCGGGAGGGATCAGGGCGCAGGACGTGCTCAAGGCGGCCTCGCTGGTCGTGGTCTATCTCGCCTTCGCGCTACTCCTCTACCAGGTCTCCCGTGCAAGGGCGTTCCTCCTGGCGCTTCTTCTACTCGTGGTACTCGGAAGCGCGCTCCTTCTCGTCTTCCAGGGGGCCATAACGGAGTCGATGGTCGAGAGGGTAGGGGTCTCCGGATTCACCGAGGACGACATAATAGCCTTCAACCTGATGACCAGGAGGGAGATAGCCTCGGCCAGGAGGCGCGTGAAGTCATTCGACAGGCTCGTCACCAGGGAGATGATTGCGGAGATGAGGAGAAAGAGGGTCAGGGACAGGTTTCCGGTCTACAAGAGGGCCGTGCCCTTCGCCGTGCCGATCTTCTTCGGCACGCTGCTCACGATCCTCGTGGGCAACCTCCTCTTTCTCGCCATACTGGGCTAGCTAGGTGTGGGTGAAGAACGCGACCACATTGCCGTTTGCGTTGGCGGTGAGGACCGTATTGGGGACGCTGGGGTTCGCTATCGACGACAGCAGACCGTTCCAGCTGTTGAAGGTGTAGCCCGCGTTGGGCTGCGCGTAGAGCAGGTAGCTCCCGCCGGTAAGGTAGACGATTGAGTTGTCGAAGTAGGACTGGCCGTTTATCACCACTATCCCGTTCGGGCTTGATATCGAGAAATTGTAGAGGCTGCTTTGCTGGGGGCTCAGTGTCTGGAACGAGTAGCCGGTCGCGGAATAGAGGGTCGAGCCGCAGGAGGACCTGCTCTGGCTGGTGCAGAGGCTGTAATGCAGGCTGAACTGGGTGTAGGTGTTTGCGCCCTGCTTGAGCTGCGTGGTTCCGGGAAGCGTGGTTATGCAGACCACCTGCGAGCCCTGGTCCGCGATGGTGGGGCTGCAGCTCCCGGCGCCGGACGGCTTTCCGCTCGCCAGCACCTCCGCCGTGGTGAGGTTTATCGCGTTGGGCGGGAACTGCATGACCAGGCCGAGGTTGTTCCTGAAGACAAGCACGAAAGTGAGGTAGTGGTAGCTCCCCAGGGAGTTGTAGGTAAGGAGGGACTGCTGGCAGTTCAGCAGGGGCTGTATGTTGCAGGTCGAGTAGACCGGGGCGGTGGACGAATTCAGGGCCATGCTTATCGCGGTGGCGGCGACTAGCATCAGGGAGATTATGAATATGGCGAACGAGTACGTGGCTATGAACTCGACCGCGGCCTGCTGTCTTGGCATCATATGACCGATACTCTTTCAATCGGTATTTATTAAATATGGTATCCCATTATGCGTGATGGCCAAAATCAGGGCTTTCATGAGGCTTACCAGGGTGGAGCACAGCATTATGCTCGTGCTTGCGGTCCTTGCGGCGGAGCTCCTGTCGGGGCGCGTCGCACTGGGGATCCCGTTCGTCGCCAGCCTTGTCACCCCCATACTCGTCAGCATGGGCTCCTTCGCGATAAACGACTACTTCGACGTCGAGGCCGACAGGGCCAACGGGTTCAGGGACAGGCCCATCGTGTCGGGGCAGATATCCAAGGGGGAGGCATTCAGGTGGGCGGTCTGCCTTCTTGTGGCGGGCGCGCTGGCCAGCGCGCTGATAAACGCCTACGCCCTTGCGATTGCCGTCGCCTTCGCCGCGCTCGCGTTCCTGTACAGCTACAGGCTGAAGGACATGCTGCTCCTGGGGAACGTCTACATAGCCTTCTCCATGGTGATACCGTTCATCTACGGCGATTTCGTCGTCTCGAGGTCGCTGGGCCTGACCATAGTCCTCGTCTCCATCGTCGTCTTCCTGAGTGGGCTGGCCAGGGAAGTGCATGGAATGATACGCGACCGGGAGGGCGACTCGAAGGCCAGGAGGTCGAAGAACGTGCTCCATTACATGGCGCCCGGCGTGGCCGGGGCGATAGCACTGGTCCTCTACCTCGAGGCGATAGCGGTCAGCATTTACATGTTCCTCTCCTATTACCCGCCCTTCTACCTCAACCTCGCCTACATAGTCCCGATCGCGGCGGTGGACCTTGTCCTCCTCTACGTCGCAATCGGGGAGCTCCTGGTGAAGGGCGACAAAAGGAGGTTCCACCGGCTTTCCAGGAACCTGAGCCTGGCCGCCATGGCGGTCGCGCTCCTCGCCTACCTAGCCGCGGCCATCGTTTACATCCCGCTATGATTCAGTAGACCTTGTCATGGTGTTCTAGCTTGTAGAATTCCACGACCTTGTTTTTCCTGTCTATCGTGTACATGAGGACAAAATGACCTATATGCACCCTCCAGGACCCTTTTAGATAGGACTCCATCGGCTTACCCCTTTCAGGGTTCTCCTTGAGCTCATCCACTTTCTTTTCAAGCCGTTTTGTAGAGAAGGCGATCCGTTTTGTAGAGTCTCCTTAGCTTTTCCGACATGTCTTCTGAGAAAGAGATCCTGTAGCCCAAGCACCCACCGGCTCAGCTTATCGTCCTGGTGAATTCGGCCATGCTTTTGTAGGTGTTGGTTTTCATCCTGCCCGATCTTATTTCTTTTAGTATGCTCTTGCACTTGCTTATGAAGGCTCTCTTCATTTTGTTTTCAGGAGGGTAGTAGGAGGTTTCTTGCATCTGCACTAAAATTTCCAGGAGGTTGGCTATCTTGTCCAGCTTTTGGTCTACATTTACTGCCTGCCTTTTTTGCAGCTGTACTTGTGCAGCCTTCATCTTCCCACTAGGTAGTTGTAGCATTTGGGTTTCTTAAAACTTTCCTTCGGATGATGGATAGGAACAAGGCTGAGATTAAAATCAGTACGGCCTGCGCTCCCTTCCGCCGAAGTCCCTCCTTTCCCTGCCCCCGCCGAATCCGCCCCTCCTCTCGCGGTCTCCGCCGAAGCCCCTGTGCTCCCTTTCGCCCATGGGGGCCGTGGACGCCTCGACCTTCGCCTCGAAGTCCGATATCTGGTACTTGAACTCCGCCTCGGATCCCCTCTCCTTGAGGATCTCCCTGGCGAGCAGGTAGTAGACGAACGCGAGCGACCTCCTCCCCCTGTTGTTCACAGGGATCACCAGGTCGATGAACTTGGTCGAGTTGTCGGTGTCGCTCAGCGCGACTATGGGCATGTTGACCGAGCTCGCCTCCCTTATGGCCTGCTTCTCGTTCCTGGAGTCGCTTATGAGTATCAGCTTGGGCTCTATGAAGTCCGCCCGATGGGGGTTGGTGAAGATCCCAGGGGTCACCCTGCCCTTTATGAACTTGGCGCCTATCAGCTCGGCAAACTTCTGCGCCGGCACGATGGCGTATATCCTAGACGCTGTCACCACCACCTCGTTGGGGGCGTAGGCCCCGATCATCCTGGCCGCGTCCCTGATCCTGTTGTCGATGGTCTTGAGGTCCAGGAGGTAGAGGCCGTCCTCCCTCACCTTGTAGATGAACTTCCTCATCCCCGGGCTCTTCGACTTGGTGGCTATGTGTATTCCTGCCTCTAGGTAGTCGTTCTGGTTCGCCAATAATTCATCTGCCATATAAACACCCTGTGGGGCCGCCGAGATTCGAATGCCCGAGGCCATACCGGCCTTCTCGGGTCTCCAGCACCCCATGCTGGAAGCCTACCAGGCTAGCAGACGGCCCCATCAGCATAACATACATCTCATTTCCTCCCGAACTGCAGGATCTCGTCTATGAGCTCGGCGTTCCCTATGAACATCCTCCTGCAGCAGTACCTCTTCACCCTCATGTCGTCCAGCACCTTGCCCGGGTCCTCGTGCTCCTTGTTGACCCTCCGGTCGTAGTCCTCCCACTTGTCGGCGAGCACTGCGCCGCAACTGAAACACCGGACCGGCATCATCATGGCACATCACCTGTAGGACTTCTGGAATCTCGCCCTGGCCTTCGGCCCCTTGAACTTCTTGGGCTCGACCCTCCTGGAGTCGTCAACAACCATGAACCTGTCGTAATGCATGTAATCTTTCTTCAGCGATTCGGAACCGGAGAACTCTATCAGGCTCTTCGCGATGGCGCTCCTCACCGCCTGGGCCTGGGCGCTTGATCCGCCGCCGTGGACGCTGACCTTTATCTCCATCTTCGAGGCGATCCCCTTGGTCGTGTCCGAGAAGTTGACCGGCTCCATCATCATAGCCCTGTACTCGATGGGCTCGATGATGTTTAGGTCGAAGCCGTTCACCCTGATCATCCCCTTCCCCGTGCTCGAGGACGCACGGGCGACCGCCTGCTTCCTCTTGGACTTGACGAAGGCGCCCTTGCCCTTCCTGACGGCGGCCTTCCTCTTGGTGGAGACCCTTTTCTTCTGCTCCGGCTGGGCGGCGGCCGCGGGCAGCTGGGGCGCAACGACTGCCGGCTGTGCCGGGGGTGTCGCAACCATCAATGCCTGTGCCGCTGCCTCTGCCATTTCATCATTCACCGTTGTAGCCCAAGAGCTGTGAAAGCTCTTTTACGTAAAGGTATTTAACATACATCTTCTTCGGCTCCTTCGTCTCTATCACCGTCATCTTCGACTTCGAGAGCGCCGAGGGAACGCCCATGAAGACCCTGAGGTTCCTGTAGGCGGTCTTGCCCGAGGGCTTCTTGTGGTAGGGGAGCATGCCCCTCACGACCCTCCTTACGAGCATGTCGGGGCGCCTCGGCCAGTAGGGCGAGTGCTCCGGGTTCTCCTTCTCCTGGAGATTGAGCCTGATCCTGTACTTCCTCACGAGCGCTATCTTGTTCCCGGTCACGAAGGACATCTCCGCGTTCACGATAGCGACCTTCTTCCCGAGCAGGAGCTGCTTGGCGACCGTGCTGGCCAGCCTGCCCAGCACCCTGTCCTTCGCATCAACCACGACATAGTCGCTGAAGTTAGTGTCCATGTGATCAGATTATTATTTTTAGCCTCTTCTCCCTGAGGATCTCGTCGAGCTTCCTGACTTTGCACTGCGACTCCCTCAGGTTGGATAGAGCCCGGGCGGAGAACTCCATCGCCGTTATGCTTATCTTGTGCTCCATCCGGCCCTCGCCGAGCACCTTGCCCGGCACTATTATGCTGTCTCCGTCGATGGAGTACTTGTTTATCTTGTAGAGATTGACCGTTTTCCTCGACCTGGCGGGGACCTCGGAGAGCTCCAGGACCCTCTTCCAGAGGCCCGCGTAGTGGTCCTCCCTGGAGGCTCCCTTTAGCTGCTGGAGCCAGTCCTTCAGATCCTGCCTTTCGACATTGATTCGCATATTTCCCCCCGACGCTGATACTGCAATCTGGAATAGGTTTATAGCTCTTCAATATGAGCATAAATACCTATATTAAACTTTGCCCCGACGCCCGCCTGCAAGGTATAAATATTATGAATTACAGCTATTATAGGGTAAGGGGTACCCATGAGCAGGGCTTTTATTGATTCGGAAAGGTTGAAGAGGGCCGGGCAGACGGAGGGAAGGATGGTGGAGACAGCCAAGTCGGCGGTCGAGATAGGGACGGACCAGGCCTCCGAATTCCTCAGGAGGGTTCAGGAGAAGGTGGCGGACAGGGTGCCGGTCCCGCCGCTTAGGTGCCGGAAGGAGCTGCTGTCCGACAGGTTTTCGGAATCGTTCCCGCACGGGCGGGGGATAGAGGGCGTGAGGCTGGCGATAACCGAGGAGCAGTTCGACTCGGTCCGCAGGGTCTTTGACGCGGCGGTGCGCGTGATCCGCTCGATGAATTACGATGTGGGGGGGATACGGTTCGAGCATGGGGGCGACTTCAGGATATTGCTAGGCAACAGGGGGGAGCTCGCGAGCGGGAGCGGGGCGCAGCTCCGGGTCGAATACATGCAGGGCGGGAGGGAGAGTGCGGTTGAGGTCCTGGAGCTTATCAGGGATCGCTTGGACGTCGCCCTCGGATGGGAGAAGAAAGAGTAGAGGTCACGGCAGGGGAGCTGGAGGGATTTAGCAGTCAACGCTTTCTGTAGAGAATTAGAAATATGCGGGGGGAGAGATTTGAACTCTCGTAGTCGCTAAGACACTGGAACCTCAATCCAGCGCAGTTGACCGAGCTGTGCCACCCCCGCGGGTAACAGTGAGCATCAGAGCTTCTTCGCGTTCTTCTCGACTTCCTTCAGCTCGTCCCGGAGCGCCGCGACGGCCTTGTTGACCATCTCGGCCGGGCTCATCTGGCCGAAGGCCTCCACCTGGAAGCTGAAGCTGTCGTCTCCCGTCTCCTCGTAGGTGACCAGGCCGGGCTGGAACTTCGAGTGCTTTGCGCCCGTCCCCATCACCGCCTTGCACTCCACCCTGAGCTTCTGCTCGGGGCCGAGCTTGATTATGGGTATCTTTTCGTTGGCGACCTCGACCTCCTTGTCGGCCGACTCGAGGCTCTTGGAGTACACCGTCGTGGGTCCCGTCGCCTCCAGGGTGAAGAGTATCTCATCCTTCTCGTTGTAGCCGCTGGCGGGCGTCGCTATCGGGACCAGACCTATCCTGTGGGCTATGTACTCGTCGAACATCGAACTGGTGTTCTCGTAGAAGGTGATCCTGTCTATCGCGAAGCAGGCCACGCTGCCGCTTATGCCCCTCCTCACCGCGTTGGCGATCCCGCTCCGGGCGCCGCTGAGCGTGAATGTCGCCCTGTCGCCGTCCGCCTCGAACTTTTCTATTTTCATCTATTCACTCTGCAAACTAGGGGACCGCAGGCACGAATGTCTAAATACCTGTCAATCCAATTCAGGATTTAATTGTGCGAAACAGGTTTATAGCTCTTATGGTGTGGCGGTGGGATTCGGGAGATCGGTGGAGAAGGAGATGGGCGGGGAGGGATTCGGCCGGAACAGGTACGCCGCGGCCGGGAGGGTCCGCCCCCACATATCCAGGTCCAAACTTGTCGCCAGCGACAACGCGGAGTTCTTCGGGCTCGGCGAGAAAGGGCGCGCGGCCTACAGGGGCTGGGCGGGGAGGAGGTACGTCGCCGCCGAGAACCTCACCTACGACTTCATAGTTACATTCTACGACCCGCATTCCCAGAGGCTTTCCGTGGCAAGGCTATTCGAGGGAAGGGAGCTTGCCGGGTCGCTGGGGAGGGGGCTGGAATCGGTCCTGTCGGGAAGCCCCGGCGTGGAGGCGAGGGTAATCGGCCTGCAGAGCGGGGAGGAGCACGGCTTCCTGGGGCATGTCCTGGGCTTCCTGTCGGAACGGGGGGTGGGGCTGGCCGAGGCCGACCTGTTCGGCGACGAGACAAGGAACGTGGCCATCGACCTGAAGACGGGGGAGAGCTATGACATCCTTTTGGAGGACCGCAGGTACAGGCCGGGCGAGCTGATAAACAGGATGACCGTCGAGGATTTCCAGAGAAACCTTATCCGCCGCCGTCCCAGGGGATGATGCGCGATAACTAGGAGAGGAAGGATTTTGCCAGGGCGATGCCCTGCTTCAGGGATGCCTTGGAGGAGCCGTATTTCCTCGTCTTGAAGAGGTAGCTGACCTCCGCCAGGCTCGCCTCGCCCCGCTTGGTCGACTTGAGGAGGTCGAAGAGGAACTTGTAGCCCTCCCCGACGAAACGCTGCCTGTTTTCTTTCAGCTTCCCCGCCGCGAAATCCCTCCTCAGGCCGAAGTAGCCCGAGAATATGTCGCGGCTGGTCTTGCTCCCCTGGGCCCCGAGCACCGCCAGACCCAGGGCCGTGGAGACGTCGGATATGACCCTCCGGTACAGTATCCTGTTCATGAACTTGTGCCTCGTGGCCACCACTATCTCGTTCCCGCGCTTCAGCTCGGCCGCGATCCTACCCAGCACTTCCACCGGGTGCTGGAGGTCGCCGTCCATGAAGACCACGTACTTCGTCCTGGACGCCATCAGCCCGTCCGCCATGCTGCCGGTGAGGCCCTTTTTCAGGCCCTTCGCCTTGCGGTCCAGGAACGCGACCTGGCTGCCCCTTGACGCAAACCCAGATACCACCCTCTTGGTGCCATCGGTTGAGCCATCGTCGACCACCAGGACCCTTATCCCCGGGTATCTTCCCAGGAGAAGGGGGATCAGCACCTTCAGGGACCTGCCCTCGTTAAGCGTTGGTATCACGGTGGTGATGTCCGAATAGTCCAACCTATCGCCGGTTCAACTTGGGTGGGGGATTTATTAATAGTTTTTGGCCCGGTCTCCCGGGGGCAGGAGCATTTAAAGCGTGTTGGTTCAATATAAAAGCGGTGCTCCCCTGGACTTTTCAGACGCCACAGTCGTCATACCGGCCCTCGAGGAGCCGGGCCTGTGGAAGGTTGTGGCCGGCGTCAGCAGGGCGCTGCCCAGGGTCAGGATAATGGTCCTGTGGAAGGGCTACCACAACAGGGCTCCGAGGTTCAAGGAGAGGGGCGTTGTTACGATACCGCAGGAGAGCCTCGGCAAGGGGACCGTGATAATGCAGATACAGAGGGAGAGGTACGTGAAGACGCCGATAATATGCTTCATTGACGGCGACGCGACCTACGAGCCCAGGAACCTGAGGAAACTGATAGGGATGGTAAGGTCGGGCGAGTGCGACATGGCGCTGGGGAACAGGTTCGCCAGGCTCGAGAGGAGGGCCATGCCCGCCTTCGTGGAGTTCGGCAACAGGGTGATAACGGTCGTGGCGGATTTGCTTTACGGCATGCGGATGAGCGACTCCCAGACGGGCATCAGGGCGATAAGGACCTCGGCGTTCTACTCCCTCGAGCTCGGGGAGAGGCAGTTCGGCACCGAGACCGAGATGGACGTGAAGATGGGGAGGATGGGCTACAGGGTGGCGGAGGCGCCCGCAGACTACTACGTCCGGATGGGACGCTCGAAGCAGATGAAGGTCCTGGACGGGCTGAAGCTCCTCCTCATAGACTTCAAGTTCGTCTTCTACAGGCCAAAGGCTGCACGGAAGGTATAAGTATTTGGAGCTGCCCACTTGTCATCCGATTAGATGATTGCAACTAAGACGCAGGAAGCTCCGGCCAGGACCAATGCCGCGTATGTGTTAGGGACTGTGGACAGGAGGGATTTCGGGATTCCGGTTTCAAGGAAGTTGAGGGATACCTTCAACGGCCGTGAGTTCACAACCCTGCAGGTGCTCCACGTCGTTCGGGACTGCGGAAGCGTCCGGCAGCGCAAGTTTGTTTTCCAGACGGGCAACATGCACGGCGGCAAGTTTGAATGGAACGGCGGTCTGGTGCTCACCCTAGAAGCCGGGGCAGAGAGAGAAAAAAGTGTGCCCGGTGAGGCGCCTCCCTACAGCTGCGCCGCTTTTACGAAACAGGAGAGCGACGGCAAGGCGGAGGGGGGGCTGATCGAGGCCGATAAGACAATCCTGTATGAGGATAGTTCTAGTGGATTCCACAGCAACGACTTTGTCTACTCGAAGGAGAACCCGCTGAGGGTCATGTACCAGTCGCTTGAGGCCCTCAGGAATGCATTTAATTCCAGTGGGGAGAGGGATGTCATGCTGCTGAGCGAACATGGGGAGAGGATCAGGAACGGCTCCATTCTCGCCACTCTGGCGCGCGTTGCAGACCACCTGTGCAAGAGATCCGAGAATGGAGGGAGTCTCAGGCAGGAGACCGCGCCGGTCAGCCGCCGGTGAACATCCCGGCGTACTCGGTCAGCAGGTAAAGCACCTTCCCCGCCAGGGGGATGCCGACCGACAGCTTCTTTATTATCTCGACGTCCTTCCTGCCCATCGTCCCGGTGGCCGCCAGGAGGGGCGGGTATATTATTATGATGGCCGCCGCCGCCGCGGCTATTATCCCGACGTCGTTGACCAGCGAGACCGGAGGCACGAGCAGCGATATCAGGAAGACCAGCAGGGTCGCGGCCAGCGCCGTCGCCACCACCTTCATCGTCCTTCTCGTGTGGAGCTTGACGCCCAGCTCCTTGGCGATCGCCCTGTGGTAGAACAGCAGCAGCGTCGCAGGGAGCAGCAGGGATACCGTGACCACCATCCCGTAGCCCTTGAAGGTCGGGACGAGCAGCAGGAGCAGGAGCACCTCGAGCAGGTAGGCGAGCGTGCCGTATTTCATTATGGGCTTCACCTTGTTCCTCCCCACCAGCAGGCTGGTCGTGTAGTCGGACACCAGCATCAGCAGCAGGCCTATGCTCACTATCGGCAGGTAGTACTGCGCCGTCGGGTACCCGAGGCCGAGGGCCAGGTAGGTTATCTCCTTGGCGAAGAATGCGAGGTACATGGAGACCGGGGCGAAGAGGACGAAGCTTATGTATAGGGAGTAGTTGTAGAGCTTGCTTATGTGGGCCTTCCTGACCCCCGGGTCCACGATGGACGCGAAGAGGGGCACCAGGGAGGCGGCCACGGACTCGTTCGCCGAGTTTATCGTGGACCCTATCTTCTGCGATATCGCCACGTTTCCGACGACGGACGCGCTGGAGAAGGCGCCCAGTATCAGGTTTGTCATGTTGGAGACTATGCCGCATACCAGATTGTACAGGCCGAGCGGCAGGGAGAACACCATCAGCTCCCTGAAGGCCGGCCATCCCGGGATGCACAGCCTGACCTTTTCGGTCATGGCCATGTAGGCCAGCGTGGCCGCCGTCCCCAGGAGGTAGCCCAGCGCGACCCCTGCTATCGGTGCGAGGGCGCCGAAATGGTACCAGGCGAGCGCTATGCTGGCCACCGCCTGCGCGAGCACCTGCAGGAAGACGATCCCGACTATCGCATTCTTCCTGCCGAAGCCTATCAGGGCGGAATAGGATATGTTGAACGCGAGGGAGCCTATTATGAGCACGGACACAGCGGACACCAGGTAGGAGTACTGCTGGGTTCCGAACACGAGGTGCGATATCATGACGCTTAGCCCGGCAACGATCAGGGTAAGCAGAAGGCCTATCAGCAGGGTGGCGATGTAGCCGCTCGTTATCACCTCGTTCACCTTCGAATGCTGCTTCTTCGCCCTGTACTCCGCAATGAACTTCGAGAAGGAGTTCGAGATCCCGAGGCCCCCCAGGGCTCCGAATATCCCGGCCACAGAGGACGCCAGGACGTAGAGCCCGTACACCGTGGAGCCGAGGAGCCTTGATACGACGATGAGGGCCACTCCGGCTATCGCGTAGGTCAGTATCTTGGATACCATGACCGAGCTCGCCACCCCGACGGTCTTGGCCCCTAGGCTGGAGAGGTGCTTTCCGCTTATCCTGCGCCGCGCGCCCGCCATGAGCAGGTTTCGACAAGAAAGCTTATAGCAGGTTGCGAAGCGGCAATGCGAACCATCAGTATTATATTCCTTGTTTCCGATAAAGTTCGGAGCCGCAGGGGGAAAGGCGCTCTACGGTGCGTTTGGCTGCATTGTTTGTATTAGTTTAGTTATTAGGGGCATTTCATGGATTCCGAGGCCGCGACAGGGGTGCATCATCAGGCGCACAAAGGCGCCGCCGCAGGGCTTTCCCACTTCGTGCTGAGCCACAAGATCTACGCGCTCGCGGCCCTGATATACCTGGTGATAGCACTCATCAACTTCTGGCCCGTCACGGCCCACATCGTCGGCACGGTCGCCGGCACGGGCGGCGACGTCTATCAGTCCCTCTGGGGGATATGGTTCGTCGGCTATTCGCTCCTGGCGCTGCACCAGGGCATCTGGCACACCATGCTGCTCTTCTGGCCGCTGGGCGCCAACCTGGCCTATCAGACCTTCCTGCCGGTAGCCTCGCTCCTCGCCACGCCCTTCACGGCGGTCTCGCTGGCGTTCGGGTACAACATCATATTCTTCGCCGGCTTCTGCCTCTCCGGCCTTACCATGTTCATACTGGCCAGGTATGCCACGAAGAACAGCTACGCGGCCTTCGTGGCCGGCCTCATCTTCGCCTTCAGCACCTTCCACATAACCCAGGCCTACGGCCACCTCGACTACGCGAACATCGAGTGGATCCCGCTGGCCCTTTACTTCTTCCTGCGGGTTGTGAGGGAGGACGCGAAGCGCAACATCCTGGCGCTCGGCCTGTCGGTCTCGGTCATACTGGCCTGCTTCACCGGCGACGTCCAGGCGGGCATAGTCCTCATATTCCTGCTCATGGTCGTGACTGTCCTGTACCTACTGAAGGGGGAGACCAGGAAGCGCATACTCAGCAGGGGTTTCCTCACAGCCATGGCGGTATTCGTCGTCGCGACTTCCATCCTCGGGGCCTGGGCCTGGATACCCATAATGGGGGCAGTGCTGCACGGCGGGGGCTCCAGCCTGAACTCCATCAGCGACGTGCCGCACAACGCGCTCTGGAGCGACGACCTGCTGTCCTTCTTCGTGCCCGGCCCGTACAATGGGCTGCTCGGCGGGCTTGCCGCCAATTACGCTTACATATACCACGGGGACCCTTCGGAGACCGCCTCCTACATTACCTATACGGTGATCGCGCTGGCGCTGCTGGGGCTCTGGAAGCACTTCAGGGAGAACAGGCTCTGGATCGCCGTCGGGGCGGTCTTCTTCCTGCTCGCGCTGGGGCCCGTGCTCCTGGCCGGCACCACTCTGCCGTCGACGATAGCCAGCGGCACGGCCATAGGCGGGATACCGATGCCCTACCAGGTGTACAGGCTTATCCCCTTCCTCAACAGTGCCAGGGAGCCGGGGAGGTTCGACCTTGAATTCACCATCGCGCTCGCCATAATGGTGGCCTACGGGGTCAAGACCCTGACCGAGTACAGGGGGATTCACCACGCATCACCCTTCAACGCCAGGGCGCTGGGGATAGTCGCGGTCATCGCTGTCCTCTTCTTCGTCGAGAGCAACGGGATGCCTCTGTCGGGAACGATGGCAGGCGATCTGACAACAACACTTTCGGTGCCGATGGCCTACACGCAGCTCGGGCAGCTGCAGGGCAACTTCTCGGTGCTGTCGCTGCCGATAATACCCAACCAGCTCAGCCCGTTCCCGCAGCTCTACCCGGGAAGGGCGATGTACTACCAGACGGTCTCGCACAAGCCGATACTGGGCGGCTACACCACCAGGGAGAACACCACCCAGCAGCTCTCGCTCTACCAGCTGCCGCTGGCCGTTCAGGCAACCACCCTCGTCGACTACGGCCAGATGGTATACCAGTCGCCGGTGGCCGAGAACTACACCAACCAGACCCTCCTCACGCTCTACAACTATGACACGGCCTTCGTCGCGATTGACAAGACGGCCTATAACCAGAGCGAGTTCGTCGCGCTGGCAAACTACGCCTACTGGATGTTCGGGTCGCCCATATACAACGACAACGCCACCACCGTGTTCTCGACCGAAAATGCGATATCAAGGTCTGTGTTCAGGAGCTACGTCGCCTACCCTGTCCTGACCGAGTGGAACCAGAGCGTCAGCTTCGTCAACGGTAGCTACCTGCAGGAGTGGAGCCCGGCGGGCGGCGGCGCCGTCTCGGTGTTCGCGCCCTACCTGAACATGAGCGGCCTCTACAACACGCTCTACCACGGCCAGGCCTATTACATAAACAGCACCATGACCATCGTCGCCGCGTCGGCGATGCCGCAGAAGCTCTATATCGGGGTGCCGAGGGGCGCGGGCAACTACTCCGTGGTCGGCTATGACAACCTGACCACCCAGTTCAGGAAGTACACGCTGAACGTGACGATGGTCTCGGGTCCGGTCGGCAACACCTACCTGTTCGTCGGCCAGAACCCCAGCTATCCCGTCAGGATACTGAACATCAGCTTCTCGAGGGCAGGCTGAGCGCATGGACAGGGCGCTCACCGTCGTCGTGGACAACAGGGAGAGGAACGGCGAGCTGCTGTCGCAGCTGGAGGCGCTGGGAGTGGATGTGAGGGTTGAGACGCTGCCGGTCGGCGACTACGTGATCTCCGACAGGGTCTGCATAGAGAGGAAGACAATCCCTGATTTCGAGAGCTCGATAGTGAGCGGGAGGCTCTTCGAGCAGGCGGAGAGGCTGTCGGAGGCCTACGAGCGGCCGATCATGATAATGGAGGGAGACAGGGAGGAGTTCAGGATGAAGGGGGCGGTTATAAGCGGCGCGCTGGCATCGCTCTACATCGACTACGACATACCGGTCATAACCACCTCGGGGCCCAGGGAGAGCGCCGAAATGATAAGGCACATCTCGAGGCACGAGCAGGAGAAGAACAGGAGGGAGCCGTCGGTCAAGGGGGGAGCCCGGTCGTTCACGGAGAGCCAGTTCATGGAGAGGGTAATAGGCAACATGCCGGGAGTGGGACTGGAGACCGCAAGGAACCTGCTGGGCCATTTCGGCACGGTCCGGGGGGTCGCGGAGGCGACCGAGGAGGAGCTGATAAAGGTGGATAACGTCGGCAAGAAGAGGGCGAAGGCAATCTTCGAGCTTATGCGCCGCAGGTACTCCAACGAAGGGAGATAAAGCCATACTTCCGTTAATCCGCCGTTTTGGGAGGGTTTAAAGACCATTGGGCGGGCAATAGTACTCTTCCAACTAAGCGGTAAGCATGCTTGCAACTCAAACAAAAGCGATTAGGGCTCCCACTCGATCCAGCCCGGGCTTTATTCCGTTTGTTATTGCCCCGGCTGACGCGCCCTCGCCCCTAAAGCTGAGGCAGGACGTGCCGCCGATAGGAAGCACAAGATCTCTTCCCGATGAGGTTTATGTAACTGTGCATCGGCAGAACCTCCACCCTCTGGTCGCCGCAGGAAGGCTTGGGGTCTCCCCATCCACAGTGATGAAGAGGCAGGCGCTGTTGGGCCTGGAGCCGCATCTGTACGCCCCAGGCCAGAGGGGGCCAAAGGTATCAGACATCCAGCTGAGGAGGGCGAACGCAGAGGCCCTTTCAACAGGGGAGGCCGCAGTAAAGCTTGTCCTATCGCCGTGCAGGGTGCTTAAGCGGTGGAGAGGCCTGGGCCTTGAGCCCAAGAGGGACAGGAGGGTGAAGGCCAGCGACAAGCAGATGATCAAAGCGTACGCGGATGGCCTTACCACGGCGGATGCCGGAAAGAGGTTGGGGGTCGATCACTCGACCGTTTCGAAGAGCTGGGCGTTTTTTGATCTTCCCATTGATGGGCTAGAGGGCCAGATTACTGATGATATGGTATGCGATGCCTACAGGAAGAAGTTCTCAGCCAAGTTCGCGGGCGGGCTACTTGGCATCAAGCCAGAAATTGTTATGAGGAGATGGAACCTTGCGCACCGCAAACCGAAGGGCCCGACCCGTATGGCAGAATCCGCGCTGATGGATGCCCGCCAAAGGAAGCCAAAGGAAATTGACGGCGTACCGGGTGGTTTGGAGGCAGCCAGGCGGGTATCCCGTTTGAAGACGGACGTAACGGAAGAGCAATTGAGGGATGTTTACCAAAGGAAGCTTACAACTACAGCAGCGGCAGACGAATTAGGTGTAAGTCAACCTACTATATCGAGGGGTTGGAGAGATCTTAGGCTGAAACCCCACAGCAACGCAGGCCGGCCTAAAAAACGGCTAAGGAAATAAAAACGCTTCTCTGCAATGATTGGTAACATACAGCTTGTTTGCAGTCGTAATTCTAAATTGGGCCCGAGGTTCAGCAGGGTCTGGGTTCGGTTCACCTACAGGGTTTTACCTTCCGAATATTGCATCGTGGTGATCGTAGTCTTCAATTACGACCACGTTTCTCTCTTTATCTATCGAATAGACAAGTACGAAATGCTTGTCTATATGCACCTCCCTTGTTCCATGCATATCGCTTCTCAAAGGCTTGAATCGGTAAGGGTTTTCCAAAATTTGTTCCAGCTTCTTGTATATGATTTGCATCTGTTTAGGGTTCTTCTTCCTAAGCTTATCAAAAATCCAGTGGACATTATCTCTTCGTTCCAGGGAAAAGGCAGGCAAAATAATGCACCATTATACAGGATACATTTTCTTGAAATCCTCAATGCTGCCGATGTGCGTTATCTTCTCCTTCCTTATTTTCTCCAGTTTCTTTAGATAAGAGGCTTTAATCTTGGGTTCGAATACCAGCTCTTCGTACTCCTTAGCCATAACATCTATGGCTTTTGATTTGTCTTTGAGTCCGAATTCGGCCTTTATGATGTTCAGTATTCTGTTTGTGTCAGAGTCTATGTTTATCAAAGCCTTAACCATGTTAACACCTTATTAATATAGCATTAGTCATATATAAATAGCTTTGCTTCGATGGACTTACGACCACTGATTTTGTCGTCATAAAATGGGCCCGAGGAGAATCGAACTCCTGATCTTCACGTTGTCAACGTGACGTCTTACCATTCGACTACGAGCCCGATTGTCAATCATAACTCTATTGCCATGCCGTCCTGTGCGACCCTCGCGTTCTTGAAGACAGACCTCGCCTCCTCAAGGAGCTCCTTCGGATCCCTGTACCTCGCGCTTATATGAGTCAGCGCAAGGATATTAACTTTTGCGGCCTTCGCCATCTTGGCGACCTGGAGGGCGGTCGCGTGCCCCCTCTCCTCCGCCAGCTCCCTGTACCGCTCGGAGTAGGTGGCCTCGTGTATCAGCAGGTCCGCGCCTTCCGCCGCCTTCTGGGTGGCCTTGGAGGGCACTGTATCTGTCGCATAGACTATCCTCCTGCCCCTCTCCTTGGTGGTGACCGACGACAGCGTGACTTTCTTGCCGCCTATCGTGGCATATCCCTTCTTCGCAAGCTCCGAGTACATCTTCCCCTTCAGCCCCAGCGCCTCCGCCTTCTGCTTTATGAAATGCACCTTGTCGTTTTCCGCGAACACGAAGCCGTAGCACTTGAGCGTGTGGGAGACCCTGAAGGCGCCCACTGTGTAATCGTCCCCCTTGAATACCGTGCCCCCTTTTATCGGCATTATCTCTATGGGGTATTTTATCATCTCGCAGTAGCGCAGGCCTATCAGGTCCCTTATCGCGCCCTCCTGCCCTTCGGGCACGTATATCGGGAGCGGCTTTGTCCTCCTGGCGAGACCCAGCGTCCTGACGAGCCCCGCGATCCCTATCACGTGGTCTCCGTGGACATGGGTCACGAATATCGCCTTCACCTTCGATATGTTGACCGAATACTGCAGCATCTGCCTCTGGGTCCCCTCGCCGCAGTCGAAGAGGAGGACGTCGCCCTCATGCTCCACCGCCAGCGCCGGAAGCCCCCTCTCCCTCGTCGGGGTCGCGCCCGAAGTCCCCAAAAATATGACTCTCATTGCAGATCCTCCTCTATCACGATGACACGCTTCGCCCTGTCTATCCTCTTTACCCTGAAATCCTTTGGGATCGACTTCAGCTCCTCGTCGCTCACCTTCTTCGACGCCGCCGCCTTTATCAGCTCGCCCAGCGGGGTCACCCTTGCCGAGATGAAGTCGCCCTTCCTCCTGCAGGCGGCCTCCTCCTCTTTCATGCCCTTTATTATCTCGTCCTGCCTCTTTAGGCTCGCCTCCAGCCTCTCCACCTCCTCGCTGTCCCCCTGCTCCTCCCTCGGCCGCGCCGAATAGAACAGCTCGACCGCCTGGTTCAGCGGCATCTCCTTCTTCTCGAGGTCGGAATACTTGCTTATCTCGGCGACCGCCACGTCCGCGGGCTTGCCGTCCTTCAGGTATAGTATGGCGGTCCCTTTCATTTCGTCCCCGATGAGCTTGAGAATCCTGTCCCTGAACCCGTCGACGTTGCCCTCCTGCTTGAGGTCCCTTATCTTCGATTTCGGGTCGAGCCCCTCCCTGGCCAGGGCGTCCTCCAGGTAAAGCCCCCCGATCCCAAGCCTCCTGGATAGGTATGAGACGAGCCTGTCGGTGGGCGGGGCGCCCTTCAGGGAGTCGAATACCTCTTCCACTGCCTTCCTGTCGCCGAGGTCCACGCCCCCGTTCTTGGGGGGCTTGTATGTGCTCCCCTTCCTGACGTCCCTGTCCGCGAACTCGTGGGTCTGCAGCGCCAGCAGGATCTCCATCTTGTCGTCAGTTATTATCAGGTTCCCCCTCCCGAACATCTCTAGGATCATCTTCCCCTTCCACTCCTTCCTTTCGACGTCTATCTCCAGTATCCTGTCCCCGCCGAGAAGCCCTATGCCGGATATCCTGGCCCCCGATACCCTTTTCCTCACCGCCATGGCGAAGCCCGTCGCCTCCTCGCTTATCTCGCCCCTGTCGGAGAGGGCGACGTAATCGGGGATTGCCATGTTCATGTTCGCCTTCCCCTCCTTCGAGCTGAGCCTCATCCTGAACCTCATCTCGCCGAGCTGGTAGAACTGGTCTATGTAGTATCCCTTGACCGCGTTGAGCTCCCCCGAAAGTATCCGGAGCTCGAGCATGGAGAGCTCGTGTCCCATTACCTCCCGACCTTTTTGTGCCCCTCTTCCTTCGCGACCTTGGAGAACGAGAGGGCCTTCCGGTAGGTGTCGCTCGGGTCCTCAAAGGCGCTGCCTATCTGAACTATGTCGGCGCCGGCCGAATAGGCCTCCCGAAGCTGCGCCGTATCCCTGATGCCACCTGCGACGACATAGGGCACCGTTATCGACGACCTGACGGCCCTTATCATCTCCTTCGGGACCGGCCCACTGCCCTGCCCCTGCGGGTTCGACCCGGTGTCAGTTATTATTATCCTGTTGCCCATGAACTCGCCGGCGATGGCCAGCGCAGCGGCAATCATCGGCTTCTCCCTGGGGACGAAGTTGGTGTCGCCTACCCACCCGACGGTCCCGCCCGGCTGCACGACTATGTACCCGACTGGCAGGGGCTCTATCCCCGACTTCTTTATCACCGGGGCCGCGAGCATCTGGGCCTGGGTTATCCAGTAGGGGTTCCTCGAGTTGAGCAGGCTCATGAAGTATATGGCGTCGACGTTGGTCGTTATCGTCCCTATGTTCCCCGGGAATATCACCAGCGGCACCTCTATCTCGTCCTTTATCGCCTTCGCGACCCGGTCGAGTATGCCCCCCTGGACGCCTATGCTCCCGCCCAGGAGCACCAGGTCGGCGCCTCCCCTCACGGTCTCGGCAGCTGTCTTGACGGCCAGGCTCTCGCTCCTGTAGTCCACGGGGTCTATCAGGCTGAAGAGCATCGCGCCCTTCCTCTCAAGCGTCTCGTTTATGTAAAGTTCTACCTTTCCCATTTTCATAAAATCACTCCTCTATGCTCCCGGCAGCCGAGTGCCTCTTCAGGAACTCGCTGACCATGCGCTTGCCCTCCACGTCCATGGAGCTCTTCGGCCTGAACCCCAGGTCTGCCTTCACCCTGTCTATGCTTAGGACCCTGTCGCTGAGCAGGAACTGGAGCTGCGCGTCGTCGAAGCTCCTTCCGATGGTCATCATCTTGACGATGAGCCTGCTTATGCTCCCCTTGGGCATCGAGACCCCGAGGAACTTCGCGGCGAGCATTATAAGCCCCTTCTGGGTGTACCTGACTCCGTCCGTCAGGTTGTAGGTCTTGTCACGGCTCTTCCTGTTGCCGGAGCACATCAGCACCGCGTCTGCGGCGTCGTTCACGTTTATCAGGCAGAGGTGATTCGACCCGTCCCCTATTATCTTCATCCGCCCGTCGCTCAGCATCCTGAATACCTTGTTGAAGCCCAGGTCGTAGCCCTCCCCATACATTATCCCTATCCTGAATATGGTATACTCGACGCGCTTGTTGGCGGTGGCGAACGCCTTTATGACGTGCTCCCCCATGAGCTTGCTCTCCCCATAGGGCGTGACAGGCGCGGTCTTCGACTCCTCAGTGATCACCTCCCCGGCCCTGTTGTACCCGTACACGGCCGTGCTGCTCGAGTAGATTATATGAACGCCCGCGTCGCCCGGGTTCGCCTCTATGAATGCCCTAAGGAGGTTCTCCGTCCCTATGACGTTTATCTCCACGTACTTCGAGAACTTGTTGGTCTTTGGCCTGTTGGCAGATGCGAAATGATATATCTCGTCGACGCCCTTGCAGGCATCCCTGAGGACGCGGCCGGTCTCGCCGGCCGGCACCGAAAGATCGACCACATAGGGCTTGACCCCCGTAGGGAGCATCTTCCACTCCGGGTTGTGCTCCGGGTGCTGCCTTATGATGACGCGCACCTCGTCCCCCCTGCCCACCAGTCTCCTGACTACCCCTAGGCCAAGCGTGCTCGTTGCGCCCGTCACAAGCGAGATGCGCCTGCGACTATGCGTCTTTCGCTCCTCTGCCATCTATCTCATCGTTCGGGTTCCCCAAGAGCTTCGCCGCGATCCCCCTAAGCCTGCCCTCGGCGAGCCTGTTGACTATGTAGGGGGCCCAGTCCTTCCCATAGGGCACGTAAAGGCTCAAGCTATTCCGCCCCTTTGCAAGCCCGTTGAGCCTGCGCGTGCTGTAGCCTAATGGGATCTCAAACATTAAACTCTTTCTGTAGGCGTCGTTCCCCCTCACCATGCCCCTCATCCAGCGGGTGTCGTTCGACGACAGGATGACCTTCGCCCTGGAGGCGCGGAGGCTGTCAAGAAGGCCGGAGTAAAGCTTCGCGCTGCCCTCGTGCTCGAACCTGCTGTCGTAGCACACCCTAACGGAGTCGCCGGCCCCGACGAACTCCTCTAGGTCGCTCCCGCCCTGGCCGGGCCTCACCTCAATCCCGAGGCTGCAGCTCTTCTTCATGTAATCGTATATCCTGGCGACAGCCCTCTGGTCGACGCCCTCCTCGTGCTCCAGCCAGATCCTGGACCCGCCGCCGTTGACGAGGCCGCCGAGCTGGGAGAGGTTGGCCGAGAAGGCCTTCCCGTCGAGCAGGTAGCCCAGCTGGCTCGGCCTGAGCGATATGTCGGAGGAGAGGTGCAGGCGGGTCAGCTCGCGGACTATCTGCGAATAGGCGTTGGCGTTGTACTTCGCCTTGCTGAGATCCGTGACGTTGTCGTTCAGCAGGGTCACCGTGGCGTGCCAGCCGCGGTCGTTGGTCTCCCTAACCTTCTTGAGCATGGAAGAGGTGGTCGACCCGGCAATGTACTTCTTCGCGAGCCCGAAAGCCACCTTCCTCAATATGCCGTTGTCGCCATCCAAAGATACCACTAGTCCCTAGCAATAAACTTCCCCAAGGGGCTATTTATACCCTACTCTTGGCCCCGGTTTCCAGTGCGGGATTTAAAGGATTTGTGTGAGTAATAGAGCCGATGGGCATGGATGTCGAATCGAAGCTGGCGGTGGTGAAGGGCTTCGCGGAGGAGATAGTCACGGAGGAGGAGCTCAGGGCTCTTTTCGAGACGAAGAGGAGGATAATAGCCTATGATGGGTTTGAGCCGTCAGGCCAGATACACATAGCCCAGGGCCTGATGAGGGCCCTCACGGTGAACAAGCTGACCTCCCTGGGGATACACTTCAAGTTCTGGGTGGCTGATTGGTTCGCCATGCTGAACAACAAGTACGACGGCGACCTGGAGAAGATCAAGACTGTTGGTGAGTATTTCGTCGAGGTGTGGAAGGCCTGCGGGCTGGACATGAAGAATGTCGAGTTCGTCTGGACCTCCGAATTCATCGAGGAGCATCCGGAGTACTGGCAGACGGTCCTCAAGCTTTCGAAGAACGCGAGCGTGCAGAGGGTGCTGCGCTGCGGCCAGATCATGGGCCGCGAGGAGAGCACCAGCAACCCGAGCTCGCAGATACTGTACCCGCTCATGCAGGCGGCCGACATCATACACCTCGAGGCGGACATCGCCCAGCTGGGCATAGACCAGAGGAAGGTCAACATGCTGGCCAGAGACATCTTCCCGAAGATAGGGAAGACCCCGCCCGTCGCCGTGCATCACCCCATGCTCACCGGCCTGCAGTTCATCAAGAGCGACCTGGAGGGCACTGACAGGAAGATTGCCATGAAGATGTCCAAGTCGAGGCCGGAGACCGCCATCTTCATGACCGACAGCAGGGAGGAGGTACAAAGCAAATTCGCGAACGCCTACTGCCCCATCGGGGAGGAAAAAGATAATCCCGTCCTGGAGTATGCCAAGCTGATAGTGTTCGAGAAGTTCGATACCATAGAGGTGGAGAGGCCGGCGAAGTTCGGCGGCGACCTGAGCATAGGCAGCTATGCAGAGCTCAGGGATTTATACGTCGCTAAGAAACTGCACCCGTCGGACCTCAAGAATGCCACTGCAAAATGCATCGACGAACTCCTCGCCCCGGTCCGGGAGCATTTCGAGAAGGACAGGAAGGCGAAGGAGCTCTACGAGGCGGTGAAGGGCTACAGGATAACCAGGTAAGGCAGGAAGGCGGCAAAGTCCGACAACCGGAAGTGTGGGTGTTTTGATGGCTTCAACGAGACCGAGGGTGCTTTTTGTCTGCCGGGCGAACGGCGGGCGGAGCCCGATGGCAGAGGCGTTCTTCAACGGGCTGTCGAAGAGGGGCAGGGCATCTTCGGCAGGAGTGGAGGTCGCCGCGGAGGGGGAGGTAGGAAAGCCCGGGAATCCGAAGAATGTAGAAGTCATGAGGCAGCTGGGCTACGACATCTCCGGGCACAGGAGGAGGCAGTTGACCCGCGCCGCTGCGGAGAAAGCCGACATCATCGTATTCATGGCCAGCAGGGGCAAACTCCCGGGCTACCTCAGGGGCTCGAAGAAGGTGAGGTTCTGGAGAGTGCTGAATCCCAGGGGCCAGTCGATGGCCGCCCGCAGGCAAATCAGAAATAAGATAAAGGTTAAGGTTGAAGCCCTAGTGGGGGAAATAAGATGAAGATACTTGTTGTCGACACCGGCTCCAGGTTCAACGGCTTCGGCGGACAGCAGAGAGTGGCCGCGCTCCTCTACAGGGGCCTCTCCAAAGGGAACGAGGTCTATTACCTTGGATACCCAACCGACTACATCAGGGAGAACGACAGCGGGAACGCGCTGTTCATATCGGGAGTCTCCGAATCCGCGAAGGAGATCAGGAAGAGCAGGCTGTCCGAGAACGCTGCCGTCAGGATGGTGTACAACCTCGTCTTCAACCGCATGCTCATGGGCATAGACAGGTCCTCCCTTGCCGTCTCGGTCTCGGCGATAATGCCGGACGTGGTGATAGCCAACTCCATATCGGACTTCGCGCTGCTGTCCTACCTCAGGAGGAGGGGCATAAGGTTCAAGTCCATATACATAGACCACGGGTCCCTCTCCACCACGACCAGCTCCTACCTCAGCAAGGAGAGCATACCGCTGACCCTCGGATCGGGCATAAACTCGATAACCCTGGACGGGGCGAAGGCCAAGTTCTTCAACTTCTTTGACATCAACGTGGCGCTGAACTCAAAGCAGGAGAAGGAGATGCTGAGGTTCACCGACAAGGTCGAAAGGATAGGGAACGGGATAAGGATAAACACGAAGGTTGCCCCCGCGGACGTTTCTGCCGTAAAGAGGAGGTATTCCATAACGGGCAGGGACTTCGTGGTGCTCTACATAGGGCGGCTCTTCGAGAGGCAAAAGAGGGTAAGCACGCTGATAAGCGCATTCAGGTCCCTCAAATCCCCAAACGCAAAGCTGCTCATCGCCGGATCGGGCCCCTCGCTGCCTGAGTACAAGGAACTGGCCGGCAACGACAGGCGGATAAAGTTCTGCGGGCCCCTATCGGGAAAGTATGTAGCCGCCGCCTACTCAGCATCAGACCTCTTCGTCTTGGCATCGGCCTGGGAGGGTCTGCCCCTCACAATCCTGGAGGCAGTTCAGTTCGGGCTCCCGGTAATACTCTCCGACGACTCCTACTCGGCGGACCTGAGGATTAACGGTTCGGGCCTCCTGCATTTCCCGACGGGCGACACCGGGAAGCTATCGTCCCTGATCGAAAGCGTCATGAAGGACGAAAAGGTCAGGAAAAGGGCGGTCGGGGCCTCAAAGAGGCTCTCAAAGGAGTTCAGCGCGGAAAAGATGATAAGGAGCTACGAGAGCCTTGTAGACTCCCTCTGACTTCTTCCTGGGGCTGACGCTGGTTTGTCCCTTTTGATTAATTCGTCTCCGCTTCCCACGGGGCTTCTTATATCGTCAAGGGTTTCTTCCAGAAATTTATCTGCTGCCCTCTCCATTTCCAACGGTGATTCCCTTTTGAGAGTTCTGATTGCTACCCGCGACGCTGCGTGGGCAGGGGTCTCGAATGGAAAACCGACTCGCGTTGAACCGACGACTTTATCCGCATTTATAATTCTGGTACGCCCGATTTAATCGCCCAAATGGATATTTCGCTCACTTTCTGGAGCTCACGCTTATCATGTGGTACTCGTTCTCGAAGCCGAGGGCCTCCTTGAACATGTTGGGTTCCATCGTTATCGTGCTGTCCGAGTAGGGGTCGTTGATGTAGAAGGTGTCCTTGTCGTAGCCCTTTACAAGCACCCAGTGCGGCCCGGCCTCCAGGTAGGGGTTTATCATGCTGCCGTTCACCAGAACTATCGGAATCCTGCCGCTGTTCATAAGCTTCTTTATCATGTTTAGGGTCGTGATCCCGTACTCCTCCTTGACCTTCATCTCCTTGGCCTTGCCCCTTATCTCGTTGAACGAGGCGGTTAGCGTGTCGAGGTTTATGCCCTCGTAGACGGCCAGTCTTTTCTCATAGCCCTCGTCCTTGACGTTGCTCAGTATCTGGGCCCTTGCCCCTCTCTTCGCCAGCGCGTAGGCAATCCCGTAGCGGGACCCCTGCCAGACGCTGCCGTTAACGGCCTCCTGCCATATCTCGAACTCGAGCTCCTTCTTGAGCTTGAGGTTCTTGTTGAGGTACTTGAGCGCCATCATGGAGCACGCGGCGGAGCTCGTGAACTCCTCTGTCTGCGCGTAGGTCGGGATGTCGAATATCTTAGACTCCCTGAACTTGGGCTTCGCGCCGTGCCCCCTTGCCTTTTTCGTTATCTTTTTGCTAGCCATGTTAATGCACCTGCCAGGACAGAAAGGTGCAGGGAGGAGGATTTGAACCCCCGTAGACCTAAGTCAACGGATCTTGAGTCCGCCGCGTTTGACCGAGCTCCGCCATCCCTGCATACTGCTATTTCTGGCGTCATACATAAATATCTATGGAATATTTCATCGTCAAACTAGACTTAACCTCTTCACATATATATACCTTGCCCCCTCCCGGCCTTTAAATACCCCCCAGTCGCCGTTCCCCTGCTTTTACGTCGGGAATTCCTGAAGCAGGAGGCGCACATGAGGTTCAGCCGAGGGAGCGCCCTCTGGCCCAGGCGTCGCCTGGCCTCGTTGCTCGATATGACGACTTTCACCTCGCCCTGACCGAGCGCCCTTGAGCAGCCGCCGCACCTCCTCACCGAGTATGTCCTCGGGAGCCCGTAACCACCCACGGAGGCGTGGCTAGCCGCTACGATCTGATTTTGGATTTGCACCCAAACACACCCAATACCCAATTAACGTTATGTTTGAGGTTATATATAACCCTTTCCAGTGGCATTTTGCCACTATTCTGTCGAGAGGAAAAGGTGGGGGGTATTTATGTCTAACCCCTGCCAAAGGCAACCATCCTATTTTAAGCCCTTTATGCAGGATACGACAATTTCCAAACCTGTTGGTCCTATTCCATAAATTATTGACACTGACAAAACGACCGCAAGATTTCAAGAGAAAGCATATATATTTGTCAAAACAGACCTCTACCCATGGGGGAATAGCATGCCATCTCAAACGATTCCAAAATATAGGGTAGAAGCATTCAACGAACTTAAAGCCTCAAATGCGCTCAAAGCAGACGGTAAATCCGAATACAAATTAAAGAGCGGGCGTCTCTCGCCATATTTCTTCAATATGGGCGATCTCAATACGGGCAAAAGCACCGCTTTCCTGGGCAGAACCTATGCTAACGCCCTGCACGAAGCTCTTGGCGACAACTTTGACCTAATCTACGGAATACCCGAGAAAGGTGTCTCCTTGGCGCCGGCCACTGCTGTAGAATACTATAACTTATTTGGTATAGATAAGGCATGGTTCTTCACTAGAAAGTTCAACAAAAAACACGGGGAAGGTACCAACGTCGCCACTCCTGTCGTAGGCCGACAGCCGAAAGACGGAGACCGTGTCGTATTGCTAGACGACGTATTGACTACTGGAAAAGCAAAATACGAGGCCATAGAAGAGCTCAAAACACTTGTAAAAGGGATCCAGATTGTAGGGCTTGTGATAATGATCGACAGGCAGGAGGTGGCAGTAACCGGAATGAATGCGGTCGAGGAATTTCACCAAAAGACAGGGATACCTGTTTTTTCGGTAATGAAGGCCACAGACGTATATTCATTAAGCTCAACTTCCGACGAACCAGAGGCGGGAAAGAAAATGGGTCTATTCCTAACCGCTTATGGCACAAAAGAGGCATCGAATTACGTTGGCAAATACGTTCCGGATTTCTCAACCATACAAAAGAATGGGATAATCCCTGCATGCGACTTAGACTCTCTTGCAAGCTTTGAGGAATTGGTGAAGCAAACAGCCCCCATTGAAGGAATCAGCGGGTATAAACTGGGATTTGAACTAGGTCTAAGGTTCGGGCTCCCGAAAGTGGTCGAAATCGTAAGGAAATATACCGACAAGGAAATCATATATGACCATCAAAAAGCGGCTACCGACATACCTGATACTGGAAAAGCATTTGCCAAACTTGTGAAAGGGGCGGGCATAAACACGGTGATACTCTTCCCTCAGTCAGGTCCCGAAACGGAAAGGGCTTGGATATACCGCGCATACGAGCAAGGGCTCGGGGTCATAGTAGGTGGAATAATGACCCATCCTGCCTATATCCAAAGCGAGGGGGGGTTTATCCTAGACCAGGCGGCGCTCGACATCTATAGAATTGCGGCAAGCGCAGGAGTCAATCGATTTGTTGTTCCTGGTACAAAACCGGATATAGTCTCCAGGGTAAAAAGTATTTTGGAAGGCGAGGGGGTTACTGATCAAATCTTCTATGCACCGGGCCTGGTGACCCAAGGCGGAAGCATAGAAACGATAAACAGTGTATTGGGAAACAACTGGCATGCAATCATAGGAAGAGCCATAGTTAATGCAGAAGGCGGGGCTTATTACGAAGCTGCAAATAAGCAAGTAAGGGAGTTACTAAGACAAAGTCCTGGCGGCGGTACAAATTCGGGAATGGCGTCAGTCGTAGCATAAGCTGCTCAGGTGACGGTTAGTACAGCAACGACGTCCCCTAATCCCGCATCACTCTTCAGCGAGGATTTATGCATGTGGGTTTGTGACACCTTGAACCCTTTCTTCCTAAGGGCATCGGCCACGCGATAGGGGCTCACGGATCCCATTCCAACCTTCTTCGTGAGCCTTGGGATGTCATAATAAAATGGTACATCAAGCTCCTCCTTTATCACGGAAACGAGCCTGGCCGCCTCCTTTTTGCCTTCGTCGTCCTTAAGCGCAGAGTGCAATCTGTCGACCACTTTCTGGTCCTTTATCCCGCCCATCCACATCCTCCCATAGGCGGCCATCCTTGTCCTGCAGCCCCCGCATTCCGTCACCTTCGGCAGGAAGCCGACTTCTGTCTCCCTATTGCAGCACCTATCACAGTACTTCAGGTAACCCATCTTCGCCAGCGAATTGTAAGCCGCCCCGGCTCCGTGACTGAGCCTTATGAAGCTCCTCATGTAGTGCATGTAGGACACCGAAAGCTCCACGTCGATGCCGAAGCCGAACTGGGCCGCCACCCTCGCTACATACCCTATCATAACGCGCATCCCGGACTCGTGGCAGAGCTCGTTGTGTATGGGCTTAGAATCGTAGAGGCGCATGCATGCCTTCGCGTCCGCCCCGCAGAGGACGGCGGTGTCTGTCGCTGTCACCATCAGCCTCGCGTCGTCGTTGGTTATCTTCATCAGGTCGAATATGTAGGGCGTGATCCCGCCGAACGGGTCCAGGTCGATGAAGTCGAACCTTTTGTCGGTGGTGTTCGCGAACTCCTGCACGCTCACGTTGCGCGCGTCCGCCTTTACCCTGTTGAGCGTGAGATTTGGCCTCATTGCCCCGTAGGCCGTAGGGTTTATCTCCAGTATCGTAGGTTTCCTTATCCCGGATTCCTTCGCGTACCTTATGGCGCGTATCCCCGTCGCGGCGGTGGCATCGACGAGGGTCGAACCCCTTTCTGCGAGCAGCTTCACGTAGGCGACGCTCAAATCCCTGGAAGCCTTCCCCACCGGGTTGAGGAACGCCTTTCCGGAATCCCTTATCCTTGCCTTCCCCTCAGTGTACATCCGCATCCCTTATCGCTATGACGGCGTCCAGAAGGCCGTGGGCGTAGCTTATGCAGGAGAACGAGGTGTAGTAGTCCTGCCTGTCCAGGTAGCTTTTCGAATCCTTGGCGTACATCTCCGACATCTCCACTACCTTTTTCCCCAGTTCCCCCCGCTTCAGCTTCTCCATGTTCGAATAAAACATACGTATGTCCTTCTCTATCCTTTCCCTAATCCGGTTGACGTCGTCCATTCGACCATCTCATAGTAATTAATACCTAGGCATAGAAGTATATTTCGGTGATTGATTGGACAGGTTTACGGAAAAGATGCTTGGCAGGCTCGACAACGACGTGAGGAAGAAGTTCGGCGTCTCCCTTGCTGCGATACTGGAAGAGCCATCCGCGTACATGGACCAGAAGGGCTTTGCCGTGAAACTATCAAAGATAAACGATTATGTAGACACGGAGACCGAGCGGATGCTAGCGCAGGCAAAGGGAAGCCTTAGGGCGTTTCACGAAAGTGCGGCGAAAGCCAACGAGCTGACCCGCAAAGTCGGCAGCTGCATCTCCTCCCATGCCAGGCAGAACAACATTCCCTTCCTAAAGCCCGAACGCGTTGAGCTTCCCGCTTCGGACAAGAACCGCTTCTACATAAGCGAGCTGGACGAATCAACGACAAGGTTCATCGAGCGCCTTGTCGAATCATCGGCATTCGTGGTGGACATGACAAAAAGCTACGACAACCTGAAGATGGGCTCGTGGCTGTTCGGCGGCAGGCAGGAGTGCATACTGGGCGTCCACGCGCCGAAGAACAGCCTGCTGCTCATGAGGTCTGGGAGGGCCGAGATACTCGACAGGCTCAAGGAGGCCTCCGACTCCATAAAGGGGCTGTAACCCGATGCCCAGGAAAAGCGGCCTCCTCATAATCGCGGTCACCGGGACGCCGGCCTCCGGCAAGACAACCTTCGCTCAATCCCTCTCGGGGGAGACGGGGGTCAGGGCGGTCGAGGTCAACGACATCGTGGAGCGTGAAAGGCTCTTCACCGGCACGGACGAGAACGGCAGCAAGATAGTGAAGATGCAGGAATTGAAAAAGGAAATAGAGGGTATCATCAAGAAGGAGCCGCCGGAAGCAAGGGGCATAATACTGGTGGGGCACCTGCTCGCCGACCTCCGGCTCGACTACGACATAACCGTGGTCGTAAGATCCAACCTGAAGGCGCTCGTGGAAAGGATGGAGAAGCGCGGCTACCCAAAGGACAAGCTCAGGGAAAACCTGGTCTCTGAGTCCATAGACTACTGCGGGATCCAGGCAGCAGGGCGGTCGAAGGAGACCTACGAAGCGGAGACCGAAGCCCACAAGGCGATGCTCTTGAATTACATCAAGGGGCGCCTTTCCGGAAAGGCATCGGAAAAGCCGAAGCTCCCAGAGATAAACAAGCTTGAGGAGATGCTGGAGCTGGTATACGAGGGGAATACCTACGGGCTATAGCGTCGTCTTGCGCGCGTATGCCCTGTAGAGGAGCTTGGCATAGCCCTCCGGAACCTTGTTCTCGTATATCTTCATCTTTTTGCTCAGGTGGGAGGGTATCGTCACCTTCTTCTTCAGCACCCACCTTATCGCCTCCGAGGGGGTGCTGCAGTCCGATTTCTCCACCGCATAGAGCCTGTCGCTCTCCAATGCCCTGAACACCACATTCCCGTGCGCCGCGGCGAAGGCGTCGGCCGCGTCGCGCATGAGGGCGCTCGGCCCCGCAAGCACCTTGTAGAGCCTCCTGCTGTCGTTTATCATGAAGCCCAGGACCGCGCTCGTTCCCTCCACCTCCTGCAGCGCCAGCAGGGGCGCGAACCCCAGCTTCGCCAGCTCGGCGTTTATGTTGAGCATGAGCCTCCGGAGCTGCTGCCATATCACCTCGTCCGATATGTCGTCGCTTTCGAAGCATACCGAGTGGAGCCCGACTCCGAGGCCTTTTGCCAGGGCGGAAAGCCTGGCGCTGTGCCTGCCGTCCTCCGAGGACCTGGCCCCGTTGAACACCCTCGCGGAAGGATCCCTGACGAGAGCCCTGCAGAGGAGGGCGAGCCTGGCGAACGATTCGTCCGAGACGTTCGCGGCCACGTTCCTGTCCTGGTCCGTGGGATCGACGACCACGAGCTTTTTGCCGAAGGCCTTCGCGAGCTTCTGCAGGTCGTGCGGGCCCTCCGAGAGGTCTATGACTAGCGGCGGTTTTACGTTCGCCATGGCGCTCACCAGCTTGGCGAAGGAGCCGTAGGAGTATATAAGGAGCTCGCAGAGGTACCCGGAGAAGCCCTCTGTCTTGGCCTCAGCACCGTATATCCCATGGAACTTGAGCAGCGCCTTGAATATCCTGACCTCGTCCTGCTGTCTCTGGCTCAGCGCCGACTTGATGAACCGGTTATGGAGCTGCGTCCTGTCCACGGAGGTTATCCTCTCGCTTGATGATGTTATCTTGTAGGCAGGAACCAGGTCTACCCTCAGCCCGAGCCCCTCCAGGAAGAGCCTCGCATAGGGATGCTCGGCGTACCTGACTATGTAGGACTCGTTCCTGTTCCCCTTTATCAGCCTCTTCGCCACGTCGATTGAGGCCTTCTCCATCCTGCCCTTTGACACTGGATTCTTAAACAGTAGGAATATGTCTATGTCGGAGTTGCCGCGCAGGTTGGTGCCCCTGGCCGAGGAGCCCGCGACCAGTATCTCTATGCCCTTCGGGACCACCTTCTTCAGCCTCCCCATCACCATGTTTATCTTCGCCGTGAGCTCCCGCTCCTCCTCAGCGGTGGGCTTGACCTCCCGGAGGATGGCGTCGGTGACGGCCTTCAGCCTGGCCCCCTTCCGGGCGGTTAGCTTGTACTCCATGGTGCCACGGTCTAGATGCTCTGATGAGGTTTTAATAGCTACGCCCGAGACTCAGAATCAGAAACTATTTAGTTTCAAGGAACCATAAACCCATCATGGGGATTACAGTAGAAGCGAGGCTCGAGGCAAAGCCGCCAGTCAAAATGGAAAAATACACGAATCAGGACTTGGCGAGGGACTACTTTGATGTCGCAACTGTAAAG
Source organism: uncultured Microcaldota archaeon (assembly GCA_963799075.1). Taxonomy (GTDB): domain Archaea; phylum Micrarchaeota; class Micrarchaeia; order Micrarchaeales; family Micrarchaeaceae; genus JAJYUY01. Next base: position 487,725 of record CAWCVI010000001.1, on the reverse strand, counting down.
AACACTTATCGTGATGCCGTTTACCTGCGCCGCTGCATATGGGTCAAGTCATTCATAGAGGGCAGCAGTAGCGACATGGTGGACTACTACCGCAAGCACGGAAGCTTTGAGGACTTCGGGGAAAGCAAACTTATAGGCAAGCAGACAAAAGAGATATTGGCGCTCATATTGGAAAGGGGAGTGGAAGCAGCGAAACAGGTAATGATGGACCGCCAAAACCTATTCATCCATGACACGAGTTTCAGGGTTCCGCCGCCTTTATCCACGGGTTTGTTGAAAAGAGGATAAGAGGCGAATTATATGGAACTGGGGAAGGATCTGGTGCTGCTGGGACATGCAAGCTTCCTCCTTAGGCACTCCGGCAAGAACATCTACATCGACCCGTTCCTGCTTCCTGCAACGGACACCAAGGCCGACCTCATAATCATCACCCATGCGCACCACGACCACTATGACCCCGAGTCTATCGACAAGGTGCTCAAGAGCGGAACGCAAATAATCGCGTCCCGCCTCTGCACGGGCATAGAAAGGTACAAGGACGTGAAGATAATGGAGCCCGACCAGTCAACTTCGGCCTTTGGGATAAAGATAGACAGCGTTCCCGCTTACAACACCAACCCGGAAAGGCTGAAATGGCATCCCAAGGAGAACAGGTGGATGGGCTACATAATCGAAGCCGACGGCAGGCGCATATATCATGCCGGAGACACGGACTTCGTGCCGGAGATGAAGGGCCTCAAGAACATATATGCCGCGCTTCTCCCCATGGGCGGCACCTACACGATGGAAGTGGACGAGATGATCGAGGCGGCCAGGGCGATAGGCGCCGAATTCACGGTCCCAATCCACTACAGGAGGCTGCTCGGCGACAAGGCAAAAGACTCCGAAAAGAAGCTCAAGGCGGCGATCGACAATACGGTCGTAATGGAAGAGGGCAGGCCCTGATCTTTTCTGCCACTGACGTTGCCACTTTAAGCAGGGTCTCCGGTTCCATGTGCAGGGGCCTGACATCTGTACCCTCCAGTCCGCCAGCTATCTTCAACATAACCGATTTCTCTATCCCGAGCATCCTTGACGAATCTATCAGGGCCTTCCTCAGCGTCTTCCTCTTCTGGGACATGAGGGCCGTTATGACAAGGTCCGCGTCTTTGCTGATTGTGACATTTTTTGGAATGAGGTAGACTATCTCGGAATCCACGTGCGGCATCGGGTGGAAGCAGGTCGGCGGGACCTCCCTGACCCGGTAGACCTTGAACCTCAGCCCCGCCTCGACGCTCAGCCTCGAATAGCTCTTCGACCCAGGGCCGGCCACCATGTGCTCCGCGAACTCCTTCTGTATGCACAGCACCGCTGGCATCTTCTGTGCGCCCAGCCAGAACACGACCTTACTGGAGAGCTTGTAGGGTATGTTCGACACCATGATATCCGCTTTCTTCAGCTCCTTTTCGTCGAGCTCGAAGAAGTCCTTGTGCAGGAGCGTGAGGTTCTTCGCCGTGAGCGTATACTCGAGCCGCTCGAAAAGGCCCTTGTCCTTCTCGACCGCGATGACCCGCTTCGCGGTTTTGCAGAGCGCCTCCGTCAATATCCCCATGCCGGGCCCCATCTCCAGCGCCACCCTGCCCTCAGCGTACTTGGCCTCTATGTCGGCTATCGACTTGTCGATGAGGAAGTGCTGCCCCTCGTTCTTCTTCGCCCATCTTTCCCTTACTGACTTGGTATAGCCTTCCAAACAATCATCTCACTTGCTTATAAACTTCTCCAGCTTCTTAAGGCCCATGGTATTCAGGATCCTCTCCGGCCCCAGCCAGCCCCTCCTCGCCGTGCCTATCCCGTACCTCATGAAACGCATGTGGAACGTCCTGTGCGCGTCCGTCCCGAGCGCGAACGCGACCTTGTACTTCGATGCGGTCATTAGGTTGGTGTCGTTGAGGTCGAGCCTCTGCGGGTTGGCGTTTATCTCCAGCGCAACCCCGTTCCGCTCCGCCGCCTCGAACACCTTCTCTATGTCGACAGCATAGGGCTCCCTGACGAGGAGTTCCCTTCCCGTCGGGTGGGCAAAAACTTTTACCAGGCCGGAGTCGAGCGCCTTTATGATCCTCTTGGTCATCGCATCCTTCTCCATGTTGTAGCTCATGTGGACCGCGGCGACCACCCAGTCCATTGATTGCAGGCATTTCCTGCCAAGGTCCAGGGTTCCGTCCTTCAGTATGTCCACCTCCGCCCCCTTCAGTACCCTGAGCTTGCCTTCAAGCTTTTCATTCAGCGCGTCCACCTTCCTGAAGTATTTCTCGAAGCCCTTCTCGTCCATCCCCCTTGCGATTACGAGGCTCTTGGTGTGGTTGGTGGTCGCCAGGTACTCCAATCCGAGCCCCATCGCTTCCCCCGCCATCTCCTCTACCGTGTTCGCCCCGTCGGTCTCGATGGTGTGGGTGTGCATGTCGCCCCTTATGTCGCCGAGCTCCACGAGCCTCGGTATCCTTCCGGCCTGCGCCAGCCTCACCTCGCCCCTCGCCTCCCTCATCTCCGGGGGCATCCACTGCATCCCCAGCCTCCTGTAGATGTCCACCTCGCTCATCGCAGATATTATCTTCCCCTTCCTGTCGAACAGCCCGTACTCGTTGAGCTTGTACTTCCTCCCTACGGCTATCGTCCTGACCTGGACATTGTGGTCCTTGCTCCCGGTGAAGTACTGGACCGCAGCGCCGAAGCTGTCCGGCTCTATCACCCTGAGGTCGCAGGTAACGCCAAGCTTCAGCATCACCGTCGTCTTCGTGGGACCCTTCGCGACGATCTCCGAAACCTCCGGCAGCCCGACGAAGAAGTCCATGACCTTCTCCTCTTTGGAGGAGAGGACCAGGATGTCCAGGTCGCCGACGGTCTCGCGCATGCGCCTTGCCGAACCGGCCACCAGCGCCTCCTTCACCAGCCCGCTCCCCTTCAGCTTCGCCACTATGGACTCCGCGGCCGGAAGCCCGTCGCCGAGGAGTATCCTTCCCCTGCTGCCCTCTAGCATCTCGAGCCCTTTCTTGAATTGGGCCTCGCTCCTCTCCCCAAAGCCCCCGAGCCCGGATATCCTATGCCTGTCTATCGCCTTCTTCAAGTCGTCAATATTTTTTACCCTTAGCTCTTGGTATAGCCTAAAAACCTTCTTGGGCCCCAGCCCCGATACCCTGGTCAGCCCCTTGAAGTCTATGGGATACTTTGCCTTCAGCTGCTCGTACTTCCTGATCCTTCCGGTCTTGAGGTACTCCGCAATCTTGCCGGCCAGCGCCTCCCCTATCCCTGGCAGTTCCCTGAGCCCTCCAACCCCGCCCTTCTCATATATCTCGCCCACATCCTCCTGCAGCGTCGATATGGTGAGGGCGGCCTTCTGGTAGGCCCTTATCTTGAACCTCGCGTTCTCGGTGTCGTCGATCTCGAGCAGCTGCGCCATCTCCGCGAATATGTCCGCGATCTCCTTGTTCCTCATAAACTCGACTTCTTTTTAATTCCCCCAAGCAATACCTGTATCCTGTTTCTAACCTCAGGGTCGTAAGCCCCAAGATACTTACTTATTTTCTTCTTGTCCACCTCTCTTTTAAGGGTTGATAAAACATCGGGCCTTAGGTAATGATCGAAGTATACAAAATCTATAAGTGTCTTCTCATAATCCGAAACAGGGATCCAAAAATCATAGTACCTTATGAGGTCGTAACCGAAAAACAGACGCTTGTCTATCCTCTGGATCAGATAATTACCTTCGCCGAATTTCCTAACCCCGCCCCTGACGTTTCTTGGGGTAACCACCACCGGATTCGTTCCCTGCTCCCAGAGCTTTCTCAGTGTAAGGGCGTTTTCCAAGCCGTAATAGAAAGGCCTGAATGCAAAACCAACCACGGTTATGTCATCATGGAATGTGTATATGCCACTGGTAATGCGCTTTATCTCCTGGGTCTTCAGCATGTGGTTTACCATTCGTTTCAGATACGCCCTGCTGATTCCCCTTATACCCAAAGAGGCCCTCAAATCAGCCGACCTGAAGACCGGAAAACGCGCGTCATCAAAGTTATCCCTTACGAATTTAAGGTATTTCATGCAAATTTGCCCCTTATGTATTTTACTATGTTCTCAAAAGACGGTATCGGCCCTGTATAAACCAACGTTTTCAGATCCTCCTCATTTATGGGCGGCTTAATCCCGTCCAAAAATTCCAATAGGGCCTTTTTTACCTTCTCCTCGTCGGAAACATAACTGCTTAGCACATAGATGTCATAAATGTCTCTTATGAACCTCCTGTCTTTATAAGCGAGAATCTTTTCAAGTATAAGGTCATCTGCCGAAAGCGAAAGAATCTCTGTATAAGTCCCATCGACCTTTTCAAACCTAACGGCGATGGGTCTTAATCCTGCAGTCCTGTAATTTATTTCCACCTTAAGGTAGACATCATCTAAAGCTAGGCCTATGAATACCAGGTTCCCCGTATCCTTTACTTTTTCTAGCGAGATGTTCCTACTGGACGCTGCCTCTTGAATGGCGCCCTTGATCTTTCCCAGACGTTTCTTGGAGGCAAGATAGATATCAATGTCGTTGGAAAACCTGCTCCCGCCGTAGCACCTCCATATGGCCGTCCCGCCATGCATTATTACCGAGCTGTCCACCTGGTACAGAATGTCCACCGCATCGTCTTGGAATGCGGCAAGCTCCCTATACGCCCTCTTCTTGAGTAGCTTGATTATCGGGAGTTTCATAGAAATACCCAAGTTACAATATAATGTAACTTTGGTATAAATATATATAAATACCTTACCATATCTAACCAAAGTTCATATTTTATTATAACCCTGGTAAAAGATGAACTCAGATGAACTTCGCCAGGTTTATCTGCTTGCTTTCCGGCCCGCCCGCGTAGCCGAAGACGTCCTTTATCTCCTCCCTTATGAGGGCGAGCCTCTGCCTTATGTAGGGCTCCAGCTTGTACCTCTCCGCCAGGTCCGTCGCCACCTCCAGGTACTTCTCTATGCTGCTCTTCGAGATGGTGAGGACTATCTTGCCCCCGCACCTGGTGCACTTGCCGACGAGGGGCACCCTCCTGAACTTGGCATTGCAGGCGACGCACCTGAAGCCCTGTTTGGAGAACGAGTGCATGTTGCCTATCAGGTCCGGTATGAAGTGGCTCATTATCAGGTTCTTGGCCGCGTTGGGCCTGTCGACGCACTCCAGCATGTCGGTGAGCCTGAACTGCGCCGCTATCTTCTCGCTCATGGTGTTCAGCTTGGTGTAGGTGCAGTTCTTGGGCGAGTAGCCCATGGCGTCCGGCCCGCTGAGGTGGGTGAAGTTGATGTTTGAGTATTCCCTCCCCGTCCCGAGCCTGTCCTTGACGAGCTCCAGCTTCACCTCCGCCGGGGGCACCCTCCTCTCGGCGGCGCCGTAGAAGTCCAGGCCGTAACCCTCCACCACCTCCATGTCGTGGACCTCGTCGTCCACCTCGTTGGGCTTGATGCTCAGCGTCAGGGTCAGCGGCGCGTCCATGGTCCCGCCTACGCTGCCCGGCAGGTAGCTCCTGGAGAAGTTGACGAGCGCGTCCAGGAGCAGCATCACCGTGTCCTCGTCCCCGTCGCAGTTCCTCCTCCTCGCCGATATGACATAGGGGTGTGACAGCCCGACGCGGGCGTCGGTGAACCCGATTATCCTGCAGAGTACGCCGGCGGATGTGTGGGGCGCCAGCGTTATCGCCAGCTGCCCGACCATGTCCTCTATCCTAGAGGCCCTGTAGTAGGGCTCCATCCTGTAGTACCTCACCAGCAGCTCGTCGACGAACCTCGCCACCTTCAGCATGTGGGCCGCCCCGTCCCTGTTTATCACTATGTCCTGGTGCAGCAGCTCGACCAGCTGGCTGTCGGAGGTCAGCTCCTCGCCCCGGTAGTCCTTGGTGTAGCCGAGCTGCCTTAGCCTGTCCACCCCGACGCCGATCTCCTTCGGGTAGAAGTGGGTTATGGGAAGGTTCATCGCGTCGAACCGCGAGGTCCCGTCCTTGAATATGTGGATTCCGAGGGAGGCCCTGAGGATCCCCTTCTCCAGGGCCTCGGCGCTCTTCCTGTTGCTGCTGAGGCCCTTGACGCCCTTCATCGATTTCGGCACGGGGAGCGCAAGCCTCGCGGCCGCCCCGTCGAGCTCGCCTATGATGTCTATGCTGCGTATGTCGCTGGGCGAAGCCTTCGAGCCGCAGCTCATGCAGGTGCCGGAGGCGGACTTGGAGCCGCAGCTCCTGCAGATGTATTCCATGGTGGCGTCGCACCCGTGCTTCATGCAGTGGGCTATGTACACTATCTCGCCCCCCTTCGCGCACCTGAACCTGCCCACCTCGATCTCGATCCCGCTGTTCCTGAACTTCTTCTTCATGAGCTCGTAGGCCTTCGATACGTTCCTCTCCTTCCCCCCGTTCTCCCCTATGGGGAAGAGCACGTTGGGCGCGGGCTTCATGAGCCTCTCCTTCGCCTTCTCCGGCCTCCCTATCCTCGCCCCGATCCTCGTCGACCTCTTCATTATCGCGAACCCGGAGTTGGCGTTGGCGAAATCCAGGCCGGACCCGCCCGCGGCGGGCTTCGCGGCGGATCCCATCGCCAGCGCGTCGCCCTCGGCCAGGCCAAGCGACGCTACGATGCCCTGCGCGTCGTCCCCCTCTATGATTATGGATTCGTCGGTCTCCCTGTGCGGCAGGCAGAGCCTCTCCACCACATGGACAAGGCCCTTTTTCGCGATCTCAATCCTCCCCAGCCCGGAAAGCGAGCCGCCTCCCTGGGGTTCCGCCTTCCCGGAGGCGATGCTGGCCCTAAGCTCCGCCAGCTCTTCCGGAAGGACGTCGGCGTAGTCATAGGTGTAGAGCGGGTGCAGGGGTATCCCATACTGCCTGGAGACCGCGAGCGCCTCCCCGAAGGAGGGCTTTTGCGGGATGGCCGTGCAGCCGGCGGCAGCCGCCTGGGCCCCCCAATACTCCTCGACGTAACTCGAAGGCAGCATGGGCGTGTTGCTCTTCTTGAAGTCGCCGTAGGTCACGAGGATGTCGCCGACAGCTATTATCTTCGCGACCTGGTCCTTGAATTCCCAGGCAGCCTTCGGGTCGTTCACCCTGAACGCCCGCCCGTCCTTCAACTTGACGAACGGCCCCTCGATGCTGTCGACCGGCGCCGCAACGCAGCCCTTGCCCGGCTTCTCGATCCTCAGCTGGGTGCCGACCGCTATGAACTCACCCAGTATCACCATCGTCGCCGGGTTGAAGCCCTTCGCCGCGATGCCGGTGTAGCGGGACCTCCCGTACCTGAGCCTGAAGCTCCCGCTCATCCCCGGGTAGGCGAGTATGGGCCGCCCGGCCACCAGGTCCTGGAGGAAGGCGGTGCTTCCCTTGTCCTGCGCCTCCCCCTGGCTGGGCTTGTCCGCCTTTATGACGCTGTTGAGCCAGCTCCAGTCGAGGCCGACCGCCTTGGTGTGCTTGAGCAGGCTCTTTGCCTTCTGCGCTATGCCCTCGCAGACGACCAGCCCTATCCCTCCCCTGATCTTGTTGGTTATCATCTCCTCCTTCCCGTCCTTGTCGAGCCTCCTGAGGTTCCTGTTCGCCGCCACCTCCACCTGCTCCGTAGGCACCCCGTCGATGCAGACCTGGCAGTTCTGTATTATGTGCCGTATGTCGTCCTCGTTGGGCATGTACTGCAGCCTCGCCACCCGGTAATCGTAGATCTGTATCTCCTCCAGGCACCTCTCCACCTCCGACTGGGTCGCCTTGTAGGAGCCGATCCCGAGGAGCTTCCGGCCGTAGTCCGCCATCGCCACCGTCAGGGCCGCGCTGGTCCCTCCCGCCCCCCTTATCGGCCCGGCGAAGAGGACGGCGGCGTAGTCGGAGCCGTCGACCCCCTTGTGGATCTCCACCCTCTGTATCCCCTCTGTGGGCGCGACCACGACCCCCTCCGTCACTACGGAAAGCCCGACGCGTATCGCGAGCGTGAGTATCTCCTCCCTGCTCTTACCCTTCATCCGGTCCCAGCCGCATATTTCCTTCACCATCTCGAAGGCCAGCGCCTGCTTGGACCTGCCCTCCGTGTTGGCCCTTATCATCTCCGCCAGCCCCTCGACGTTGAGTATCCCCTCCACCCTGGAGGCCACGTCCGGCGCGGCCTTTATCTCGACGAACTTCTCCGGGTCGAAGCCCAGCGCCCGGGCCGCGGATGCGGCGCCGTGGGCCGACTCGAAGCCGGCGTTCAGGAGGCTGAAATATCTGTCTACGTCCATCCCATCACCCGCCTACCTGTCGAAGCTCACCGTGGAGAACCTCTTGTACTTGGCCTCGTAGACAGGGACCTGGCAGGGCGTCGGGATTATGGAGCGCGCTATCTGCCTCTCGGTCCTGGCCTGCCAGGTGCCGCTGTTGACTATGTCCACCCCGTGGTAGCTGCCTATGCAGTTCCTGTGGAGGTGGCCCATGTTGAGTATGTCGGGTATCCTGTCTATTATCATGTTGTCCCTCCTGCTCGGGACTATCGCGTTGCCGCCGTATATCGGGGAGAGGTGCCTCCTCTTCAGGAGCTCCACCATCGCGCTCTCCGGATCTGCATAGCTGAGCCCGGGTATCGACCTTATGATCGAGTCCAGCGAGGCGCCGTGGTAGGCCAGCACGTCGATCCCGTGGAGCGTCAGGAAACTGGGGTTCGGGAGCAGGTGTATGTTGTCCGCCTCAAGCCCGCCCAGCAGCTCCTTCGGGAGCCTCGGCTGCGGCTCGGCCAGCTGCACCGCGTCGTGGTTCCCTGGTATTATGAACATGTGGATGTAGTCTGGAATGCCTGATATCATCTCCCTGAAGATCCTGTACTGGGCGTAGATGTCCGGGACCGCCAGGTCGCGGTCCTGGCCCGGGTAGACCCCGATCCCGTCGACCATGTCGCCGCAGAAGACGATGTACTTGATCTTGCCGGCGAGGTCCCGCCTCTCCCCGTACTCCCCGCCCAGCCATTTTATGAAGTTGACGAAGTTCTTCTCCATGAACTTCTTGCTCCCTATCTGGATGTCGGAGACGAAGGCCATGGCCACATCCTCCTTGACCTCCTTCCTCTCCTTTATCGGGACGTCCGGCCATATTATCCCGTTCGCTATTATGAACGGGCTGGACATCTTGCCGTTCACCGCCAGCACCTCGTCCTCCACGATCTTCCTGGCCCTCTCGAAGAGCAGCTTTGCCTTCTGCGAGCTCCCGTTCATGAAGATGATCTTGTAGTCCCCCGTCTCGTCGTCTATGACCACCATTATGTTCCCGTTCTTGGTCACAATCTTGTTGGAGACCATCCCAACCACGGAGACCTCCCTCCCGTTGGCGCAGCTCCTGAGCGCCTCTATGCTTGCGACCATGCCGTCCGTGCCTATCCTCTGGTTGCCGATTATGTCGCGCAGCTTGCCCAGGCGGTCCCTGAAGTAGGAGACGAAGCCGTCCACGTTGACCCCCGACCTGTCGTTCTCGGACTGCCTTATGCTGTAATCTGCGTCGATCTCAGAGGCGTAGGCGGCGAATCCCGTCTTCTGGATCCGGTCCATGGGGGTGGGCGCCTTCTCGGACCTCAGGGCGACGAGCACCCTCCCGATGTCGGCCTTCCCGACGACCTTGAGCCCCTCCTTCCCGGAATATTCCTCGAGGATCCTGCCGGCGAGCGTCTCGGTGTCGACCCCCGCTATGTCCCCCTTGGTCACGTCGGAGGAAACGAGTATGGAGGCTGCCGATAACCTCTCCACCAGCTCCCTGACGGGGTCACCGGGCATGGGCGTCAGCCGCTGGTCTTTACGGATTCCAGCATGCTGAGGATGCTCCACACGGCGGTCCTCGCCTGGGGGGGCAGGTTGATGTCGTTGCTTATCGCGTCTATGCTGTAGATTGCGGACGATATCCTCACCGTATAACCCTCGTTCGAGCCGAGGCGGGTCTTGGCCTCTGTTATGGCGAACCTCACGTTCTTTGGCACGCTGGTGTCGCTTATCAGCGCCTCCATGCGCCTGGTTATCTCGGCGACTGTCTTAGCTATCTCCTCGTCATCCATTGCAGCACCCCTAGAAAATATGATATGCAAATCAGGTTATGACGAAGTAATCCAAAGAACCTATTTATGCCTATCGCAGGAAACGGGGGCAAAAGCAGAACGATTTATATATATTCGCATGGCTTATCTCTTTATGGCTCGGAAGTCCCAGGCGGCAATGGAGTACCTCACGACCTACGGGGTCGCGGTGTTGGTGCTCAGCGTCGTCGTGGTCGTTCTCTTCAGGATGAACGTCTTCGGGGGCATGGGCACCACGTCGCAAAACCTTTGCACCACCGTGTCCGGTTTCTCCTGCTCTCCCCCTGCCCTCTCATCGACGGGAAGCCTGAGCGCGTCCATAGGCCAGATAGGCCAGGCGATAACGGTCAACGCGGTGGGATGCGGCCTGAACGCCACCGCCAAGGGAGTCACCTGGACCCAATTGGGCGCCAACGTGCCCCTCATTTCGGGCCAGAACTCCCAGCTCTTGTTCCAGTGCCCCCTCCCGACTTCGAACACTCCCCTGGGGACGCAGTTCAACGGATACCTCTGGATAATGTACTACGTAAACGGCAACCAGGCGCAGAGCCTGGTGCAGCGGGTGGGGCAGACCCAGGCCGTGGTGGAGTTCGTGCCCACCACGACATCCACTTCTACCACGACAACGATCCAGGCGCCTATTGTCCTTCCATATTTCTCAAGCAGCACATGGACAAAGCCCGCCAACCTTGACCATGTAGTGGTCGAGGCGTACGGAGCAGGCGGCGGAGGAGGCGGATATACCCCTGTCTATGGCGGCGGGGGCGGGGGCGGGTCCTCGGCGTTTGGCAGTTATGTTATAGCGACAGGCGGCGGAGGCGGCGGATCGGATTCAGGCTGTAATGGCGGCGGGGGCGGGGATGTTAACGGTAAAGGAGGAGGAGGGGACAGCGGCAACTGTCACAGCAACCCCGGAGCGGGAGGAGGCGGTGGCGCCTATGCCACAGCCAGCATACTTGCGTCATCATTGCCTTCAAGCGTAACTGTCGTGGTCGGGGCAGAAGGGGGTGGCGGCGGAAGAGGGGGCGCGTTTAGTGCTGCAGCTGGAGGCAGCGGATACTACAATGGCGGCAACGGCGCAACAGGAACCTCGGGCACCGGAGCCGGCGCGGGCGGGGGCGGCGGCAGCACTGGGAACGGGGCGAGCGCGTCAAGCAATGTAGGAGGGGCGGGAGGATCAGGTGCTTCACAAGGCACCACGATCAGCATGGGGAATAACGGCATATCAGGGACCTCGGGCAGCGGGAACGGGGGTTCGGCAGGAGGCCCCAACGGAGGAAGCGGAGGCACAGCAGGAGTCGTCGGCTCGGGCTCGTTTGGGGTAGTACCAGGTGGGGGTGGGGGAGGAAGCACGGTATCTGCACCCGATGGAGGCACCGGGGCGGCAGGGGAGGTCATAATTACCGAATACTTCCACTGACTTGCGCCTGATGCATGTATCCGATAGGATAATTGCGGGGCTGCTTGGACTCCAGTCCACCCTAAGACGAAGTGCAGAGCAAGAACGTTTTATATAAGTTTGGGTAGTGTCCTAGAATAGACAGCATTATATACCTATTCTTTCATACCATTAAGGCGATGGTATGAGCAGACCGAGAGGCAAAATCGACGTTACCTGTCCTAACTACTTTTGTAAATACTATCTGAAAGAAGACAAAAAGGACATACTCAAACGTGGAAAGAACGCCGCAGGCCATCAGCAATATTACTGCAACCATTGTGGAAAATGGTTTGTCGAGACGTCAAACACCCCACTTTATCATAAACATCTTTCTGAGAAAGAGATCAAAACGATATGCAAACACCTTGTTGAGAAAAATGGAATACGGAGTATCGAGAGAATAACGGGTCATCATAGGGATACGATAGGGAATTTGTTGACAGATATGGCGGAACATGCGAAATTGATGAATGATTATCTGATAAAGAATCTGAAGTTGACACCTACTGAATGCGATGAGTTGTGGGCATTCGTAAAAAAAAGCAAAAGAATGTTGACCCCGAAAGCAGCAATTTCTCTGAAGTCGGTGACGCATGGATATACACCAGTGTGAAAAGAGGGACATACTTCTTTGTGTCATTTTCTGTCGGAAAATGGACTCAAAATACTTGCAGAGAAATGATAAACAAGATGTCTGATAGAGTTCAACAGCCCTCCTCTGAACATAAACTTCAGGTCTTCACTGACGGTAACGATGATTACACCTATATTTTACCAGAATGTTTTGGGAACAATAAGATAGAGTATGGACAACTGGTGAAGATAAGAGAAAAAGGGACAGTAGTCAGAAAGGAACGACGTGTTATTTTTGGAAACCCGGAATTCAAAGAGATTAACACAACTGACGTCGAGAATTTCAATGGGATTCTGAGAGAAAGAGTCGGCAGATTGGTGAGAGAAACCAAATGTTTCTCCAAAAAGAAGAGGAAACTGATAGGTGCGATCAATTTGTTCCAATTCTATTGGAACTTCATGAATAAGTTTGATAGACAGGGATCTCCTGCGATGCTGGAAGGAATCTCAAACCATATTTTGTCATGGGATGAATTCTTGCATTATCATTATGCTGTATAAGATAGGACATTACCAAGTTTGCATAACTTATTCTTTCATGGCTCTAAAGTTGTTGCCGGCCCGGAAGTCCCAGGCCGCAATGGAGTACCTCACGACCTATGGGGTCGCGGTCCTGGTGCTCAGCGTCGTCGTGGTCGCGCTCTTCAGGATGAACGTCTTCGGAGGCGGTTCTGCCGTGGTGCAGAACGTCTGCACTACGGTTGCGGGATTCTCCTGCTCTGCACCCATCCTAGCAACGAACGGGATTCTGAGCTCGAGCATAGGCGAGATAGGGCAGACTACTATGACCATTACCCAGACAGGGTGCGGCCTGAACGCCACGGATTTAGGGGTATCATGGCTTGGCCCCTTCACCGCGTCCCTTTCTTCAGGGCTGAAGACTCAGCTCTCATTCCAATGCCCGCTCCCGACTTCGAACTCTCCCCTGGGAACCCAATTCAACGGGTACCTCTGGATAACGTACTACTTAAACAGCAACCCGGCGCAAACCCTGGTGCAGCGGGTCGGCCAGGTAAAATCCTCCGTGGCAACGATCGGGACCGCGACGGGATCGGGCTCACCGCAGATAACTTTTACGGCCAGCCTCTTCCAGAGCACGGGCACGAGCATAGCCATGGCGACGACGGGCGGAACCCCGAACTACTGGCTGTGCGGGGATATTGAATCGTTAGGTGATAATTCCGCCCCTAACTATTATTTACAAGAGATCAATGGTTTCCGCGCATCAGCAGCAGTAGGATATAGCACCACCAACTCCTGCAGGGACAGCGATGCCGGCCAGTTTGCCGGGGCGATAATAGGGGTGAATGTGCCGGGGGCTCCGACACCGACCTTTTACTATGGTATGACGGGCTCCAATATGGCCTTCACCACCTCGTCCCCTACTTTCACCGTGATAATGGTGTTGTGCGAATACGGAAGCGGCTGCACGCCTGCAAGCGGCGGCAGCATAAGCGGGATACCGTCATCGTGCAACAGCCAGAGCCCGACCAGCATAACCACGTCCGATACCCATGCGTCCGCATCCCTTTTCGTCTGCAGTTCCCTCCCTGCTGGAAGCTATAGCATATACCCAACAGGAGGGAACGGGATGAACTGGTTGGGAGGGGCTTGGGTGTTCCCCCTCTCGTAGCTGGCTCTGTGCCCTAAAAACATTTCCAGCGAAAGAGCCCGTGTGCCTGCCGATCCTTACGGTTCTATATGGCAAGGTGCAGGTAATGCCTGGCGTAGAAGCCGAGCGCGATTGTAAGGGCGGTTATCCCGAGCGTTATGAGGAGGGTCTTCGACACCCTCTTCAGTATCGGGGCGTCGCTGACTATGGAAAGGAGCGCCGCTGTTATCGAGAGGATGACCACCGTAAGCAGTATCGCGGCCCCTATGGCGAGCGTTCCGCTCATCCCGAGCGCGAAAGGCAGCAGGGGGAACAGTGAGCCCAGTATGTAGGCCACGCCCACATATGCTGCGGACCTGGAGGGCGACCTGGTCGCGTATTTTCCGCTCCTCGACAGGCCAACTATGTTCTCGTAGTCCGTGGAGAGGTATGCGCCGCCCGCCATCGACAGGGTGCCGGAGACCGCGACTATGGAGCCCGCGACTATGACCAGCAGGGGCTGCTGCAGCGCCGCCCCTATGCCGGAGACGGCCGCCAGTATCTCGACCAGGCCGTCGCTCATCCCGAAGAATATGTCCCTTATGTTGCCCAGTACCTTGTTCTGCCCCAGGATCTCGGCCTTGAGCGCGTCCTCCCTCCTTTCGTCTATCTTCGGGAGGCCGGAGCCCCTGCCATGGCTCTCCATCCTGGCCTCCATCTGGTGCTCGGTGCGCTCCATTATCTTCATCGTGAGCCCCAGTCCCAGGACCCTCCTTGAGAGGAGGAGTACGTAGAGATCCGCCTTGCCGTAGCCCTTTGCCGCGCCCCGCCCCGCCGACCTCAAGTAGGTCTGCGAGTGGCCCGTCTCCTCGCCGGCGAGTTCGGAGAGGAGCCTCCTGACCTTAGGATCCTTGTCCATCCGCGCGAAGGCCGCGAAGGCGTCCCTGTGCAGTAGCTCCTTCCTGTACATCATGAGCGATGCCGTCCTGTGGTCCATCCCATCATTAGAGCTTGGTGCGCAGCTATTTTAACCCTTCACCCCCAAATCTTACCATATGGAAAGCCGGGCCCTTGACAAGGAAACAAGGCTCAACCAGCTATACCTCTCGATAATGTCAAGATACAAGGGCTACATAGAGGAGAAGGAGGAGCTGGCGGTGGCCGAGCTCCCCACCCTCGTCCTCCCGAAGTCCGAGAGGGTGGTGCGGAAGGCGAACGAGATAAGGGGCGCCTTCACCAACTACTCCTACGACGCCGACTTCCCGAAGGCGGCCATGGCGGCCTTCGAGTTCGTGAGGGACGGAATAGAGGAGGTGGTGCTTCCGCTGCAGTTCTGGCTCACGCCGGACGAGACGGCAGAGTTCAGGCTGGGGGACAGGATAGACAGGAACATACTTCTCTGCAGCGTGCTGGTGGCGCTCGGTAACCCGAGCTCCAAGGTGTTCGTGGTAAAGAGGGAGAGCGGGGTCAGCACCTACACCTACTTCGAGTTCGGCGGCAAGACCGTCCTCATGGAC
This sequence comes from uncultured Microcaldota archaeon, assembly GCA_963799075.1. Taxonomy (GTDB): domain Archaea; phylum Micrarchaeota; class Micrarchaeia; order Micrarchaeales; family Micrarchaeaceae; genus JAJYUY01. The sequence goes on along the minus strand of CAWCVI010000001.1, from coordinate 472,476 downwards.
ATCCAGGGCGGGACCAGCGTCTACGCAAGCAGGGACGAGATGGTAAGCGGATTAAGGATAGGAGAAGACGACACCGCCTACGAGTTCAACAACCAGAGCTACATAGACGTGTACTGAGCATTACCTTTTCTTCATGCGATTCCTGTGCTCCCTGCGGAGCCTCTTCATCTTGGTAACCTTCCTGCTCCTCTTGCCTATCTTCCTGTGGGATCTCTTGACATTTATCTGCATGCGGATCACTTCACGTCTATCTTGACAATGCTCCTATAAGTATTTGACCTTTTTAGCGAGACCTCCAGCACGCCGTTGTTGTAGGTGGCCGTTGCCGATGCAGGATCGACCTTCGACGGAAGCTCCACGAGCCTGCTGTACGTATTCTTCCCCGAATCGGCCTTTATCGAGAGGCGCTCGTGATCCGCATGGAGCTCTATCTGCCTCTTCTCGACGCCCGGCAGCTCGGCGATGACCGCTATGCCCTCCTTCCCCTCCACGATGTCGACGAGCGGCTCCCTGGGCGCCGCGCCAGCCGCCATGCTCTGGACCTGGCCGTTCGTGTTGGGGGTTATGGTTATGCCGTCCCTGTTCACGCTGATGTCGAATCGGTAGACCGCCGCGGATCCGGGCGGAACACCCTGCCCCTCGACTATCTCGTCGAAGAGCTTCCTGATGAACATGTTCAGGTCCTCCACGCCAGGCGCGCTTTCGTCGCGGTCGCCCTTCTTCCTAGCCATCTCTGCACCGATTAAACTTTTTTGGTTAGCTATATAAAATCTCCGTGCAGTTTCGGGATTTTCCGGGCCAAGAATGTCAGAGCCAGCCGTCTATCCCCGCCTGCCTGGTGCTGGCGGAGGCGGCTCCGATCCTCTCAAGCGCCTTCGATATCCTCTCCTTGGAGAAGCCGTGCTCGTCGCACATGAACCCCACGGTCCCCGCGGCGTCGCACCTGAGCTTCAGGAGCCCCGACACCTCTGGTGCCTCCATCTCCCTTATCTCCGGCTTCTCGAAGAGCTCCTCCACCTCCCTTATGTCCAGCTCGAAGCTTTTCTTGAGCTTTCCCGTGACGTATTCCTCCACCTCCCCTATGCTGCCGGACGCCTTCGCGATCTTGAGGGCTGTCTTTGGGCCGACCCCGCCGACTCCCTCGTTGAAGTCTGTGCCTATCAGTATGCCCACCCATATCAGCTGCCTCCTGCTCAGCCCCAGCTCGGCGAGCGTCCGCTCGAGCTCCATGATCTCCGGCTCGACGTTAACGTAGACGTTCTTCAGGGGCAGCTTCCTCCTCCCGCTGAAGGTCAGGTTCCTCACCACCCGCGGCGCGCCGAAGAGCATGGTGTCGTAGTCCTGGCTGCCGGCGGCGTACACGAGCCCCCTGGCGGCCATCCAGCTCGCCTGGGCCTCGCCCTCGCTGGGCGCCTTCACGCACCCGACCCCCATGAGCTCCAGCAGGGCCCTGCCGCTCTCCGCAATCTCCCTGGTTATCCGCGTGGTCGCCATCGCCTTCGACCGCATCATCTCGATGTCGCCTGCCTCCTTCGCCTTCTCGAGCTCGGCCGCGGCCTCGCGCTTTCGACTCATCCTCGCCGCGATCGTCCTCTGCTTCAGCGCGGACGGGACCCCGTCGAAGACGTAGATCGGCCTTATGCCCTTCTCCAGCATCTCGATGCTCCTGTAGAATAGGCCGGAGAGGTGGCTTGTCACCTCGCCGGAGGGGCCGGTCAGCGGGGTTCCGTCGGGCTGCCTGATTATGGAGAGGAACTGGTAGAGCACGTTGTAGGCGTCTACCGCGACGGCCTTCCCGCGCAGCTCCTCGAGGTCTATCTTCCGCTTGTAGACTAGCTTGCTGAGGTCGACCGCGATTGGAACACCCTCTCATCCGACGAATTCGCCGAGCGTCGCCTCCTCGGCCCTTCCGGATCCGCGGGACGGGGCCGAATCCGAGTCGGGCGCCGCCTCGGAGAGCTTTATCTGGAGGGCGCGCTCCAGCTTCTTCCGCAGCGCGTCGGGCGGCACCATCTTCTGCTGCTCCACCCTGGTTATCACCCCCTCCTTCTCGCTGATCATCTCGGCGAGGACCTTGACCGGTATCTTCATGCGCTCCCTCGCGACCCTTATGCGGGATCCGTAGTCCTCGGCGATCTCTTCTGCCGCCTCGGCCCTCTGGGAACCGGAGGGGGAGCTCTGCCGCCTTGCGGGCGCCGCCTCGGGAGTCACGTGATGCCCCTTGGCGCACCTGGTGCATACCCTGAGCTCGACGTTCTCTATGTTGGCTATGTACCTCTCTTCCGTCTGCCGACCGCAAAGTTCACATTCTTTCACCTGACCACCGGAATTATTTTCTGCTCAAGGTTTTATAACGCTTTTCTTTTGGTTTGGCTACCCGCGGTGCTGATCCGAGATCATCCCAGGCAAGCGTTCGGTAGCCATTAAAAATGCTCGCCTCCAAAGGCTATCGCTGTGTGGGATGGCCAAGAAAAGATATGCTGAATTGAGGGCCCTAGCCGTGCTAGCGCTGGCGTTGGTCGCCGTCTACGCGGTCTACCTGTCCCCGCAGATCGGCATCGCGCTGCAGGCGGCGGCGGTCTTCGTGATACTCCTGCTCTCCGGGGTCGGGATGCGGAAATCCATGTCCTTCAAGGGGGGCTACGGCCTCATCCTCCTGGGCGGAAGGGCCGGAATCAAGACCATAGAAAAGCTGTCGAGGTCGAAGGGGGGCTTCTGGGAGCAGTTCGCGATGTGGGGGCTCACCATGGGCCTCGGGATAGCGGCCTATCCTCTCGTCAAGGGGAGGATCAGGAAGTCGACCTACCTGGTCGGCATGGCATCCCTGGTGCTGGCCCAGCTGTTCGTGATGCCCTACGTGGCCTACGGCCTCCAGTTCATAAGCCTTCCCGGAGTGTCGGTCAGCGTCAGCCAGTTCTCGCTGCCCGACTTCAGCGCCCTCCTCAACCCGTTCCAGATGGCGCAGCTCGCGATAACCACCATATTCGGATTCGCCGGATCCGCGGCGTTCTCTATAGTCTACAACTCGGCGTCGATACTCTACAGCCTCGCAGGGTACCTCGCGAACCCGACTCCGGCAGGGGCGGCCGCATCCGGGATAACAAGCCAGATACCGGGTGTCGCGCCGGTAATCCCCGGAATAACCATGCCCCTGCTCGCCGGCATACTCGCGCTCGCGATCCTGCTCATAGTCCACGAGTTCTCCCACGGGATACTCGCCAAGAGGGCCAAGGTCAGGATAAAGCAGATCGGCATCCTGCTGTTCGGGTTCGTCCCCATAGGCGGGTTCGTCGAGCCCGACGAGAAGGCGATACGAAAGCTGAAGCCGGAGCCGCAGACCCACATATTCTCTGCAGGGATAGCCGCCAACTTCCTCTTCATGTTCATATTCTTCGCGCTGACCCTATTCTTCGTCGTGGTCGTCGCGCCCAGCGCATACAGCTACGGCGTCGTGGTGCTCTCCACGACCCCCGGCTACCCGGCCCACGGCGTGATACCCAACGGCACGGCAGTCACTGCGTGGAACGGCCATAACGTGAGCGACATAGCGCAGCTTGAGGCCGCGGCCGCATCGGACAGGCCAAACACCACGGTCGCCGTCCAGACAAGCAGGGGAACCTACGACATCAGGGCGGTCGCAAGCCCCTCCAACGCCAGCAGGGGATTCATAGGGGTCTCCCTGGGCTACAAGCCTGTCCTGGCAACGCCCTGGGCGAAGCTCGTGTATTTCCTGTTCACCCTCTTCTCGCTCTCGATGCTGCTGAACTTCCTGGTCGCGGTGGTCAACCTGCTCCCGATACCCGGATTCGACGGGTGGAGGATCTACGGCGCCAACATAAAGAGCCAGAGGCTCGTGAACACACTTGGCGCGTTGATAATAATCCTGATCGTCGTGAACGTAATCCCTTGGGCCTTCCACCTTTGAGTCTAAGCCCCCAAGAGCGCAAGATTCTATGTCTACAGTGGCGAACATGGAGGTGCAAACATCACGAATCCTCCTTGAACAACATTGCACTTCCATTCTGGGCATATAGAGAATAACCCTTGGCAGTTATGTTTTCAAGGTTCTGAAGTTGGTATTCGGATCCTGAATTTAAGCTTATATTAGCATTGAAATCCCCGAGTATGTACTCGGGCTGGAACCACATTACATCACTTCCCCCATTTGCCGTTACATTAACCTTTGGGTAGTGTCCTAGAATAGACAGCATTATATACCTATTCTTTCATACCATTAAGGCGATGGTATGAGCAGACCGAGAGGCAAAATCGACGTTACCTGTCCTAACTACTTTTGTAAATACTATCTGAAAGAAGACAAAAAGGACATACTCAAACGTGGAAAGAACGCCGCAGGCCATCAGCAATATTACTGCAACCATTGTGGAAAATGGTTTGTCGAGACGTCAAACACCCCACTTTATCATAAACATCTTTCTGAGAAAGAGATCAAAACGATATGCAAACACCTTGTTGAGAAAAATGGAATACGGAGTATCGAGAGAATAACGGGTCATCATAGGGATACGATAGGGAATTTGTTGACAGATATGGCGGAACATGCGAAATTGATGAATGATTATCTGATAAAGAATCTGAAGTTGACACCTACTGAATGCGATGAGTTGTGGGCATTCGTAAAAAAAAGCAAAAGAATGTTGACCCCGAAAGCAGCAATTTCTCTGAAGTCGGTGACGCATGGATATACACCAGTGTGAAAAGAGGGACATACTTCTTTGTGTCATTTTCTGTCGGAAAATGGACTCAAAATACTTGCAGAGAAATGATAAACAAGATGTCTGATAGAGTTCAACAGCCCTCCTCTGAACATAAACTTCAGGTCTTCACTGACGGTAACGATGATTACACCTATATTTTACCAGAATGTTTTGGGAACAATAAGATAGAGTATGGACAACTGGTGAAGATAAGAGAAAAAGGGGTAATGTCCTATCTTATACAGCATAATGATAATGCAAGAATTCATCCCATGACAAAATATGGTTTGAGATTCCTTCCAGCATCGCAGGAGATCCCTGTCTATCAAACTTATTCATGAAGTTCCAATAGAATTGGAACAAATTGATCGCACCTATCAGTTTCCTCTTCTTTTTGGAGAAACATTTGGTTTCTCTCACCAATCTGCCGACTCTTTCTCTCAGAATCCCATTGAAATTCTCGACGTCAGTTGTGTTAATCTCTTTGAATTCCGGGTTTCCAAAAATAACACGTCGTTCCTTTCTGACTACTGTCCCTTTTTCTCTTATCTTCACCAGTTGTCCATACTCTATCTTATTGTTCCCAAAACATTCTGGTAAAATATAGGTGTAATCATCGTTACCGTCAGTGAAGACCTGAAGTTTATGTTCAGAGGAGGGCTGTTGAACTCTATCAGACATCTTGTTTATCATTTCTCTGCAAGTATTTTGAGTCCATTTTCCGACAGAAAATGACACAAAGAAGTATGTCCCTCTTTTCACACTGGTGTATATCCATGCGTCACCGACTTCAGAGAAATTGCTGCTTTCGGGGTCAACATTCTTTTGCTTTTTTTTACGAATGCCCACAACTCATCGCATTCAGTAGGTGTCAACTTCAGATTCTTTATCAGATAATCATTCATCAATTTCGCATGTTCCGCCATATCTGTCAACAAATTCCCTATCGTATCCCTATGATGACCCGTTATTCTCTCGATACTCCGTATTCCATTTTTCTCAACAAGGTGTTTGCATATCGTTTTGATCTCTTTCTCAGAAAGATGTTTATGATAAAGTGGGGTGTTTGACGTCTCGACAAACCATTTTCCACAATGGTTGCAGTAATATTGCTGATGGCCTGCGGCGTTCTTTCCACGTTTGAGTATGTCCTTTTTGTCTTCTTTCAGATAGTATTTACAAAAGTAGTTAGGACAGGTAACGTCGATTTTGCCTCTCGGTCTGCTCATACCATCGCCTTAATGGTATGAAAGAATAGGTATATAATGCTGTCTATTCTAGGACACTACCGAAAAAGGGACAGTAGTCAGAAAGGAACGACGTGTTATTTTTGGAAACCCGGAATTCAAAGAGATTAACACAACTGACGTCGAGAATTTCAATGGGATTCTGAGAGAAAGAGTCGGCAGATTGGTGAGAGAAACCAAATGTTTCTCCAAAAAGAAGAGGAAACTGATAGGTGCGATCAATTTGTTCCAATTCTATTGGAACTTCATGAATAAGTTTGATAGACAGGGATCTCCTGCGATGCTGGAAGGAATCTCAAACCATATTTTGTCATGGGATGAATTCTTGCATTATCATTATGCTGTATAAGATAGGACATTACCAACCTTTGTACTGTTCGGTTCAGCAGGTATTACCTCAAAGTATTGCCTTGCGAAGAGCTGCGGAGAAGTAAAGAAAGGCGCCATCAGACTTGCATTTTTAGGGATAAGAGAGATGATGGAATTAAGTTGTTGAATCTGGATTTTTTGGCTGGAATTAACTTGAAACAGGAAGTCCTGTTTAAGATTATTGATATTTACCGAGAGCACAAAATGCGGATAAAAGAAACAAATTATTATGAAACCGATTGGTATGGATAAAGTGAGGTATTTTGAATTATTTTTGATATAACCAAGGAGGGAAAAAGATGTCCTAATCCCTGATGTTTTTATGCTGCGCAATGACAATATTGTAACGCAGATCCCCCCCCCCATTGCATAAGAAAAATACTGATACCATACAAGTAGGAACGCAGTATTTCCGACAATGAATACTTCAAACAGCCAGGGGGAAACGAATAACAATGCAAAAAGCGGATCAAATAGGCAGGCAATTCCGAAACCAATGAAGATAATTCCCAGAGCGTAAGCAAGATAGGCGTCCATCGACCGGAAATATAAGAACTGGCTTAATGCACCATACCTGCTTAATCCCAATCCTATTTGGCTGAACTGCCCTGAGTTTATTTGGATTGCCATAAGGTTTTTAGGAAGCAGCGGATACTGTCCAGCTTCATATGCCTTCGGGAGAGAACCAGTGATGGAACTGTAAACCGCAAACATTATTATTGAGGATACGATAATGACCGCCGAATATTTCAGCCATGTTCTCCTTATGGTCTTGTCTTTATCCCTGACGAGTGCATAAAGTCCCATGGAAAAACCCAACGATATGGCCACAAATGGGGCGGTCTCTAAAGTTCCAAGAAGCAGGAGCAAAGATGCGGCAAACAGATACTTTCTATTTTTCACGATGGAGTAAAAGGTCAGCAGAACGAAAAGTGGGATAAGCATTTCTGCGTGATAATCAAATGTGAGCAAACACCAAACGCCGGGGTTTAAAAGAAAAGCCAGACCCAAGAACATGGCGGTCTTTTCATTCCTGAGAAGGTCTTTGGCTATGAGAAATACGGCAAAACCCGTAATTGACACTATCGCTGCCTGGATTATCAAAAGAGTAAGTGCAGATGGTGCAAAAAAGAATGCAAGCAAAATGAAAAGTTGGTCTGGGGCAACATGTTGGGCAAATATCAGGTATTGTAGCCCATGTAATATCGAAGCGTAATGGATATGGTAGTACATATCGGTTGCTTCGTTTCCGACATCAAAATATTCGTGGTAAGTATTGTAAGCATGTATCGAAAAGAATGACCAATAAATGGTGCTGATGAGAACCGCTGCGATTACTATCAATGTGTATTTGCTGAACCTGGTCCTGTCTATAAAAACACCAGCTTATGTACATCTCAATTGCCTACTTAAACATTTAAAGTCAGTGGGGTTCCTGTATCCCTCGCGTAAACGCAGTGGGTTTAGTCGAGCGGGGCGTTTGAGAGTCCAATCTAGCTATCTATAGTAGCAGTTTCCTAAGATTGCCGATTCTTCCGAAGCTCAGCGTGGAGCCGTGGCCCACCGCAATCGCCTCCATGCCGTCGACGTCCACCTTTTTGAGCACTGGGGAGAGGATGCGGCCCCTGCCCTGCAGGTTTATGTCGCTTCCCGTCTCGAAGTAACCTATCGCGGGAAGCACGATAAGCGCTACCTTTCTTCCCGCATAGGCGACCTTCCCGCAGAGGAAGCACCTGAGCCTCTCCGTCGTCCCTACCCTGCTCCTTATCCCTATCGAGGGGTGCTCGTGGCCCATTATCACCGTGGAGACCCTGGGTTCCTCCCCCTCAAGCGGCTTGTCGCCGTGAGCGAACAGGTACACCGAGACAAAAAGCTGCTGCGGATGGACTTTTATCCCAAGGGCCCCTGAATACCCCGTGATGAAGTTGTCGTGGTTTCCCCTGACTAGTTCCAGCGCGGCGCCCTTCCGCTTCACGAAATCGGCGATGTCGCGGAGCTCGTTCAGCTCCTCGGCCATCACACCCGAAAAATCGTTCTTTATGTCGCCCACCACGATGACCCGCTCCACCTCCCTGCCCGCGAACGCTTTCTCCAGCGCGTCCATTATGCTTTTGAGGTTGGCCTTCGGTATCGCAACGCCCCCCTTCGCCATGCCGCCCTCATAGCCCAGGTGGAGGTCCGATACCACCAGCGCCCTTATGCTCCTTAGGTAAAGCACCGGCAGGCCGTCGATCATCTCCAGGTCCTTTCCGGCCAGCATTCATCCACCTATCTCCTTCAGGACCCTCTTGTGGAGCCTCTGCAGGTGGGCGTGGCGGTCCTTCATGAGGATCGCGTCGGCCTGGCCGAAGGTTATCATGTTGTGCGAGAACGGTGACGGCGCCGGAGTCTTTATGAGCCGCATCTTCGTCTCGCCGCCCTTCAGCGATTCGATCAGCAGCGAGGCCCTCGGCAGGTCCATCACGTCGTCCATTATCTCCCTGTAGGTCTCCTTTATGACAGGGAAATTGGGGTCTATCGCCTCGGCTGCCTTGAAGACGAGCTGGGAGTTGAACTGCTGCTTCCTGACCGATATCTTGTGGCCCTTGTAGTTCCTCAGTATCATGAAGCTCCTCGCCGCCACATGCCTGAACTTCCTCTTCATCAGCTCGGTGCCGGCTATGTTCGACCTGATGATCTGCGGAAGGCCGACGTTGCTTACCTCCTCTATCATCCGCTTCAGATCCTTCTCCTTCAGCTCCACGGCCTCCTCCGGTACCAGGACGAAGCCGTTGTCGTTGACCATTATCCCCATGTCCATGTCGAAGACCTCGGCCAGCTGGGCGCCGAAGGCCCTCGAAAGGGCGTCGTTTATCCTCCTCCCGAAGAGCGAATGGAATATCAGGTATTCCCTGTCGGACTCGCTGTCCTTCGTGGACTCTACGAGTATGAGCCTGTCGGTGGGTATCTCCCCCGCGAAAAGGTGCTGCTCTACGAAGTAGTTGAAGATCGAAAGCTTGGAGTTCTGGTCCGCCGGCATGGCGTCAAGCAAACTCCTGATTGCCTCGGGGATCTCGTCCTCCTCCTTTGCCGACCTTATCCCCTTCTGCTTCGCTATCAGGCCTGCGATCCTGGCCCTGAACTCCCCGATTGCCACGGCCAGCTCGTAGCTGAGCGGCAGCTGCTCGGAATACCAGGGCGGTATCGTAGGGCTCTTGCTCTGCGCGTCGGTTACGTAGCAGTTCATCTCCTTGGCGTACTCGAACTGGTAGAGCTTGCCGCCCAGCGCGAATATGTCACCCTCCTTCAGCTTCGCCAGGAACTCCTCCTCTATGCTGCCTATCCTCTTATTCTTCGCATCGAAGACGTCTACAGCCACCTCGTCCGGTATCGTTCCTAGGTTGAGCATGTAGATGACCTTCGCCAGCGCGCCCCTCTTCCCGAACGTCTTCGTGGTCTCGTCGTACCAGATCTTCCCGTACACGTTCCTGCTCTCCAGGCCCACGTAGCTGCCGGCGAGGTACCCTATGAGGTCGTCGAAGTCCTGCCTCGGGAGCTGGTGGTAGGCGTAGGAGTTCTTCACTAGGGCGAACGCCTCGTCGGTGCCCCACTTCCGGTTGAGGGACATGCCTATGATGTGCTGCGCTAGCACGTCCAGAGCGTTCTGCGGCACCCTGAAGGTGTCGAGGCGCCTCTTTATCGCCGAGTCCAGCATGACCGTGCACTCTACCAGGTCGTCCCTGTTGAGGGCTATCGTCTCGCCCTTCGCGGTGGCCTTGTAGGAGTGGCCGGCCCTGCCGATCCTCTGCAGTGCCCTGGTCACGCTCTTGGGCGACCCCAGCTGGATCACGTTCTCTATCGCCCCGACGTCGACGCCGAGCTCGAGGCTCGTTGACGACACGGCGCATTTGAGCGACCCCTTCTTCAGCAGCTCCTCCACGTCCAGCCGGGACTCCCGGGAGAGGGAGCTGTGGTGGGCGGCGATGTCCTCCCCGTAGCCGTACCTCTTCTTCAGGTTGAAGACCACCCTCTCCGTGCCGCTCCTGGTGTTGGTGAATATCAGCGTGGACTTGGACGCCCTTATTATCCTGTCTATCTCCCTATAGGTCGCGGTCTCTATCTCCTCCTCTTCCGCGTATATCATGTCCTTGACAGGGCTTATCGCCCTCAGCTCCAGCTTCTTGCTCCAGGAGGCATCGACAATCATGCAGTCGCGCGGCCCGCCGCTCCCGTAGCCGACAAGGAACCTGGCGGCCTCCTCGAGCGGATGGAGGGTAGCGCCCAACCCGACCTTGACCAGGTCATGGCCTATCAGGTTCTCCAGGCGGGCCACCGAGAGCGAGAGGTGGACCCCCCGCTTGTTGTTGGCGAGCTCGTGTATCTCGTCGATTATCAGGTACTCCAGGCCCTTCATGTTCTCCATGAATCTGTCGGAGTTTATCAGTATCGCAAGGCTCTCCGGCGTTGTCACGAGTATGTTGGGCGGCTTCAGCAGCTGCTGCCTCCTCTCCTTCTGGCTTGTGTCGCCCGTCCTTACCCCTATCGTGACCTGCCTCACGTTTTTCTTTATCACGTCGGTGCCCAGCTTCTTCCTGATGAGGCCGTAGATCTCGTCGAGAGGCGAAGCCAGGTTCCTGCGTATGTCGTTGTTGAGCGCCCTGAGGGGCGAGATGTAGAGGCAGTAGACCCTCTCCTCCAGCTTCCCCTCCACGCTGAGGTCGAAGAGCCTGCTTATTATGGAGGTGAAGCCCGACATTGTCTTCCCGCTGCCCGTCGGCGCGGCCACCAGGACGTTCTTGCGGTCGCAGATGAGCCTGAAGGCGTACCGCTGCGGAGGGGTGAGCTCGCCGAACTTCGACACGAACCACTCCCTCACGTAGCTGTTGAGCGCGCCGAGGCTCTCCTCCTCGCTGAAGGGCTTGCCTGCCTGTGAGATCATTTCGATACCTGATGACTATGACTAATCCCAGCTATATGGGAAAAAGATTACTTATTAGGTGGCTGGCAGGTCTATTTACCCGACTACCTTTTTGGCTCCCGCTTTCCGCTGAAAAGAGATTATTTATATCCGCCTGGCATTTTTTCATTCGACTGGAACTTGTTGCCCGAGTCGCCGGTTATGTGGCCATATTTGCAGAGTTTATATAAATAACATATTATTAATGTGTTAGTTATATAAATTAACCGATTGTTAATAGGTTAAATATAAATATCTTTGCGTGCGTAACATAATCATGAACATCGACAATGCGATTATCAGGTATATGGGCTACAGCAAGACAGCCGACTTGATTGCCCGCAATATCCCAATAGAAGAGGCTAATTTCATTGATGCGATAATAGGACCGAGGCGCGCAGGCAAGACCTCCCTTATGATGCTGTACATGAACAAGCTGACTGCCGCCGAGAGCAACAAGATCTTTATAAATGGCGAAGATGTGGATTTCGTTGGCATAAAAGTGGACGATCTAGACCGCATAGAAGAGGCGATTTACCGGATTTATAAGCCTATAACGTCCAAGAAAGTATACTTATTTATCGATGAAGTCCAGACTTTCCCTGAATGGCAGAGATGGTTGAGGACGCTTTTTGACCAGCATAGATACAACATAGTGGTTTCAGGCTCCACGTCCGAACTCTCCCTTGACAAGTTGCATTCCGAACTGAGGGGCAGAGCCATCAACACACTGGTTTTTCCATTCTCTTTTGGGGAGTACCTAAATGCCAAAGGCGTTTCGGCATCCAAATATCCGAAGATAGAAGAATCAGCGGAACTTTCGGCAAGGCTTGCGGACTTCCTGGAATTTGGCGGGTATCCGGAAATAGCCAAAAATGAAGACAGCAAATTCAGGCGGACGGCACTCTCTGCGTTGTACTCTACTGTGGTGCAGCGCGATCTCATCGAGCGGTATAAGATAAGGAAAACCGAAGTGTTCAAAAGCTTCGTAAACTCTCTTTTCGGATCCGCCTGTAGGGAACTTTCGATACCGAAACTGGTAGGGTGGTTTGCGTCACAAGGCATAAAGATTAGCAACCAGTCTGCTTCCAATTATGTGTCTTACGCCGGGTCAGCGTTTCTTGTATTTCTGCTTTATCCGTATTCAAGGAAGATAAAGGAGCGCAATACGAAACCTAAGCTTTACGTCACAGATTCCGGGATATTAGGGATTTTCGATGCGGATAAGACCAAGAAGCTGGAGAATCAGGTATTTGTAGAGCTTATCCGCAGGAATGAAAAGATATATTATTACAAAACAGGGTCAGCTGACGTCGATTTTGTGCTATCAAAAGACGATAATTCTGTCAAGGAACTTATACAGGTGAGCTACAGCATTAATAGTGCCGAAACCCATGAAAGAGAATCGGGGTCGCTCTTCGAGGCGTCAGCCAAGTTGGGCTGTGCCAATCTAACCATAATAACGTTCAACGAGACAGGGCGAATAAAAAGTGGTGGTAGGTCAATAAATGTAATTCCTGCATGGAAATGGTTTCTAGATAACCTCTGGCCGAAATGAATATCGCTCCGTACGCTACCTCAAAGACGGAAAGAAAGGAAAAGAACGGTGTCGTTCACTTATAGATCGACTGGAACTTGTTGCCCGAGTCGTCGATTATGTGGATGCACTCGCCCTCGCACTCTATCAGGCATGCCTGGCAGAGGATGCAGGCGCTCCCGTTCACTCCCACGGAGAGGCCGCCGCTCGTCCCGTCGTTCTCGTCGGCGTAGTGCCTGTGGCCGTCCTGGACATTGATCCACTTGGCGTGGAGCTCCGGGTGGTTGTCGCCCTTCCACTTCATCTCCTCCGGGGCGTTGTCCGCGTTGGCCTTGGCCATGTCCTTCCGGCTGTGCATCTCGAACACCGCGACTGGGCAGACGTCCTTGCAGTGCTGGCAGCCAGTGCATTTCGGCTTGTCAACGTATACGTCCATGGCGCATCACACAATTATCCATCAGGCAGCTAATATATGTTTTGGTGCCCTATGGCACCAAACACACAAAAGCATCAGCCGAACAGTCCCGCCAGACCGCCTGCAGCCTCCTCTTCGGACTTCTTCTCGTCCTTCTCCTCCTTCTTTTCCTTGGCTGCGTGAGCTCCGCCCGCTGGCGCCGCCGGTGCCGCTGCGGCCACCTGCATGCTCTGCGCGTTCTTTATGACGTCCTTTATGTTGACGCCCTTCAGCGACGCTGCGACCGCCTTGGCCTGCGCCTCATCGGGCTGCATTCCTGCGGCCTTGACCACTTCCTCTATGGACTTCTCGCTTATCTCCTTGCCTGCTGCATCCAAAAGCAGCGCAGCATATACATACTCCATTACATTCACCTAAGCGTCATTGTTTTACCATGCTGCCGAGCGACTTCGCGCCCAGCGCCGCGTTGGCAAGTGTCCTCTCTATGATCCCCGAGTCGTAGAGGTTCGCCTGCGTCCCAAGCCACATGGCGTTGTTGTAGGCCTTGCCTATCAGGTTAGTGATGGTATAGCTATTTATTATGTTTCTTTCGAGCGCGACCGATAGCGCGGACCTGAACGCGCCCGCCATCTGCGCGACCATGGACTCGGCGTTTATCCCGAGCACTGCCCTGGTGTAGAGCAGCTTGCTGTCCGCCATGAGCACCGGATCCACCACAGCGCTGAACGGGTATATCTCGAGAGTGTGGAGCGCCTTCGCAACCCCCGCCGTTATCACGTCCCCCTTCTTTACCAGGACCTTGTCCTTGGCGATCACGACCTTCCCCTTCTGTATCTGGACGTCTATGCCCGCGCCCTTGAGCTCCGTCACCGTCTGCCCGGGCATTATGTTTGTCTCGCCGCTCTGTATGTTCACGTCGTCCGGGGCCACCTGGCCGGGCTTCGCCGACAGCCTTATGGCGTTCTTCTTGAACTTCGAGTAGAGCTCGAAGGGGTTCTCGTTGCTGAGTATTATCGCCGATGTGCCCGTGACGTGCTTTGTCAGCTCGCCGCCCTTCTCGTGGGCCTCGAGTATCCTCCCGAGCAGCTTCTTCCTCCCGAGTATGAACTTCGTGTTCGGCTTCGAGCTGTTCTTCGCTTTCTGGGTGAGCCTGTCCGGCAGCCCGTCGAGGTTCAGTATCCCGACCACCTTGTAGGACTTCATCTCCTTCCTCGCGTCCTCCACGAACTTTATCTTTCCTGATTTGCTGAGCGTCATAACATCACACTATCTTCAGCGGCTTCGACATCGTCAGCTTAACGTACACCGACTTGACGTGCGGCTTCCCGACCTTCCTGACTATCGCGCCGATTACCTCGTCTATGTTAGCCGCCACCTTGCCGGCCTCCATGCCCTCGTTGCCCACTATGCAATGCACTGTAGGCAGGTACTTCCCCTTGCTCCTTAGGTAGATGGACTTGGTTATGTCGACGACCGCCTTGTCTACCTCCTGGCCTATGAGCGGCTTGGGCATCTTGTTCCTAGGCCCGAGGAACTGTCCCAGGCTCTTGGCGATCAGGGGCATGAGGCTCGGCTGGGCGAGCATCTCATAGTTGAGCAGCGAATTGAGCTTTGCCTTGTCGTTCGCCATGGACTGCATCTCCTGGCCCGACACGACCTGGGCGCCCGCCGACGAGGCCTTGGCCGCCATGTTCTTGTCGTCGGCGAAAACCATGACCTTCTGGGCCTTGCCCTTCCCGTTGGGGAGCTTGATCTCCAGGTTGAGGCGGTTCACCTGCTTGGACATGTCTATGCCGGTGAAGTTCACCGCAAGCTCCACGCTCTGGGTGAACTTCCGCGAGCCTTTGTTCTCGGCGATGAACGCGCTAACCTTGTCTAATGTTTCCTTCTCCATGCGAATCCCTCCTGCAAACAGCTGCAGTAAGCGGGAAAATCAGCACTACTATTCTCTCTAATACTAATATAAAGGTTTCTGCGGAGCCTCCGGAAGGGGCCCTGGCCTGGGCGAAGTTTTAAATGACTTAAACCCATTAACTACTCTGCTGTTCTATGGTGCGACTGTAGTCTAGCCTGGTAGGACGCTGCCTTGCCAAGGCAGCAACCCGGGTTCAAATCCCGGCGGTCGCATACTTTTATATATTTGAATAAATTGACCCTTAATCAAAATGGGGGTCAAATGGCAACGATAAACGCCAATTTCAAGAAGCTCGCGGCTGGGTATCTCTTTCCTGAGGTCGCAAGAAGGGCCAAGGCCTTCGCGGAAAAAAATCCCGGAACAGAGGTACTGAAGCTCGGCATCGGCGATACCACCGAACCCCTGCCCCCCTCGATAATCGCCGGCCTAAGGAAAGGGGTCGAGATGCTTGCGGACGTCAAGACCTACAGGGGCTATGGCGCCGAGCAGGGCGACATTAGGCTGAGGATGGCCATATCGGACTTATATGCGAGGCGTACTGTCAATATCGACCCTTCAGAGATTTTCGTAAGCGACGGGGCAAAGTGCGACGCGGCAAACATACAACTGATTTTCGGCCCGAGAAACAAGATCGCGGTCCAGGATCCGGCATACCCCGTCTATGTGGACAGCAATGTCATAGCTGGAAGGACAGGGGAGGCAGAAGGCACGACCTACAGGGGGATATACTACATGCCCTGCAACCAGCAGAACGGGTTCTTCCCTTCGGTGCCGACCAAGAAGGTGGACCTGATCTACCTGTGCAGCCCAAACAACCCCACCGGAGCGGCGGCGACACACAAACAGCTCAAGGCATTCGTGGACTATGCCCTGGAGAACAGGGCGGTTATAATATTCGATGCCGCTTACCAGTCATACATATCCGACAGCTCACTGCCGCGGACGATATACGAGCTGCATGGGGCCAGGGAATGCGCCATAGAGATAAACAGCCTCTCAAAGAGCTCTGGGTTCACAGGTGTCCGAGCGGGCTGGAGCGTGGTTCCGAAAGCCCTTGTGGTCAAGCGCACCGCTCCCGGAGAGATAAATTCCCTCTGGAAAAGGAGGCAGACGACGGAGTTCAATGGCGCCTCCTGCATCTCGCAGGAGGGCGGCATTGCCGCCCTGGGGGCTGTAGGGATGTCGGAGAGCCAGCAGACGATAGACCACTACATGGGGAATGCCAGGATAATAAAAGCAGGCCTCGCAGGGATGGGCTTCACAGTATTCGGCGGCGACAACGCCCCGTACCTGTGGGTAAAGACCCTGAACAACATGACCTCCTGGGACTTCTTCGACAAGATGCTATCGGAAGCGCATGTCGTCACCACACCCGGTTCCGGATTCGGCCCTTCGGGAGAAGGATACTTCAGAATCAGCGCGTTCGGACACCGGGAAAACGTCATAAAGGCGATTGAGAGCATAAAAACAAAACTTAGGGTATGAAATCCTGATGAGGCTATGTTAACCCAAAAACAGCATCTTGGTGGCGAAACCGGCGACGGAAAAAGGGAAAGCGGATTCCGTGCTAACGGACCCATGCTTCGGTTAAGCAACGCCACGCTGGGTACTCTGGCACAAAAGTATGGAACCCCTCTATACGCATACAATGCAGACCTGATAGTCCACATGTACACAACGGTAGGGGACTTCATAAAATGGCCAAGACTGAAGGTCTTCTATGCGATGAAGGCCAACACCAATGTCCATGTGCTCGATGAGCTCAGGGCATGCAATGCTTACCTTGACACGGTGAGCGAGGGCGATGTCGATCTCGGCCTGAAGCGCGGCTACCCCAGCGACCATATGCTCTACACCGCTAACAACATTACTAGGCAGGAGATGCGGGACGTAAAATCGAGGGGCGTGATGATGAACATAGGTGATCTATCCCTTCTTGAGAAATACGGGAGGGACTTCCCAAATACCGAGGTTGTCTTGCGTTTTAATTCGGAAGTGGTGGCAGGAGAATTCGTTAAGGTGCAAACCACCGGGCCGCTGTCAAAGTTCGGCATCCTGATGGAGGGCGTAGGCAAGGCGAATGAGATAGTCTCCAGATACAAACTGACGGTGGTGGGGCTGCATTGTCATACCGGCTCAGGCATTAAAGACATAAAGAAATACTACGAAAGCATGAGGAGCATTGGCTCGCTGGCGAAAGTCGAAAACTTCCCGGAACTACGCTCCATGGACTTCGGCGGCGGATTCAAGGTTCCGTACAGCCCGGACGAGCACCGGATTGATTATGCGACTTTTGGAAAAGGACTGACAGACATATACTCACACATATGCGAAAACTACGGCAGGGAGCTGGAGCTCCATTTTGAGCCAGGAAAATACATAGTCGCAGAATCAGGTTACCTACTTATAGAGGTGAACACGGTGAAGGACAACAGGGGGAAGCTGATAGTAGGGACAAATTCGGGCTTCCCGCAGCTGATAAGACCCGTATTCTACGACGCCTACCACCATATAGTGAACGTTACAAATCCTTACGGGCCTCTCAAGACCTACAGCGTGGCCGGTAACATATGCGAGGGTGGCGACTTCTTCGCTCGGGATCGCCAGATTGCGGAGATAAGGGAAAATGATATCCTGGCAATCGAGAACGGTGGAGCTTACTGCTATGTGATGGGGGGCGAATACAACACCAGACCCATGCCTGCAGAGGTAACTTTGCGTCACGGAGTTCCTATCGGGATACGCATAAGGAAGAGAGCATCGGAAATTGTCGACGAAATGATAAGGGAATCCCATGGCATCAAAAATTAAGTTCACCAAGATGCAGGGAACCGGCAACGATTTCGTCGTGATAAACGCGATGAAGGAGAAGCTTCCTGCGGATATGAATTCGTTTGCAAAGCGCGTAGCTGACCGGAAGTTCGGTGTTGGTTGCGACCAGTTACTTGTA
The DNA here is from genome assembly GCA_963799075.1 of uncultured Microcaldota archaeon. Taxonomy (GTDB): domain Archaea; phylum Micrarchaeota; class Micrarchaeia; order Micrarchaeales; family Micrarchaeaceae; genus JAJYUY01. The sequence continues at coordinate 454,389 of CAWCVI010000001.1, read as the reverse complement.
ATCGGCAAAAGCCCCAGAGCAGACTTCAAAATGCTTATATTCAACAATGATGGCAGCGAGGTTGAGATGTGCGGCAATGGAATCAGATGCCTTGCAAAATTCGTTCGCAGGGAAGGCCTCACAGAAAAAACAAAGCTATCTGTCGAGACCCTGGCAGGACAACTTATCAGACCAGAGATTGTCGAAGACAAAGTAAGAGTTGATATGGGAGAGCCAAAACTCACCTCAAAGGATTGGTCTTCCGGGGAGACCATCCGAAAGGCTCTTGATGTCGAAGGCCAGAATTTTTACATAACCCTCGTTTCGATGGGCAATCCGCACTGCGTCCTCTTTGTGCCAGAGATAACTGATAATCTCGTCCTTAATATAGGACCCAAGATTGAAAACCACCCTGCATTCCCAAACAGGATAAACGTAGAGTTCGTAGAGGCGGTCAGTTTTAAGAGGCTCAAGATGAGAGTCTGGGAGCGCGGCGCAGGGGAAACCCTTGCGTGCGGCACAGGGGCTTCGGCTGCCGGAGTAGCAGCCATACTCAACGAACTGGCCGTCAATAGGGTGGCTGTACAAATGCGGGGTGGGGATCTCGACATCGAGTGGGAGGGAAAGAATGTTTTCATGACCGGGCCGGCCGAATTCGTTTTTGAAGGGGAATTCTCATACTAGGCCGTGTAGTGAAGTCTACCCAAATCGCAGGAAACCAATAAAGAACACAGACTGACATTATATTATGGGTTTGGGAAGGCAAAGCGCCCTTATCATTGGTTCCGGGGGCAGGGAGCATACCATCGGGTACAAGCTCCTGGAGAGCTACGAAATCCAGAGGGTTTACCATGCGCCAGGGAACGGCGGAACCGCGGAGAACATAGGCATAAGCGCCGCCGACACAAAGAACCTTATCCGGTTCGCCAGGAGCAACAACTGCCTGACGGTGGTGGGACCGGAGGCCCCGCTGGCCTGCGGGATAGTCGACGCCTTCAGGGAGGAGGGCCTGCCCATAATAGGCCCGACGAGGGAGGCCGCCCGGCTCGAGTGGAGCAAGGTCTTCGCGAAGGAGTTCATGCTGAGGAACGGCATACTGACCCCATCCTTCGAGGTTTTCGGCAATCCGGACGAGGCCAAGGCCTATGTGAAGTCGCGCTCCGGCATCGTGGTAAAGCGGGATGGGCTCGCCCAGGGGAAGGGCGTCGAGGTATGTGATACCGGGAGGGACGCGATAGGCGCCATAGATAAGATGACGGTGGACCGGGCTTCCGGAGCCACGGCGGAGAGGATACTTGTAGAGGAGCGGCTGCTGGGGGGAGAGGAAGCGACCTACACAGTCCTGACCGACGGGAAGAGTTACATGCCGCTGGCGACGAGCCAGGACCACAAGCGGGCCGGCAACGGGGATACCGGCAACATGACTGGCGGGATGGGAGCATGCTCGCCGACCCCGCTGATAACCCCGGAGCTTGAGGAAAGGATAAAAAAGAGGATCGTGGAGCCCACCATAAGGGGGATGGCCAGCGACGGAATCCCCTTCACCGGATTCCTCTACCTGGGTCTCATGATCATGCCGACCAGGGACGTGCCGGAGCCCCATCTCCTGGAATACAACGCCCGGCTTGGGGATCCGGAGGCCCAGGCAATGCTCTTCAGGCTGGAGTCCGACCTCTTCCCCTACCTTGATGCGGCAGCAAACGGAAGGCTGGACAGGTTCCTGGAAATGAGCTGGAGCCCGAAAAGCTCGGTCACGGTGGTGATGGCGGCGAAGGGGTATCCCAAGGCCGACGGGAAATACGCAAAGGACGAGGAGATACGAGGCACCGAGCCCACGGACCAGGACTCGTTCGTGTTCCACTCGGGCACAAAGAAGAAAAACGGCAGGATACTCACGGACGGGAGGGGGAGGGTGCTTTCGGTCACGGCGCTGGGAGGCACCCTGGAGGAGGCGGCCGCAAATGCCTACAGGAGGGTTAAGGGGATAACGGGGCCGGAGCTGCATTGCAGGGACGACATAGCGAAGAAGGGCATAGAGATGCTGAGGCGCGAGGGGAAACCGGCCCCCCTGGCGGAGCCCAGCAAGCCTTAAAGATATGTGATGGATGTAAGATGCGATACTGCGTGCTGCCATGAAGGGCTTTCTGAACGCTACCGCGCTCGTGCTGCTGCTGGTGCTCCTCGGAGCCCTGGGCGCGGTGCTTTACACTGCAAGCAACCTGATCGCCCACGCGCCCTCCCTGACCACCACATCCGTGCAGCCAGGTTCCCTTCTTACTACGATCCCCCCTAACCAGACCTTGTCCACTACCGGCAACTCGACGGCGGCCAACATGGTCTCCCTGTCGGCCAACCAGGTGATAGAGTACGCGCTCAGCAACATAAACCTCGAGAGGTCACAGTTCGGCCTGCAGAACGTCACCCTGGCCAACACGACCTCCGGCCAGCAGCACGCCGACAGCATGCTGGGGCACGGCTACTTCAGCCACTGGGACACCTTCGGGATGAAGCCCTACATGCGCTACACCCTCCTTGGAGGGAACCAGGGAGTGGACGAGAACGTGGCCTACAACGAGCGGGTGAACGAGAGCTGCATCGGCCGGTCCTGCGAGGTGCAGCAGATAAACGTCACCGGGGCGATAAGCGGCATGGACTACCAGATGCTCTACAACGACAGCGCCTGCTGCAACAACGGCCACCGGAAGAACACGCTCGACCCCAACCACAACGAGGTGAGCCTGGGGGTCGCCTACAACAGGACCTCCGTCTACCTGGTGGAGGATTTCATAAACGACTATGTGGAGTGGCTTGACAGGACGCCCGGCGTGGCCCTCTCCGGTGGGATGGTCTACCTCGACGGCCAGACGCTGCATGACAGCACCTTCTCGTCGGTGCAGATAAACTACGATCCGCTCCCGCAGAACATGAGCGTCGCGGCCCTCCTCAACACTAGCTCCTACGACGCCGGCCAGACCGTCGCCGGGGTCACCTACGGCCAGAACTACTACCCGAACATCCAGACCGTATACGCGAGCACCTACAAGGTGAAGGCGGACACCTTCGACATAGCATTCAACCTCTCCTCCGTGGTCGCGAGCCACGGCGCCGGCGTCTACACGCTGGACATCTACCTCGCCAACAGCACGGGCGGGAGTTTCCTGGGCTCCACCTACTCCATCTTCATAAACAGGGATGGCCAGCCCTACCTCCCCGGAAACGCGTGAAAAGTGCGGGCCCCCCTCGGCACGGGCGGACACAGAAGATATTTAAAGCTTAATTCAATTATATAAGTGAGACGAAGGTGCTGGTGTGAGAGTAACCGAAATATACAATCTTGACATATATGGCGACAACGGACAGTACTTGGGCGAGGTGCGCGATGCGATAATAGACCTCGAGAAGGGAGAGGTGAGCAGGCTTCTCATGGAGGAGTGGAGGAACTCCGACCGTGTCGAGGCGAAGAGGCTGCTGCAGAACAGGAGCATACTGTTCAAGAACATAAGGAACATAGGGGACGTTGTCCTAGTGACGGCCCAGGGCCAGGCCCAGACCGCACAGCAGGACAGCGGATCGAGCCCGGAGCTCACGGACCTGGCTTCGAGGAGGTAAACCCCTTTTCCTTTTTTTATTTTCATCATTAACCAGTGTTCATCATGGGGAAGTTTCCGATAGCGGACGCAGAGATATCCAAGATATGGATATGCAAGAAGTGCAAGTCCAGGAACAAGGCCGGCGCGAAGATGTGCAGGAAGTGCGGCTCCAAGTACCTGAGGCCTAAGAGGAAGGCGCTGAGGGCCAAGAAGGCCGCGGCCTGACCTGGTGATAAGATGGCAGAACTCACCCGCATCGAGCAGGAGGTCGTCAAGGCGATGACCGCGCTGGGCGCCACGAAGGACTCGGGCGCCAAGAGCTCGGCCGAGATAGTCAAGAGGTCCAACAGGCCCAAGGGGCTGGTGGCCAACGCCCTTGCGTCCCTGGCAAGGAAGAAGGCGGTGCAGAGGGTGGCCAGGGACAAGTCGGCGACTTACTACCTATCAAAGGCGTAACCATGGACGAGCCGGACCAGTACATAGACTTCATGGTCAAGTACAAGGACTGGATATCCATAAGCAGGCAGGAGCTAGGCGAGGGCACCAAGCCCGAGGAGATATCCTTCCTGCTCAACAACATAAGGATGAGCGCCGAGCTGAAATACTACACCTTCCTGGGCATCGACCTGGCGAGGCTCGATTCGTTCGCCGCCAAGGCGGCGGGGGGCCTGAAGGGCTATGATGACGCCGGCAAGGCACTTTCCCAAATATCAGGTTCGGCGGGGAAGGGGGAGGTCGCGGCCGCATGCGCCGACCCGAAGCTCAAGAAGGTGGCTGAATCCTACCTTGCGGCAAGGATAATCGAGAGGCTGGGGATCAAGACCCACATCGACGCCACCGAGATGTTCAAGATATACCCCGGCCTGAAGATCTACAAGAAGAGGATGCCTAAGGGCGCCTCCTCGGATGATGCCGGAAGCGACTAGCAGGACATCCATTGCCCTGATCACAGCCTCATAGCATCGGCACAAAGACCTGCAGCAGTATCACTACCCCCACCACGATCAGGAGTATGCCAGCTATCAGGTGCAGGCCCTTGACGTTCTTCTCCCTGAACTCCGATGCCTTCTCTATGCTGGTGAAGCTGAAGTAGACCAGCAGCGTTATGATGAACATGGGCAGGACGAATAGCAGGTTGTAGTAGGCCAGCCACAGGATCCCGGTAGTCATGGGCAGGTTCTTGAGCAGGCTGCCCGCCACGAAGTAGGGGCCAGTTATGCAGGGCAGCAGGAACGCGGTCACCAGCACGCCGGCGATGAAGGCGCCTGGTATGGAGGCAATCTTGCCCAGTATTATCTTGTCCATGGTCGCGAACATCTTGGGCCTCCAGCGCTGGGGCACCTCCATGGCGAAGCCCAGCGCCCGGTAGGCGAAGTAGTCCTTGAGGTTGAGCAGCCCCAGCGCGATGGTGAAGACCCCGAAGGCCCCGTAGACGTAGATGTTCTTCAGGTTCGCGATCGCCAGCGCGGACTTCACGCCAAACAGTATCATGGTGCCTATCGCCAGGTAGAAGACGAATATTCCGAGCGCGAAGGAGACCCCGCCGAACAGGATGTTGCGCCTCTTCGTGGGATCGCGCATGAAGAGCGTCGAGAGGAGGAAGATTAGGACGGCGAAGGCGCACGGGTTGACGGAGTCAACGAGCGCGAGCCCGGTGATCTCCAGGATGGTGAGCTGGCCCAGCGAACCCGCGCCTGGCGCCACCAGCGGGGCGCCGGTCTTCGCGAGCTGCACGATGCTGCCGGAGAGCAGGGATTCGCAGGGCGTGTCGCCGACGCAGTAGGTCCTGTTGATGAAAAGCATGGGCACGGTGTTCCAGTAGGAGCTGGAGACGTTGTAATGGCTGAGGTAGTCGCTCAGTTCCGTCTGGTTCTCGACCGCGTTGATGTAGGTGATCCGCAGGTCGTACCTCTTGCTGAGGTTGGCGACGTAGGCGTCCAGCGCCTCGCAGTGCGGGCAGCCGGGGGCGTAGGCGAACGCCATGTAGATAGGAAGGCCCGTCTTGTTGGTGGGATTCGGGATGACAGTGTTGAACGTGCCGTTCAGGCCCGTGGAGCAGCCGTTGGACAGCACGTTGCAGGTATAGCCCGATGCGGCGGCGCTCAGCAGCAGGCCCATGAACAGGGCAGATGCCAATGCCAGGTATCCCGAGTAGGGCATAGAAACTGGCCATCTATCTGAACGAAGATTTAAAGAGCTAATCGCTCACAAGATTCAGACCCTTTCCAATGCCTTCAGCTGCACATTCCTGGCAATTTCAAAGAGATGGCCCTCGAGATCGGGATTCACTATGAGCCTTATGTCGTTTTCGAGCATGGCGGCCTCTGCTATGACCACCTTATAATTGTTAAGGAAGTTCACATCGATAAGATCAGTAATGTTCCAAACAGCATCATCCAGCCGAGCAGAGATTTCCCTATTGTGCTTTTGGATATCCTCCTCCATCGCCGCGAGCGCCTTCTCAACAAGCTCGGGTTCCCAGGACCTGCTGTCAGCCGCAAGGGCCAAGCGGTCTACGGCCTTGTCTACCTCCTCATTGTAATTATAGATTATAAGGCTCTCTATCCGCTTAATCATCACTAAATTGGAATCTATGCGCGAAACCGTCCCATGGGCCGGCATCTGCGAGCCAGACGGAACATTCCGAAGAGCGTTTGCCTCCGGCATAAGGGGAGCAACGACCCTGAGATCCATCCGTTCCGCAAAAACCTTCTTAAACTGCTCCAGTTTGGGGCCTAGGCACAAGGACACCGAGCCCTTTATCCTCTTTCTCCCTTCGTTAATGATCTGCGAGGTGTTTTTTTCTGTAGTCTGCATGGTCTCCCTCCCTACATCCTCGCTTTATCCAAATATATAGGGTTTTCGGCAAAAGCGGCCCCGGCGGCCCTGTTATCTATAGCCTAGAAGAGGTGCAGTGCCCACCATCTTATGAACTTCCTGAAGCTCACCCGCCAGCTGGTGGTGTTCTTCTTTATGTCGCTTATCATGGCCTTGTAGAGTATCTTCTCCTGCGAGTCCAGCTTGCCCTCCTTGACAGTCTCCTCCTTCTTCCCGTTCACCGTCCTGGTCTCGGTCTTGCTTATGACGTCCTTCTTCACCATGGAGTACCACTCGTCCAGGGAGCTCCCGCTGTAGTCCTTGTCCTTCAGTATGGTCATGACGTCCTTCATCGTGTACTTCCTCTTCTTGTGCTTTATGTACTCGTGGAGCAGGGGGAGCATCGCCGCCTTGTCGGCTATCCTCTCAATGTCCGCCGGGCTGTATCCCGTCGTCGCCCTGGCAAGCCTTCCCAGGCTCAGGCTGGCGACAGGCTTGTTCCTTGTGTAATACCTGAAAAGGTTCTTCCTGTCCCCGTAGGTCGGCGGCTTCAGGTAGACGCTGTCCCCGAACCTCCCGGACCGTTTGAGCGCCGGGTCTATGTCCCAGGGGTTGTTGGTCGCCCCGATGACGAATATGCCCTCGGGGTTGCTCTCCACCCCGCTCATCTCCACCAGGAACTGGTTCACGGCGAGCCTCAGCGCGGATGTGTTTCCGCCGCCGTCCCCGCCGTCGCCTCCCCTCTTGACGCCGAGCGCGTCGAGCTCGTCGAAGAATATTATGCAGGGAGGGTTCTTCCTCGCCTGGTCGAATATGGCGTGCAGGTTCTTCTCGGTGTTGCCGGTGTACATGTCCACTATCTGGTTCACCCTGGCTATTATCACGTTGGCGCCAGCCTCCCCTGCTATCGCCTTGACGATGTAGGTCTTTCCGGTACCTGGCGGGCCGTACAGCAGCAGGCCCACCCCGAGCTTCTTCCCGTACCTCTTGAACAGCGACGGCTCCCTTATCGCCAGGACCACGTTCTGGGCCAGGTACTTCTTGACCTTGGTGAGCCCTATCACGTCGCCGAACTTTATGTCCGACTTGAAGAACGCGACCTTCTTGATCTGGCCCTCGCTTATCTCGTCCTTCTGCTCCAGCGGCTTCATCTGCTGCTTCGAGGACGCGGGCCCGCCGCCCGTCCCTCCGACTTTGGTGTCAACATGTATGAGCGCGTCGATCCTCTCCAGCCTGTTCTTCGCCTCGGTATAGTCGGGGTTGTTAGCCAGCGCCCTCTCATACCAGTACCTCGCCCCGAGCATGTCGTTCTTGTTCTCGGCCATGTCCCCTATGAGGAGCGGCGCGTCGTAGCTCTTGGGCTGCAACTCCAGCACCTTTTCCAGGTCCGCCCTAGCGCTCTGGAAGTCGTTTATCACCCTCTCGGTGAGGGCCCTGTTGAAGTAGGCGTCGGCGTAGTTCTTGTCTACCCTCATCGCCTCCGTGTACTCCTTTATCGCGTCCTCGAACTTGCTCTCCTCGAAGAGCGCGTTCCCCTTCTTCCAGTGCTCCTTCGCCTGCGGGTCGACCCCCGGCTTGACGCTCTGCTCATCGGCCACGGACTTTGCATCGTTCTCGTCAGGCATCTGTCACCACGATAATGATACTAGTAAACAGTTTATAAATCCTTTCTTGAGGTGGCATCGAGCAGCCTGTTGAGCTCGGCGTCTACCTGGTCTATGCGCGGGTCGCTCCTGGGCAGGTTCCCGAACCTCACCGAGCCGAACTTCAGGGCGAGCTCCTCGACCCGCTCCTTGAGGTCCCTCAGCCGGGGCGCCTTCGTCTTGTACTCCCCCTTCAGCTGCCTGACCACGAGCTCGCTGTCCGAGAACACGGAGACCTTCGCAGAGGGCGGCGAGGATAGGTTCTCCAGGCACCAGCTCAGCGCCATCTCCACCGCGTGGTACTCGGCATAGTTGTTGGTCTTGACCCCGTTATACTCGAATTCGGAGCTCACGGCCTTCCCGCCCTGGACCGCCATGTAGCCGGAGGCGCTGGGCCCCGGGTTCCCCCGCGACGCCCCGTCAGTGTAGACCGTTATAGATTCCGCCACCGGAGCACCGCCATAAATGGCACTCCGCACCTATTTATTACTTATCTGCGTTCGGAATACGATAGGATGCGCCGGTATTCGGAAATGGAGGGGGAGCAGGTTGTCAGGACCGCGAGGGCGGCGATAGAGCTCTTCCTCAGGAGCCCGAATGTCGGGAGAAGGATCATTGTCGAGTCGCTCAAGGGATACGGCTCCCCGAACGGGGTTTTCGTCACGATATCCCATTACCCGACCAGGTCGATGAGGGGCCGGGCCGGAATCTACGGCACGGGGAAGCGCATGGGGGAGCTGGTGGTAGACGCCGCGACGGGAGCGGCGTTCATGGATCCGCGCGCAGTGCCCGTATCGCTGGCAGAGGTGGGCCACATGACGGTTGAAGTCGACATACTCTCCGACTTCGAGGAGATAAGATCGTCCGGCAGGGGCAAGATGATAAAGGTGAGGTTGGGCAGGGACGGCTTATGCATAAGGTATGGCGTCAAGAGCGCCATCCTGCTTCCATCGTTCCCGAAGGAGCACGGCCTGGGAAAAGCGGGCTTCTTCGAGGAGGCCTGCAGGCAGATAGGCATACAGAAGGACCTCTGGATGCAGCCGAGGGTGAGGCTCTTCAGGTTCGAGACCCAGCGGTTCGCGGAGGAGGAGCCTGACGGCAGGGTAAGGGAGACAAAGGGAGGGAAATGAGAAAGGGATATATTATGTCCGCTACTTATATTGAACAAGGGCCTGTAGCTTAGCATGGTTAGTAGCACCCGACTGATAATCGGGAGGTCGTGAGTTCAAATCTCACCGGGCCCATCATCTTGTCTTCGGCGGCGGCCATAGAAAAGTTATAAATATCTGAACCCACGCTATCAAAACGTGGTAAAATGCAATCACCAGCAACACGCGCTCCGGCGAAAGAACTGCGGGTCGTGCCGACCCATGGACTAGCGCCAAGGGGCGGGGAGGGGATAGGTCTTGGATGTAGGGCAGACGCCGTCTCACGCACTTGGCTTGGCCAAGCAAGACAGGGCTTCCGCGAACTGGTAAACGACTGGGAGTCCAGGTTCCCTAATCTGGCCAGGAAGCTTGTCTGGGAGAAGACGGTGTTCCACGACAATGACGCGATAAAGCTGGCGACTTTCCAGGTCCTAAAGTCAGCCAAGGACGAAGGAGAGGCGAATTGGGCGCTGTCCATGCTCACTACGCCGGAAGCGTGCATTGCCCTTTTCCCGAGAATAGAGCGTATTGTAGCGTCTAACGGCAATCTCCAAGAGGTGCGGGACCTTCTGGCAGCGCATGCGGGAATAAAAAACCCCCGGCGGGAGACCGACCTTTCCGGATTTTTTGTGGGCCTGCGGATGGAATAGGGGTAGAATAGAGGGTAGAGGCCGGCGGATGACCCGCCTCGCCCTTCCCTTTTCCCCTCCGGGCCCTGGCGGCCCAAAGACGCCGCTATGCCGCCCCGACAGTAAAAATTAAATACCCGATTATCCGTATCCTATTGATGACCAGAGAGGAGCAGCAGGGATCCCAGCGTACGCTTGACCTCAGGGTGCTGGTCACCACGGCCACCTGGAGGGAGGTGCTCATGGAGCTGGTCGAATCGAACAGCATAGACCCGTGGAACATAGACATAGGGAAGATAGCCAACGAATACGTCCAGACCATAAGGAAGATGCAGGTGCTGGACCTCCGCGTACCCGCCAACATGACGCTCGCGGCGTCCATCCTGCTCCGGATGAAGAGCGACAGCATGGTGATGTTCAAGGAGGAGACCATCGAGGCTGAGGAGGGCCTCATGGTGCCCCGCCAGGTTCCCGAGGTCCCGGAGCTGATGCCCAAGTTCAGGCTTCAGCCCCACAAGAAGGTGACGCTCAGCGACCTCATGGACGCGCTCGACGAGGCGATAAAGGTGACGGAGCAGAAGGCGCTCTACGCGACAGAGATGGAGGCGCCGCTGGACTTCCCGATCATAAAGGAGGACATAGACGAGAAGATCGCGTCCGCCTACAAGCTCATAGCCTCCAACATAAGCGGCGACGGGGTGGTGGAATACTCCAAGCTTGCACGGCTCTTCGGATCGGAGAGGGCCGCAGTCTCCGACCTGTTCATACCTCTCCTCTTCCTCTCGGACAGGAAGGAGGTGGACATAGCCCAGGAGCAGTTCTTCGGGGACATACTGGTGTCGCTCCACCAGGACGAGGCGAAGGGGAAACGGGTAGGTTCGGATGAATGAGGCGTCAGACTACAAGAAAGTCGCCGAGGCGGCGCTCTTCGCGGCTGGCCGGGCGATGTCCGCCCAGGAGCTGGGCGCGGTGATGGGCGTGGAGTCGATGGGCTACGTGAAGACCGTCATGGAGTCGCTGGTCAAGGAGTACGCGGAGAGGAACGGGGCGCTGGAGGTGAAGGCCATAGGGGACAGCTACGTGCTCGAGGTGAGGAACCAGTACTCGCAGAAGGTCTCGGCCCTTGCCGGATCCCCCGACATAACCCGCCCCTCGCTCAGGATACTCGCCTACATAAGCAAGAACGAGCCGGTGATGCAGAGCGCCATAGTCAAGGCGTTCGGCAGCTCGGCCTACGAGCACATCGGGGAGCTGGGTGAGAAGGGATTCATAAAATCAGCGAGGGAGGGCAGGACGAAGAGGGTAGAGACCACCCCGAAGTTCAGAGAGTACTTCGACCTCTAGTCAGCTAGGTATTTAAAATCGCAGGGGCTAATCTTCATAGTCGCGGCATAGTGCTCATGATAGGGGGCTCGTAGTCGAATGGTAAGACGTCACGTTCACAACGTGAAGATCAGGAGTTCGATTCTCCTCGGGCCCATTTTCGGTCTGGGGCGCTTATGCTGAGCTTTGTTTGCCTCGGCCAATGTTTAAATATCCGCGCTAACTTATCCTTCTAGTGCTTTGGATGAACAAGGGCTGGATAGTCTGGATTGCGCTGGTGGCGATCGTGGCGATTGTCGCCTACGCCTATACGGGATTCAATTTCCATGTCGGCCCGGCCAAGACCAGCTCTACGACCTCTACGTCCAGCAGCATACTCGGAGGAAGCACCGCTCCGACCACGACGATGACGTTCCTGGTCAACTGCTCTAATCTTTACATATCAGGGGTCGCGCCCTACTCCAGCTCCAACTCGACGTGCCAGTGGGGCGGCGGGATGCTGGGCGTATGGGTAATGGCGGGATCCGCCTACGGCGCGGCCATCAGGGTCATGGGGGCGGACGGGATAACCTACCTGCAGGGGGGCTTCAACTACAATGCCACAACCTTCTACTCCAACGTCACCCTGCCCACGCAGAACTATACGGTCAGCCTTTCGGCGGATTCCGAATCGGGCCCCGGGGGCACGCCTTTCATAAAGCTTAACGGCACGACCACGCCTCCGGCCATCACCTATTCATTCATATACAACGCGAACTTCAGCAATGGAAAGTACACCGGATGGACAGTCACCGGCCCGGGATTCGGGACTGGGCCGCTCAACATATCGTCGGCCAATGCCGACGGATGCTACTACGGTGGGCCCTGGAGCAACTATGGCGGCGCCTACTTCGCCACCACCTACACCTGCGGCACCTCGGTCTCCCCGGGAAACCTCACCTCCTCGCCCTTCCGGGTGAGCCCCAAGACGCCGTTCCTTAACTTCCTGCTGGTAAGCCCCCAGGATAGCCTAATATACGTGGAGGTCCTGAGGGTCAATGGCGCGAACGAGACCCCTGCGGTGGTCGGCCACTTCGACACCTACAACGTCTCGCTGGGGCCGAACGAGAGCTCGACCTTCGCCAATGTCTCCATACCGCTCACCACGCTGACCAACAAGGTCGTGAGAATAAGGGTGGTGGCGTCAACGGTCCAGCCGCAGAGGTACCTGGCCATCGGGGGCTTCTCGCTCGGCAGCCTGCCCGACACCGACAAGGGCATAAGCGCGCAGATAAACATAACCAGATAGCGGTTACTTCTCCTCTCTCTTGGAGCCGCCTATTACCTTCTTGCCCAGCTCCGCCCTGGCGTCCAGGTGCTTGGCCACGGCCTCCTTCTCCTCCGCGTTCAGCACCCTCTCGAGTATGTATTTCGAGTAGTTCATGGATATCTCCGATATCTCCATGAGCGCCCGCTGCAGGTCCATGGGCTTGAGGGCCATCTCCCTTGTGGGCTTCACCACCTCCACCCCCGCTGGCGCATACCTGAAGGCTATGCCTATCAGGGGCATGAAGCTGCTGAACAGCATCGTCACGATGCCGCTGGTTATGAATATGCCGTCGCGCTCGAGGGGCTCCTCGATGGCGCCGTAGCAGTAGACCATGCCGGGCTCCTTCATCAGCCTCTCGTTTATCAGGTCGGTCATCAGTGGCTGCAGCTTCTCCCTATCGGTATGCCTCATGTCGAAGTAGAACTTGACGAGCACTCCTCCCTTCGCCACCGTCTCTTCCGTGACCCTGTCAACATCGGATTTTGCCATTCCATCACTGCCCCATGATATTCTCGATCGCTTCCTCGAGGGCCACGGTCTTCTCCTCCCCCGTGGCCAGGTTCCTGAGCTTCATCTTCCCCTCCTTCTCCTCGCTGTCCCCCACTATTATGAGGTATTTCGCCTTTATCGAAGACGCATAGGACACCTGGTTCGAGAGGTTCCTGCTCGACAGGTTGACATCAGTCGGTATGCCGGCGCCCCTGAGGGCGGACGCGACGGCCAGCGCATATTTCTGGTTGCCCTCCTTGACGTATGCGACGAACGCCCTCGCGTAGGTGTAGCCCTCCGACTCGGAGAATTTGAGCGTGTCCAATATCCTGTCTATGCCCATCGCGAAGCCCACCGCAGGCATCTGCTTCCCGCCCAGGCTCCCGATGAGGCTGTCGTACCTGCCCCCGGCGCCGAGCGACTGTATCACCCTTCCGCTGGCGTCCTTGTATTCGAAGACTATGCCGGTGTAGTAGTCGAGGCCCCGCATTATGGAGGTGGAGAAGACTACGTCGCCGCTTATCCTGTACGCCTTGAGCAGCTCGAGCGTCTTCCTCAGCTCGGATGTCACTCCGGAGTCGCCTGCCATCTGCTCGGCCTTGGAGAGCCTCTGCTCATTAGTCCCCGGCAGGGTCGTGAATTCGACCAGCGTCTCGACGAGCTGCCTGCCGAGGCCCAGCTCTGAGAGCATCTGCGATACCTTCTGGTGGCCTATCTTCTCCTGCTTGTCGAATATCCTCATGACGTCCAGCGCCTTCCCTTCCGGCACTCCCGCCTTCCTGAGCACCGCGTCGGTTATCCTCCTGTCATTCACCTCTATCCTGCATTTAAAGCCCAGCGCATCGAAGACCGCGGAGCCCGCGGCGATTATCTCCGCGTCTGCGTGGGCGCCCTCTCCGCCAACTATGTCGGCGTCGGCCTGGGTTATCTCCCTGTACCTAAGCTTCTGGGGCTCCTCCCTCCTCCAGACCTTCCCGATGTAGTACCTCTTGAAGGGGAGGGGGAGGTGCTGGTGCATGCACATGTACCTGGCCAGGGACATCGTGTTGTCGAACCTGAGGCCGATCTTCTCGTCCTTCATCTCGTATATGTGCTTCGAGTCCTCCCCTATGCCGCCCTTCGCCTTCAGTATCCTGAGGTCCTCCAGGGAGGGTGTGTCTATGGTCAGGAAGCCGAAGCTCTGGAAGACCTTCTCTATCTTCCTTAGAACCTCGTTCCTGAAGAGGGCCTCGTTGGGCATCAGGTCCCTTACGCCGCGCGGCAGCGGCAGATCTGCCATAGAATCAATGTTACAGGTTGCTTGCAATCCACTTCTTCAGCGCCTCCCTGGGGACGGCGCCGACATTCATCGCTTTTATCTCGCCGTTCTTGACCAGCAGCGTGGTGGGTATGCTCGTGACGTTGTACTTCTGGACCACCCTCTCGCTCTCGTCCGCGTTCACCTTGGCGAACTTTATCTTGCCGTCGTAGTCCTTGGATACCTCGTCGATTATCGGCGAATACATCCTGCAGGGCCCGCACCATTCGGCCCATATGTCAACGACGACGGGTATCTTCGAGTCGAGAACCTCGGCGTCAAAATTCGCATCGCTCACGTCCATGACTGCCATTCGCATCTACCGCTATTTATCCTCATGATAGCTATAAATAAGTATTGAGGATTAGGGGATCCGCAGGAGCATCTTTTCGTAGTTCGACAGGGGGGAACGCTCCTCCACGGTAAACACTAGTTTGCCCGATGGCAGCGCGGCCACGGTCAGGGCGGTCCGCTCGAGCCTTTCTGCAACCCTGCTCCTTTTCATCTTTAGGTTCAATGCGTAGGCGGCGCTCATCTCCGGCTGCAGGCGTCCGGGTATGTTGAAGCGGTTTGCGGTCTCGGCGGCCTTCACGGACTGGCCGTAGAGGAAATGGATCCTGAGCAGCAGGGAGGCGGCGGCCGCCACGCGCCCGGGAAGAGTGCCGTTTTTCGCTTCCATATGAAGGGGCAGGTCGGCAAGCTTCCTTGCCACGAGGTTTAGGTAAGCCTCGGCAAGGTACATGTCGGCCTCGCCGTTGCTCTTCCAGCAGGACTTGATCATCTTCTCGTAGGCCATCCCCATGTCCTTCGCCAGGTCCCTAAGCTCCGTCATGAACGCCCCGGTGAGCCCGTATCGTATCCCTTCCATTGCCCTGGCTGCCTGAAGGTTCTCTGCGGCGGGCGGCCTTTCGTGCCCCCTCGCCTTGGCGGTGGACATGATTACCGGTAGGTTATGGTTTGCCTAAATATTTAAGCCTGACCGGTGCGGGGGGACAAGTGCTTTAAACTCTAAGCTCGAAATAGTCCAAATGATGAGCAATCTGACCGAGCCCTACGGCGATGAGGAGGATCTTGAGTGCTGAAACCATGCGGAAGATATCGAAGGCTGCGATAAAGAAGCTCGTGAACGCCAGCGGCGGCGCCGTGATAAGCGACTCTGCGGCCTCCGCCATCGCCGCCCTGCTCGAGAGGAAGGCCAAGCGCATCGCCAGCTACGCGGTGAAGAGGGCGAAGTCCAAGGGGAGGGAGGCGGTGACTGCGGAGGACATAGACAGCTACCGGGTCAGGTTCGGTGACTAGATGCCCGGCGCTGCCGAACTGGCGCGAAACGCCAGGGGCGACGTGAGGGTCGACTACCAGGCGGGCGGGGCCAGGCGCATAAGGGTGTGGGAGCCACGGGGAGGAGGCGTGCTGGAGACCACCTTCAGGCATGACGGCACGGTGCTCCTCCAGCTGGCGGTCGAGAGAGGGAAGGTGGAAGGCAGGATAAAGGACACGCTCGCGGAGGCGGGGTGTGACTCGGTGAAGGAGGTATCCTACAGGGATGTCGCGTTCGACAGGGCATGCCCCTGGTGCTCCAGGCACAGCCTGGTCAGGGTCGCCCAGGCCTACAGGAGCAGGGAGGACGTGCCGGTCGTGCCCCTCTACCACTGCGCCGAATGCAGGGGCAGAAGCTACCATCTCAGCGACGAGTACCTGATACACCTGATAAGCAGCAACCCCCAGCTGTTCGACGACCCTGACATCAAGAGGTTCGGAAGCGAGAGGGAGGCCTTCGTTGCCGAGATGAGGAGCAATATAATAAGTATCTTTGCTTCCAAAAAGCTCAAGAGGATAGAATAGGTGTTTTTCATGGCTTCTGGATCAGTCTGGCTTTCTGAGATGTACGGGAAGGAGATAATAACAAATTCGGGGCGCAAGCTCGGCAAGGTGGAGGACCTGATAGTGGACTTCGAGAAGGGAGGGGTCTCCAACATGCTCCTGGTGAACGCGGACGAGCTCATAAGGAGCGAGAACACGGCAAGGCAGCTCGCGAAGAACAGCGTCAAGTACGAGCGGGTCAGGAACGTCGATTCGACTGTCATAGTCAGCGAGGAGCTCAGGCCTAGCTGATCGGCGGATTTATTTTTAGTATGGGCCAGCGCGAGCCGGCATCGGTAGGGAAGGTCAGCCTTTCCGCTTTCTCTTCGAGAGGTAGTACGTGGCTGCCGCGGCGATTATTATCACGGCGGCAGCAACTGCGGCGGCCATTGCATAGCCAGTACCCTTCGGCTGCCCGCTCTGCGGCGCTGTGGTGGTCGGGACGGTCGAGGAGGTTATCGGCTGTATTGTGGTGGGGAGGGCCGACGAGAGGAACCGTGTCTCTTCGAACAGCCCGACGGTGTGCATATTCGGGGCGCTGAACGTTATGGTACATGTCTGGGCTATCGCAATGCTTTTGTATATGGGGACCCAGGTGTCGTTCGAGACATAGAACGCCTCCAGCGATTGCGCAGGGGCGCTGCAGTTGTATTTTTCGGTTATATTCAAGCTCGCAGCGGAGCTATCTGATACGTTCAGGTAAAACACAGAGATCTTTGTGTAATTCGGGGGGGACGAGGAGGATCGGGTTAGGTTTATTAGGGTGACGTTAACCGCGCCCGAAACGCCGCTGTAGAAACGGATTGTCGTCTGGTTGCCATAGAATTCTGCCATGGCTGTCCTGTTGGCCTCCACGGCGATCCCTTTGGTCTCCTTCGCCGGCACGTTGGCTGGAGGAGCTATAGTGGTCGAGGAGACCGAGGACCCAGTGGTAGAGGTCGTAGTGCTGGTTATTGCGGCCTGGTTGGACGCGCTGGTATACAGTACAGTATACGTTCCGCCAAGTGCCGTGTAGTTCGTCCCGCATGGGGTGTTGAATCCCAGGCCATAGATGTCGCCAGAGTAGTGGTATGCTGTTGAACCCGAGTTGAATGCGCATGCGAACATGAAGTTCACTGTTGCCGGAAGGGAGTAGGTTATCGCGGCGGGGAGGGCGCCCTGGCCGTAGGTGCGTTTTGTTGTTCCGCTGGCATTTGTTATGTAAACGGTAAACACGGGGATGCTGGAGGCCGCGGAGGTCGTTAGATTGTCTTTCAGCGTAAGGGTCTGCTTTGCAGGACCTCCGCCGGATGATTGCGGCACTGTTGTTGTGGAGGGGGGGTTTACGGAATAGGTAATTGTATTGCTTACGGTAGAGGGAGTCGAAGCGGAGTCTGTGATGAATACGTTTGCCGTGAAGCTCTGGGTCCCCCATGCCGCGTTTTGGGTGAATGATGCGGCGTTGCTTGCGGAGTAGGTATAGGGCGACAGTGAGTTGTATACCAGGCCCATTGAATTGTATACCAGGATGTTGTAGACCCAGGGGCTTGTCCCTGTTCCACCGTTTGTTGTGGCTGTCAGCGTCTGGGTTGCACCTGTCGTTATCGGGTTGCCGGAGGCGGACCAGCTGTATGCCAGGGCGGGATCGAGTATGGTATTCGCGGTTGCAATCGCGTTCTGGACCATGCCGCTTATGTCGCTTATCATCGCATCAAATAGGTAGTTCCCCGCCGACGCGCTGATTGACGGATTGAAGGTATATGCTTGGCTTGTTGCCCCCGGTATCAGGCTGAATGAAGATGCCCCTGGCGCTTCCTCATACCATTGGTAGGCGTAGGGCAGCAACCCTCCGGATATGAGCGCGGTGTAGATTGTGGACTGCCCGGTGTCCATGGTTTGCTTGACCGCTGGCGACAGCGAGCTCACCAGCGAGAGGGAGTTGACGGTGAACGAGAGCGTGAGGGAGTTGGTGGTGTTTGCGTTCACTGCATAGATGGTATAGCTCTTCTGCTGGGGAGGTATGACGAGGGTATTCCAGACCAGCGTGGCGCAGGCAGAGGTGAAGACCGCCCCGCCGCAGCTCTCGTAGGCGGTCGCTATGCCGATCAGGGTGTTGGACAGGATAATGGGCGCGTCGTACATATCCGACTGTTTAAGCAGCAGTGCAGGGAAGGACCAGTTGCTCCCGCCATTCCAGGAGACTTCGTAGTTGGTGTAGTAGCCGCCGCCCCAGTAGCCGGGGCTCCTCTGCACCCCGAAGAGGCCGCCGTCGGGAAGCACAAGCAGCATGGGATGGCCAGGGTTTATCGTGGAATAGACCTCCTTCGGCTGCGTCCAGGTCAGCCCGTTGTCCGTCGATGTGACATAGTCGTACCCGCAATTGAGGGCGTTTGATGTGCAGGAGTCTTGCCTTATCATGTAGAACAGTGTGTCGTTTGCGAACTGTATCCCGTCCGCCTCGGAGCTCCCGTTCCCGGTTATGCCGTTGTAGGTCATGATGTCCCTGTAGCTGCCCCAGGTCTTCCCGCCGTCCGCGCTCTGCACCACCCCGGTATTGAACCACGTGTACCCGGTGTTTGCGCCCCATACGTTGACCATGATGTTCCCGTTCTGCATCAGTATCGGCTTTCCGGTCACCACGGTTATCATGTTCCAGCCCGGCCAGGAGGGCCCGGTCATGGAGGTGGGCTGGCTGTAGGTTATCATGCCGTTAGCGTTTATCGTCCCGTTCAGCGTCCATGCCGTGTTCGTCTGCGGGCCCGAGGTCTCCATGGTGAACGGGATCAGTATGTGCCCGTTGTTCAGGAGCTGGACGTGAAGATCGGACAGGTATCCGTATTGCGCTGCGAACGGAGTCCCTATAGAGTTGAATATGACCGTCGGGGCATTCCATGTCATCCCATTGTTCGTTGAGAGCTGGGCTGCATATACGCCGGCACCAGCGTGCTGTGACCCACACCTGTAGGCGGCGTACAAGGAGGCATTGGGCAATCGGGTCACGGCGGGGAATGCACAGTATGGGTATCCGGCGACTGCGTTTACGTTCATCACCGAGTTATAGGGTCCGCGGGTCGGGTTAGGGCCCTGGCCGAAGAGGGACACGTTGAGGTAGCTTGTGGTGAGCGCGTTGGATGTCGCATTGTAGAGGGCCTTCACCTCCTGCAGCGGCACCGATCGGTTGAATATCTCTATGTTTCCTATGGAGCCCGTGAAGTAGCCATGGTAGGGATAGTTCGCAATGGTGCATACAGGGGGCGAGTAGGGGTAGGGATGCACGCCTATTCCCAGGCACACGGGTACTATCGCCTGATTATCCCAGATGAGCCCTCCGACGCCGTAGGTGTTTGACGACACGAAGTTGCCGTTTATGTAAAAATCTATCGCCTTCCCGTTGTATGAAGCTCCTATCTGCGACCACTGGTTTAACGGGATCGTGTTGGGGGTGGTGCTGACGCCAGGCGTAGCCGGGCCCATCTCAAAAGTGGGAGAGCAGGAGGCATCCAGGGCCAGTTCGAAAATTCCGGTTATGCCCACCACTTGAACGGCGCTGGCGATACCCGAGACCTCGCCATCGGAGATGCAGTTGCTCGGATCAACCCAGGCGAATACGGACATGTTCGATATCACCAGGCTCGTCAGCTTCGTGGTAAGGGCATTGCTTATGAAATATTGGGTCGCCCCGTCAAAGCTGTAGGAGCCGTAGCCGTATGGGGGCCCAGCCGAATATATCGGGCACACTGAACCGACGGCCGCCCCGCAAAGTGCGTTGTTCCCGTTCCCGCTGGCGTCGTACTGCATGAACGAGTTTGACGGCGCCTGGCCGTTCATCTGGTACCATGCCAGCGTCTGGCCCGAGCTTATGAACGAGTAGCTCCTCGTGAAGGTGTTGGTTATTATGGAGTTGATTGTCATCCCCAATGATGGGAGATATGTTCCCTGAGCCGGCGTCGGCGGGTTTATGGTGATGACTGGTGGGACTACCGTCACTGTATTTGAGCTGCAGAGGATGTTGTTAGCGGTCGCAGAGTCGACGGTGTTGAAGCTGTAGGTGGTCGTGACTAGAGGGGATACGCTGATGGATGTCCCGGTGCCTATGGGCGTCCCCCCGCAGGCGGCCTGGGAGAACCAGTTGATGGTGCCGTAGGGTGCGGTTCCGCCCGCCTGCCCTCCTGCCAGAACGGAGTTCAGCCCCGCCTTTATCACCGTGTTCGACTCGGTGAGCGTGTTCGCCTGGAAGGCAGGGTTCACCGTGAATAGGCTGCTGTATACGGTGTTGGTGGTGGCCGAGAGCGCGTCGGTTATTATAACGTTGTACTGCAGGGGCGAGTTGGAGGCGAAGTAGGCCGGTATCTGCAGCAGGAGCGTGTTTGAGGTGAGGGAGTTGGATACCGGGAGGCTGTAGACTACAGTGTTGGTCACCGAATTCGATATTATGTAGTTGTAGGTGAAGGGGTTAGAGACGTCGCTGCCCAAGGCCCCGGTAAGGGTTTCGTATTGCCCGACATCCGCCACGGAGTTTGACGCCGGAAGCATGATCAGCGGTGTATAGGTTATGATTATTATGCCGTTTGCGCCGCTGCCCCCCATGCCGGTCGTGCCGGCGGAATTGTCGCCGCTGGACGCGCCGCCTCCTCCACCATAATTACCGCCGTTTCCGCCGTTATGAGTATTCGCGCTTCCACCGGCTCCCCCGCTGCCCGAGCCGTAGGAACCCCATTCGGTTCCGGGGTTGCCCGGATTGCCCGCCGCGCTGGCACTTCCCGAGACCGTTGCGCCGCCGGCGCCTGCATCACCGCTTCCGCCTGATCCCCCGGGGGCGCCATCAACAGGTGCAGCTGAGTTGCCTCCTGTGCTTCCTGTACCCTTTGGGCCTCCTGCACCCCCGCCGCCGCCACCGTTGTAATTGCCAGTGTCATGGTTGCCTCCGGCTCCGCCCGAATGCAACACCAAACCAACTCCGCTGCCCGAACTCCCGCCGGCGCCGGCTGAGTAGGGATTTGATCCCCCTCCGCCTCCGCCTTTTGCGCCTACAACGACGTTGGCGTCACTTATGCTTCCGCAGCTTACTATCGAATTGCAGATGTATGTATCCCCTCCCGCAAGGCCGTTGGAGGTGGATACCGCGTTTCCGCCGGCGCCTATGGCGAATGTGACTGTCGCCCCGGGTTTCAATACAAGATTGGAGATAGATGAAGAGCCGCCCCCGCCGCCGCCGTACCCAGCCTTTCCTCCTGAGATTTCGGTAGTGTCCTAGAATAGACAGCATTATATACCTATTCTTTCATACCATTAAGGCGATGGTATGAGCAGACCGAGAGGCAAAATCGACGTTACCTGTCCTAACTACTTTTGTAAATACTATCTGAAAGAAGACAAAAAGGACATACTCAAACGTGGAAAGAACGCCGCAGGCCATCAGCAATATTACTGCAACCATTGTGGAAAATGGTTTGTCGAGACGTCAAACACCCCACTTTATCATAAACATCTTTCTGAGAAAGAGATCAAAACGATATGCAAACACCTTGTTGAGAAAAATGGAATACGGAGTATCGAGAGAATAACGGGTCATCATAGGGATACGATAGGGAATTTGTTGACAGATATGGCGGAACATGCGAAATTGATGAATGATTATCTGATAAAGAATCTGAAGTTGACACCTACTGAATGCGATGAGTTGTGGGCATTCGTAAAAAAAAGCAAAAGAATGTTGACCCCGAAAGCAGCAATTTCTCTGAAGTCGGTGACGCATGGATATACACCAGTGTGAAAAGAGGGACATACTTCTTTGTGTCATTTTCTGTCGGAAAATGGACTCAAAATACTTGCAGAGAAATGATAAACAAGATGTCTGATAGAGTTCAACAGCCCTCCTCTGAACATAAACTTCAGGTCTTCACTGACGGTAACGATGATTACACCTATATTTTACCAGAATGTTTTGGGAACAATAAGATAGAGTATGGACAACTGGTGAAGATAAGAGAAAAAGGGACAGTAGTCAGAAAGGAACGACGTGTTATTTTTGGAAACCCGGAATTCAAAGAGATTAACACAACTGACGTCGAGAATTTCAATGGGATTCTGAGAGAAAGAGTCGGCAGATTGGTGAGAGAAACCAAATGTTTCTCCAAAAAGAAGAGGAAACTGATAGGTGCGATCAATTTGTTCCAATTCTATTGGAACTTCATGAATAAGTTTGATAGACAGGGATCTCCTGCGATGCTGGAAGGAATCTCAAACCATATTTTGTCATGGGATGAATTCTTGCATTATCATTATGCTGTATAAGATAGGACATTACCGAGATTTCGCTTCCTCCTCCTCCACCGCCTCCGATGACGTTTATCGCGCTGCCCGAGGCGACATAGTTTGCCGGGACCGTCCAGGTCGTGCCTGATGTCGTCGTCAGCACCACCTGGATCGGGCTGGTGGCGCCGGCTAGCCCTAGAAACAGTAGAAAGATAAGAGATATGCTCAGAGCGAGGTACTGGTTATTTATGGAAACACCTCTGTCCTTGCTCGCCAGGCAATCCGTCCAGGGGGGGGGACATGCAGCCGTGCATTAGGATATGATAGCTGCGTGAGCGTATTTAAAGCCATTAGTCGGGGGCCCCTTGGAGTGTCCCGCATGCCGCTCCTCACGGGTTCCCTAGCGCGTTCGCCGGAAGGCCCTGCAGCTCGGTGGCGCTGTCGGTCAGGTTGGACAGGTGCAGCCGGACGAGGACCAGCTCGCTCTCCCTGGGCACGGCTACTGATGATGTCCCGTTGTAGTAGCTTCCCGAGATCGTGGTGAGGGTGGTCAGGTTGAGGAACAGGGGTATCCTGTACCTGGGGTTTATGCAGCCCGTGAATGTCTCGCCGTTCATTATGCTGATTCCCGACTCGTTGGCGCTGCTGTTGGACCCGCCGCTTGCCATAAGGCAGGGAGCGCCGTTGTAGCTCGAGTTGGACAGCGTTATGCCCTTCCACTGGGTCGAGTTGCCCGACGCGAAGAAGTAGAGTGCGAAATTGGAGGCGTTTACCAGCGGAGCGTACATGCTCCGGCAGGATGCCGGGCCCCCGGTGGAGTTGGACGTGCAGGTGTAGACTGTGCCGTTGGGCGCGTAGTACTGGGTGGTATTGAGGCTCTCCCCCATGGAGGGTATGAAGACGGACGTCTCGGAGAGCGCTGATCTGTCATAGCGCTCGAAGAGGGATGATACGCTGCCGTTGAGGGTGACAGGCATCGCGGCAACCGTGTTGGCCGGGAGCGACATGCTCATCGAGCCCTGGTAGATCGCGGTGAAGCTGCTCTGCTGCGGGTAGGAGCTCAGGACCGCAAGGGCCTGCTGGGAGGTGAGCCCGGAGGCGGAAGCTGCGGACTGCCGGGATACGGTAGTCGTGTTGGGGCTTATGAACCAATGGGGCTTGGAGGCCAGGATGGCCACCATTGCCGCGACCACTATGATTGCCACCACCGCCACGGCCTTCTGCTGGGCGGTACATATCTTCTTCTCCGCTTTTTTGGCCTTCACGGCCCTGCGAGCCTTTCGGGTAGCCAGACAAACACCATTTTATAGTTGGTGCGGAGATTATATAATCCCATCGCTGGGAGCGCCGGGCCGGTCCACTTCCCTTATTCGCCGCCCGCAGGAGAGTTAATAAGCGTGGCGGGAACAGTAATCTAGCTTCGGGCTGGGGGTTCTATGGCTGATGCTGCTCTTGCTTCCATAATAGAGCGCTTTGACGACTTCTTCGACACCTACTACAGCGAAGCGATCTCCGACATAATAATCGGCTTCCCGGAAAGGAGGAGCCTGAAGGTCGACATAAAGGACCTGGAGAAGTTCGACCCCGAGCTGGCCGGCGAAGCGATTGACAAGCCCGATCTCATAATCGAGGCCGCGGAGGAGAGCCTCAGGAAGAAGCTCGGCGACATAGAGCTCGGAGACCACGAGGTCCACGTCCGGTTCTTCGGCCAGACCATAAACAACCCGATGGTGCAGGACGTCGGCTCCGCCTTCATCGGGAAGATGATAATGCTCGACAGCCTGATAATCAAGCGGTCCGAGATAAACCCCAGGGTGAAGAGGGGCCTTTACAAGTGCACCTTCTGCGGGGCGACCCTGGCCGTCAAGGCGAGGGACGACGTGCCCGAGATATGCGCCCAGTGCAAGCGGAGGTCCATGAAGCAGGATGAGGCCGGCTCGAGCTTCATAAACCTCCAGAAGATAGCGGTCCAGGACCCGCTGGAGAAGCTCAGGGGGAACACGCCCACCTGGCAGCTCGAGGTCTGGATAGAGGACGACCTGGTCAACACGGTGTTGCCGGGAGAGAGGGTCGAGGTCACCGGGGTGCTGAGGATAAGGCAGAAGAGGAACGCGAAGGGCAAGGCGGACAAGAACCTCTTCGTCATGTTCCTTGAGACCATCTCCATAGTGCCGAAGCAGAAGGAGTTCACCGACATATCCATAAGCGAGGAGGAGGAGCGGCAGATAAGGGAGCTGGCGAAGGATCCGGCGATCTTCCAGAACATCGCGAAGTCCATAGTCCCCTCCATCTACGGCTACGACGAGATAAAGGAGGCGGTGGCGCTCCAGCTGTTCGGAGGCACCGCGGGCAAGACGCTCGTCGACGGGGGGGCCATAAGGAGCGACATGCACATACTCCTCATAGGCGACCCCGGAAGCGCGAAGACCAGGATACTGCAGGCGGTGGCCAGGCTCGTGCCCAAGGGGATCTACGTCAGCGGGAAGTCCATCACCGGAGGGGGAATGACGGCGGTGGCGGAGAGGGACGAGTTCTCTGAAGGGGGATGGACGCTGAAGGCAGGGGCGCTGGTTTTGGGATCCGGCGGAATTGTCTGCATCGACGAATTTGATAAAGTTGACGAGCAGGACAGGGCGTCGCTGCACGAGGCGCTCGAGTCACAGACAGTGAGCGTGGCGAAGGCCGGCATCATAGCCACCTTCAGGGCCAAGGCGTCTGTGCTGGCGGCGGCGAACCCGAAATACGGGAGGTTCGACCCGAACGCCTACCCCTCGGAGCAGTTCGACATACCGACGACGCTCCTGTCGAGGTTCGACCTCATATTCCCCATAAGGGACACCATGGACGAGGCCCAGGACAGGAGCATAGCCAAGCACATACTCATGCAGCACAAGGCCTCGGGCGAGAGGATAGCCGAGATGAAGGACAAGGACATAGAGCAGGTGCAGGCGCCGCCCATAGACTCGGAGCAGCTCAGGAGGTACATCGCCTACTCGAAGAAGAGCGTCTTCCCGAGGATCAGCGAGGAGGCCTCGGCGAAGATACAGGAGTACTACATAAACCTGAGGAGGGTGGGGGCCAAGAGCGGGAAGGTAGCCATAACGCCTAGGCAGATAGAGGGCCTCGTCAGGATGGCGGAGGCGAGCGCCAAGACTAGGCTCGCCGGGGTGGTGGAGGTCACGGACGCCGAGAGGGCGATACAGCTCAGCGAGTACATGCTCAAGACGCTGGCGCTGGACAGCGGCCGGGCGAGGGACATAGACATCATACTCACAGGCATGCCCAGGGAGAAGGTGGACAAGATAAACACCATGATGGGCATCATAAGGAGGCTTGAGAAGGCGGAGGGGAGCGCCAAGATCGAGAGGGTCTACGAGGAGGCGGAGAAGGAGGGGATGGACAGGATGCAGGCCGAGAGGTACGTGGGGGAGCTGGAGAGGAGCGGCGACCTCTTCAAGCCGAGGCAGGGGATCGTCAAGAGCGTAAGGCACGACAGCGAGTAGCGGCTCAGATTTTTATGCCCAGAAGGGCGAGATCTTTCTTTAGCTTGATGGGGTTCCTGAACAGTATGGTCCTGATTCCCAGCTTCTCGGCGGGCGGCAGGTTCCCGGGGTTGTCGTCTATGAAGAGGCACTCCTCGGCACGGGCCCCCAGCTTCTTCAGTATCCGGAGGTACGCCTTCTCGTCCGGCTTGAAGACGCCTGCCTCGAAGGAGTACTCGGTGGAGTCGAAGAATTTGTGGTAGCCGAACCTGCTCTCGCAGTAGTCTATCCACTCCCTCCCGTGAATTGACAGGACGCCGAGGCGGAAGCCCCTTGCCTTCAGCGCCTCGATTATCTCCCGCGTCCCCTTTATCTCGTAGAGGTTCTCCCTCACCGCCCGTTTCAGGGTAGCGGCATCGGCCTTCCACCCGTTGTTCCTTATCGCCCTTGCCCAGTACTCGTCCTCGCTTATCTTCCCCCGGAAGAATTCCAGGAGGTCCCTCCCCTGCATCTCTGAGTATATCTGCGCGGTCGCCCTGCCCAGTATCGGCTCTAGGCGGGCCTCGAGTCCTTGGGTGGTGTTGATGTAGGTCTCCCCCAGGTCGAAGATTATCGTGGTTATGGTTGCGGTTGTCATGGGATCGCCGGCCGCTTATAGGCGCCCGTCGGCAAAAACGTTTCCTTCAGGACACTTTGGTATATGTCCGGTAGCTTTTTGTTCGGCAAGGGCTTTATACCTGAGTTCTGAGTCTGATTTGGTGGTTTGGATGAAGAGGGATTGGGATCTGATAAGGGGCGCGAGCAGGAACCTGGAGCTCGCCCGGAGGTACAGGAGCAGGGGCGACGTGGCGGTCGCGACCCTCCTTTACAACAAGGCTATATCAGGGATGATGCGGGCGCTCTACTTCAGGAGGACGGGCAGGCACGCGCCGCCGGACGCCTCGCTCGGGTACATGTCCAGCAGGGCCGGGCTCCCGGACGAGGTGGACGAGTACATAAGGTCCGTGATGGAGACGGAGTCGCCCGAGGAGGGGATAGAGTCCATCGAAGCCGTTGAGGCGCAGGCGGGCAGAAGGGAGGAGGGGAAGCTGCTCTATCTGGACGGCCTTATAAAGAGGCTCCTGGACTACGCCAGCGCCTACTGACCCGGCCTTGCCTACTGCGCCTTGCCGCCGAAGAGACTTTCGAGCCACAGGATTAGGGACCTGAAGAAATTGATTATGGGGTTTCCGGATGCCTCTTGCTGCGCTGTCGTGGTTGTGGCAGGGGCTGCTATCGTAGTCTGGTAGGTAGTTGCGGCGATTGTCGAGGTTGTCGGATGCGGCATTGAATTGGTTGGTGTGCCGCCCATGATGGACGTTGTTGGATAAGTCGTCGATATTGTCGGAACTGCAGTGGTTGTCGCCAATGATGTGCTGACAGAGGAAGGAGGCAGGCCTCCGGTGAACGGGGATTTGGAGGATATCGTTGTGCTGGCGAGGATTGAACTCGTGGATGTTGTTGTGGTAGATGTCGTGGTCGAGGTCGTGGTTGTGGATCCGACCAGGAGACCCCCGAAAGTCATGCTCGGTTGGATCCCGTTGGGCGGGAGGGTGCGGACTGTCACGATTCCGAAGTATTTGTTGTTGGGGATGTTGGCAGGGTAGACGTATCCCCCAAAGACGACGTAGCTGTTGAAGGTGGTGGTCAGGGTGTTTGTTATAGAAACAACTATGTCGTTCACTTCAAGCCCGAACGAGGGGTAATAAAACGTTGAGAAAAGGTGGCTTGTTGCATTGTATTCCAATCCGGTGGTGGTCCAGGTACCGTAGCCCTGGAATGCCCCAGAGCCTGTTTTTAGGATTAGTTGCCTTGTGCCGATAGTATTGCCTTTAGTGTCCCAGAACAGCGACATCTTGTTCAGTCCATCTTCCCCGGAAAGCGACCAGTATCCAGGATAGTTTTGCAGCGTGTTCCCAGCCAATCCAATATCGAAGCTCGTCCCACCAGAGGAGACCGATGCGGAGGTGTATCCCCAAATCGTCGCTATGAAGGATTGCGGGAGGTTGTTTGAAGGAACAAGGTAGACATACTCATCGCCGCCCCCTCCTCCCACATGGGGCTGCTGGAGGGAGTTCACCATCAGGGCATTTTCCCCGCCGACATAGGTCTGGACCAAATCTGCCAGTGAATTTTCTGCAAAGGTGCTGTCTGCCCCGGCGGTTCCCCATTCAAAAGCTGTGGAGAGGGATGTGGGGATGCTGTTGGCGTTCAGGTAGTAGTTGAAGATGCTGTTTCCGTTGTCGTAATTGGCGTAGGGCACGGTGTATTGCGGTGCCTCGCCCGCTACGTTCCCGTCGTATTCGGTGCTGGTCGGGAGGAAGATCATGTTGAGCGTGAGGGCGTTGCCCGTGGTGAGCACGTTTCCTATGGAATTGGTGAGCTTCACCCAGAAGACCGACTTGGGTGCGGATTCGTTAAATACCCATGCGCCTTCCGTATAATCCGCTCCCCCCGTATTTGGGGTTATGGTATAGGGCCCCGCTGGCAGTGTGTTGCAGACGTAGAGGGATGCTGATGCCCCGTCATCCGGCGTCGTTATGCTGTTCGTGCTCTGGCTGTTGCACTGGCTTGGGATGCCGCTTATGCTGCCGCCGCTTGCGGCGGTGCAGCCCCCTCCTTGCCCGCACATCACCATTATGACGGCAAACGAGTTTGTAGTCGTAGTGAAGGACAACAATTTGCTGTCTCCCGTGTCCCCATAGTAGAAGGACAGCGCTGAGGGGGATATCCCGTCAATTGCATTCACACCTATCATGGCCCCTACATACTGCCCGTTGTCGAAGGTGGTGCAGGTATTTGCGGTGTTGTTGCCCACTTCCGTGACTCCGTCAGAATTGTCTTGGGCTTGGATGTTGAAGTTGGGGTTCTCGTTGATGCCGCTAAGTGATTCGGCGTCTCCGCACATCCAGTAGTTCGGATTGCCCCCTACAGTGGTCATGGATAGGCTTGAGCCTGTGCTCGACACGAGATTGGATGTAAAGGATATGTAGGATGGAGGGGAATTTGTGCACTCCCTTTCGCACCAGGAATACAGGGCGTTGGCCGGGTTGGAGGGGGCGTTGGAGTTGTAGAAGCGGATGTTGCCGAGGTCGGTCGCTTCGTAGGTGTTATAGGTTAATGCATTGAAGCTCACCGACACCTGGAGGTTGGTTATCGTGTTTGCGGTCTGCTGGTTGGTGAGGGTGACGGGGAGGGAGGCAATGGGGGCGGCCACAGCGATGCCCGTACCGAAGAGCGCCACGCCCACCGCTAGGGCGAGTATCAGTCTCCAGTTAGATTCAACGTTCATTATATTCCTAGGGTACCAGGCCAAACGACGCCAAGGCTCTGGGCGCTCGCTTGCATGGGCATACCGTTAAGGTTTCCCTGAAAAGATTATTTAATACCAGCCCCTCACCTTCATCGCCTTCGCGACCCGGTCGACGGAGATGGTGTAGGCCGCCGTTCTCGTGCTTATCTTCTTGCCCGCCTTGGCGTATTCCGCCTGCCTTGCCATGACGTCGTTGAACGACCTTGTTACCGTCTCGTCCAGCCTTGCGTTGAACTCGTCGAGCTTCCAGTAGTAGCCGCTCACGTTCTGCAGCCACTCGAAGTAGGACCCTATCACCCCTCCCGAGTTGACCAGGAAGTCCGGCAGGTCAAACACCTTCCTCTCCGCCAGTATTCTGTCGGCGTCCGGGGTCACCGGCCCGTTCGCCAGCTCCAGGAGTATCTTCGCGTTTATCTTCCCGGCGTTCGCGCCGGTTATCTGGTTCTCTATCGCCGATGGTATGAGCACGTCCACGCCGAGCTCCAGGAGCTCCTCGTTCGTGATCTTCTGTGCGTCCCTGTATGCCTGCACGCTGCCCTTCCTCTGCTTGGCCTCCATCACCTTGTCGTAGTCCAGGCCTTTCTTGCTGTATATCCCCCCTTCGGAGTCGCTTATGGCGACCACCCTAGAGCCGAACAGCTTCCTTGAGAGCGAGAAGGCGTAGTTGCCCGCGTTGCCGGCCCCCTGGACCGCGATCGTCGCGGTCTTGAGGTTCAGCTTCTTGTATTTCGCCGCCTCCCTGAGTATGTACATCGCGCCCAGCGCGGTGGAGTCATTCCTCCCGACCGATCCCCACAGCTCGAGCGGCTTGCCGGTTATGGCCGCGGGCTCGTCATGGCCCACTATCTTGCTGTATTCGTCGGTCATCCAGGCCATTATCTGGGGCGTGGTATAGACGTCGGGCGCCATGACGTCGACCTTTGGCCCTATGAACTTCGACACCGCCCTTATGTAGCCCCTTGAGAGGCTTTCCAGCTCCGCCTGGTTCAGCTTCTTCGTGTCGCAGATGATCCCCCCCTTCCCGCCCCCATATGGGAGGTCGGCGAGGGCGCACTTCCAGGTCATCCACGATGCCAGCGCCTTTACCGTGTCCAGCGTCTCCTGGGGGTGGAAGCGTATGCCGCCCTTGCAGGGGCCCCTTGCATCGTTGTGATGGACCCTGAATCCCTTGAATACTTTCGTCGACCCGTCACGCATCCTGACGGGTATGCTGAATATGTAGGTGCGCATCGGCTCCATCAGGATCTCGAGGGCCGCCCTGTCTAGCCGCATGAGCTGGGCCGCCTCCGCAAGCTGCTCCTGGGCAATCTTGAAAGGATTGAGTTCTTCCGCCATCACATCGCCTATGGTAGCTACTCTCAGTAGGGTTTCTAATACCTTTTCAAACAGGGATTATTGGCCGGGCGATGCATAGGGCGGGGAGCCAGGCTATGTGGGGTTCGGGGCGGGCCATCTACTACGGCCTCTCAACCAGCCTGCGCTGGGTAATTGCAAACTTCAGCTCCTTCCTGGCTGCCTCTTTCCTGGGCTCTGCCGCGATCCTCAGCAATGCCTTGCACTCCTTTATGACCTGCTCGTGCTTCCCCCGTGCCTCTGGAGGCGGAGGTATCTTGAGGGGATAAGAGGCCTTCTGTAGGGCGGTGAGAGGATTCTGGGTTTAGGGGGTATCCGCTTTTGTGTCCTGTGTCTTTGCCTTTCGCCTAAATAGATAGTACGCGGCGGCCGCGGC
Source organism: uncultured Microcaldota archaeon (assembly GCA_963799075.1). Taxonomy (GTDB): domain Archaea; phylum Micrarchaeota; class Micrarchaeia; order Micrarchaeales; family Micrarchaeaceae; genus JAJYUY01. The sequence continues at coordinate 423,508 of CAWCVI010000001.1, read as the reverse complement.
AATTGCTATAACCGCAACTGCGATGACTGTTGCATTGCTGGAGCCCTGCGACTGCTCGACCTGCGGCGCGGTGGTGGTAAAGGTGGATGGTAGTGTCGTTGGCGCCGTTGTTGATGCCCGTGTAGTTGTGGGGGGAGGGGAATACCTGAACAGCGCCACAATGGGGTCTGGGGGCACGAAGAAGCTGACAGTGCAGGCCGACGCGTTGACCGTGAAGCCGCTTATCCTCGTCCAGGTGCCTGAGACGAGCTTGTAGGGCGCTATCCCGTTGGCAGGGATGGCGCAAGGGTATAGGAGCGACATCGAGATAGTTACGTTCTGCGTCATGATCGCGCCCCCCGGAGCCACCGCAACGACGTTGAACGCCGCAACGGTCGTGTTGGAGCCGGGTGGGCTTACGTAATTCGTGACATTGGTTATCCTAAGCGCTACCGAAACCGGGATTTGGGAGCTGATGGCAATCGTCCCTCCCTGCACCGACACTTTCCTTGGCACTGACGTGACGCTGTAGGTCGCGTTTATTGTCCGGGGTATCGTGGTCGTGGTGGATACGGTTGGGATTGAGGTTGTCGGGGCCGCTGTGGTCGTCGCCGAGGACGTGCTGGCGGAGGAAGGCGGCATGCCCCCGGTGAAGGGCGTTTGGGGCACGGTCGTTGTGGTGCTGGACGTTGTTGCACCGGTTACGAGGCTCCCGAAAGCCACGCCCGGCAGGATCCCGTTGGGCGGATAGTTGCGGACTGTGACTACGCCGTAATATTTCATCTGTTTTATTGATGGGACATAAACGTATCCTCCAAATACCACGTAGCTGTTGGGGATGGTGCTTAAGGTATTCGACACGGATGAGTAAATATTGGCGACCTCAAGGCCGAATGAGTTGTAGGCAAATGACGTGAGATAATGGCTGGTTGAGTTATACTCCAGCCCTGTGCTATACCAGGTGTTATATCCGGGGAAGGGCCCTGTTCCGATGTTGCTAATAAGAATCCTGCTGGTTAAGGTGTCCCAGAACAGTGACATCTGGTTTTGTCCGTTGTCCCCGAAAAGAGACCAATAGCCAGGATAGTTGGCAGTAGAGCTTCCTGCTGTTCCTATATCATAGCTCGTGCCTCCTCCATAGATAGTATAACCCCACAAGGTAGCTATGTATGATTGGGGTATGTTGTTGGAGGGCATGAAGAAAACATATTCATCGCCACCTCCGCCTCCAACATGGGGATATTGGAGGGAATTTACAACAAGGGCGGTTTCCCCTCCGACGTTGCTCTTGACCAAATCAGCCATGGAATTTTCTGCAAAGGTGCTGTCTGCCCCGTCGGTTCCCCACATAAAGTTTGCAGGGATTGATGCTGGAACAGAATTGGCATTCATGTAGAAGTTAAAGACATTCTGCCCGTTGTCGTATTTGGCATAATCCAGGGCATTATTCAGGTTGTAAAATACCCATGCTCCCTCAACGTAGTCTCCGTTTGGGACATCAGCCCCAATATTATAGCTTGATGCAGGAAGGGAGTTGCATACATAAAGGGATGCAGACGCTCCAAGATCGCTGGTGGTAATGCTGTTGGGGGTTAAGCTGTTGCACTGGTTAGGTATTCCGGTTATGTCTCCTCCTCCTGTTGGGGTGCAACCGCCGGTATATCCGCACATCACGATTATGACTGTGAAGGAATTTGAAACTGTGATGAATTGTAAAGCACCACCACTACCACTACTAGAACTATAGAAGACAGGTGCTATAGGGCTGTTGACTCCTATGATGGCACCGGCATATTCCCCAGACCCAGAATCGGCGCAGTTGTTGGAGGTATTGTATCCAACAAATGCCGCTAAATCAGCATTGTCGGAAGCTTCGATATTATAATTGGGATTTCCACCACCGCTGTTGGATTGGGAGGTTCCGCATATCCAGTAGTTTGGATGCCCCCCAATTGTTATCATGTTGATGCTTGATGATGCAGTTGATACAAAGTTGGCGGTGTAGGTGATTGCATTTGTGTTATATATTATTGTGCTTCCAGTAATTGAAAGCTGCGGAGCCTCCCCCGCCACGTTCCCGTCGTATTCGGTGGTCATGGGCAAGAAGGTCATGTTGAGGCTGAGGGCGTTGCTCGTGGTGAGCACGTTGCCTATGGAGTTGGTGAGCCTCACCCAGAAGACAGCGTTTGCCGCCGCGCTGCTGCATCCCTGCTCGCACCAGGAGTACAGGGCGTTGGCGGGGTTTGCGGGGGCGTTGGATTGGTAAAACCTTATGTTGCCCAGGTCTGCGGCCTCGTAGGGCGAGAGCACCGAGTTGGAGGGGTTGAAGCTGACTATCACCTGGAGGCCTGCGACGGCATTGGCGGTCTGGTAGTTGGTGAGGGTGATGGGGAGGGAGGGGGTTGCGGCGCCGGAGATTGCAACCATGCCCATGGACAGCAGGAAAAAGAGGGAAATAGGCAGGAGCACGCCATCCAATACGTTTCTAGTCGCCATCCAACCCCTGTTGCGGTTCATAGTTGTCTTGATCAGCGCGGGAAGAGGCGCAGAACTCGATATTTCTCCGCCCATGCACTTCCCTCTGTGGAAGATGATGGCAGGCTGCACTTTTATCCGTTTCGGCCGCCTAATCGGTCGAGACCTCCCTGGCGATGCTGGGCCTGCTCTTGACCAGAACCCTGTGTCCGCAGTAGTTGCATCTCACGAAGTTGTCGACGGCCTTTATCTTGTTCCCGCAGTGCGCGCATACGTATGGCATGGTATCATCTCACTTCCTCTCCTTGAGCCATTTGATGAACTCGCTGTGCAACGCGGAGAACTTGCTGGTGTCGATGACCCTTATCTTCTGCGTCGCGCCGTAGTGCTCGTCCCTCAGTTCGACTATTGGAGTGTAACTCTTCATCGCCGTGTAGTGCGCCTCGGCCCAGTGTATCCTGCCTTCCAGGTACTCCTTGGACATCTGGTTCGTCATGGGTATCGAGGAGAAGCTGAAGAGAAAGCCGCCGCACCAGTAGAGGGGCATGTTGCCCGAGGGGGTTATCCTCTCCCTCATCAGGTCCTCCATGTCCAGCTCCACCGCCTCGTGGACGACCAGCTCCTTTATCGGCGAATATATTATCTTTACCATGTTTCCACTTCCCTTCTCCTTCCTCATTTCTTTATCTCCTCTATGAGCCTCTTGGCGACGCTCCCGGCGGCAGTCTTCAGGGAATATGCGCCTCCCGCGTATACGGTGCCGCAGTGCCTGCACTCCCAGATGCTCGACCCCTTCCTCCTCACGGAGTCCCTTCCGCAGACGTCGCAGAGGTAGCGCGAGCGCTTCTCGGCCTTTATCTTGTTGAAGCGCTTCCTTATGCTGGCCCCGTACCTTATGCTGGCGTTTGCCATATTATCACGACTGTGCCCTCGTCAGTATATCCTTTAGCTCCCCATACTTATTAAAGGATGCGTCCAGGAGCTGGGCTATGTCGCCCTTGGAGAGGCCGCCGCTCTTGCCCTTCTGCATCGAGCGCACCTTCTCCGCGTCGGTCGCTATGGTCAGCCTGCAGTCCGCCGCCAGCTCCTCGTCCCCGTTCGGGTCCAGGATAAGCCTGTCCTTCACCTTAGCGAAGGTCGTGGATGCCACTATGTTGTCTATCTTCAGCTTCTGCGTCCTCTCGGTCCTGACAGCCTCGCCGTCCTCGACCTTGGGGACCTTCGTGTTCATGAGCGCCGCCATTGCCGCCATCGTGCCCGCGTCAAACAGGTTGCCGTCGTAGTTGAGCACGTACATGTCTATGAACACCGTCCAGACCTTCTCGTCCTCTATGAAGAGGCTGGCCAGGTCGATGCAGTTGCCGTGCCTTATCCCCCTGTCGACCACCCTGCCGAACTCTATGGCGTCGGGGCTCGGGGGCCCCGTCTCGTACATCTCGGATGCCAGCGGAAGCAGCTCCCCCGACATTATCAGGTTGCCCTGGTGGGGCGTGTCCTCCATGGGCTCCTCGATCTGGAGCTTCACGCCTGCCAGTACCCTGGTGTCGCCCAGGTGGACCTCTGCGGATCCCTCGGCGTTGCCCAGGAGTCCTGGGATTACCTTTATCCCCCTGAATGCGTAGGGCTCCCTCCCGTCCTCCCTTGACCCGCCTGCCAGCAGGGTCCTTATGTGGTTCGATTTTACCATGTCCATTGCGTCCATAATATCACTTTGCGGCCGTGGCCTCGTAGGCCTTCCTCAGCGCCTCCTTCTGGATCGGGACTATCGTCTTTCCCGCATCGATCCCCATCTGGATTGCGTCCATTATCTGCTGCCTGGTCATGTCCCCGTCCATCTGCAGCAGCAGGATCTCGTTGTTGCGGGGGGCTATCGCCATCGGTATGTCGCTGTCCGAGTAGTTGTCCTCTATCATGTCGAAGTCGATGGTGAGGTGCTCGCCAATCCTCCCGACCGAGACCGCGTAGGGCAAATCCTTCATCGGTATCCCGCTGGCCGCCAGCGCCACTGACGCGGCGGTTATGGCGGCGACCCTGGTGCCTCCGTCCCCCTGGAGTATCTCCATGTAGACCTCGATCTGGCTTCCCGGGTACTCCTTGGTCATGACCACGTTCTCGAATACGTTCTTGATGACCTTGGATATCTCGGTGGCCCTCCTGTTCGGCCCGCTCCTCCCGTGCTCCGACAGGCTCGAAAACGGCGCCATCATGTACCTGCACTTTATGACCGCCTTGGTCGCGTCGGCCAGGTGCCTCGGGTTCGCCTCCTTGGGCCCGTAGACGCCCGCGATCACCTTGTTGTTGCCCCATTCAATGTAGGCTGATCCCCCTGCGTTCTCCAGCGGCGAGGCGGTTATCTTCAGCGGCCTGAGCTCGCCGAAGTCCCTTCCGTCCAGCCTTTTCCCGTTTTTTATAAGTTCCGGCTTGTTTTCTCCTCCTCCCATTCACTCACTTTTCGTTTTAGCGTTAGCATTGGCCTCCAGGTATTGCTTTATGGACTCGGTCAGGCCGGAGACATGGGCCTCGCGCTCCACCTTGGATATCGCCTCCGCGGCGAGCTCTGCCTCGCCGCCCCTGAGCCATATTATGCCGTTGAGCCCGACCACTATGTCGGTCTTGGTGATGCCCTTGATCTGGTCTATCATCGTGTTCTTCTTCCCTATGACGCGGAGCACCTTCTTGGGCTTCACCCTGATTATCCTCCCGCCCTCCAGGGGCTTGGCGTCGCCGAGGATTATGGTCTTCCTGTTCTCGACTTCCCTTATCCTCGCCTCTATCACGTCCCCGGGCTCGAAGGCGTACTCGTCGAACTTCCCCGGTATGAGGAGGCACCTGCCGAAGAAGGCCAGGTCGACTATGTAGACCTTGCCCTTCGGCTCGATGACCACGCCGACCACCGTGTCCTCCTGGTTCGGGCTCCAGGAGCCCTCCAGCGGTATTATCTCCCGCGAGTTGGGCTCGTACATGCCCATTATCTTCGAGTAGGTCTTCCCGTTCTCGACGTAGGAGTTGCCTATCCTCTGCGGGCTCCCCGCGACGATATCCCCCGGCAAAACTATGTTTCTCATCTAATCGGTCTTATAATGCTATATTATCTTGACTATCGCCTTTCCCTGGGTGGCGCTGTTGATCCTGTCGAAGAACTCGGTCTGCATCCCGGCCGGGAACTCCAGCGTGGCCGAGAGGCTCCCGTCCCCGAGCCACTGGTCGCTCTTCATCCCGTACCTCTTCAGCAGGCCGAAGGACCTGTTGGCGTACTCGGCCGGTATGGTGACCGCTATCTTCACGTTGGTGAACTTTATGGGCATTATCATGTGTATCTTCTTGACCACCTCGTCGATCTGCTCGGTGGCGTTCTTGAAGGGGTCTATGGTGACCCTGCCTTCGCGCATGGCGTTCTCGATCCTGAGGGGCGGGTTGGGCGCGTTGGTGCGGGGGTCTATGGAGTTCCTCGCGATTATCTCCACGATCTGCTTCCTCTTCTCCTCCAGGAGCTTGTTCCTCTGCTCTGTCGTTATCGGGACTTCGCCGTTCTTTAGCATTATGTCCGTGATCTTCGCGATGTCCGTGGTGCCGAACGCCTTCTTGATCTTGTCCTCGCCGATGCGGTCGCCCTTCTTCGCGTCCTTGAAGACCTCCTCGACCTCCAGGACGACCAGCGGGTCGTTCCTCTTGCCCGTTATGTACTCGTAGGCGAGGTCCGAATTGACCAGTATCTCGAAGTCGCTGCCTTCCTTGTGGTATTTCACTATCACTGTTTTGGACAACCAAATCACTGCGCAAAAACTAGAGGTATTTGGCGATCTTCTCGGAACCGAATATTTCGAACCCTACACCCTTCTTTATGGTAGAGATGTCGAGGTTGTTTTCCGTCAGCTTCCCCTCGTTGACCTTCTTGACTATGCTGACACCGAGATTTATCGCGTCCTCTATCCCCATTCCGTCCTTGTACCCCTTCACCAGCATCTCCTCGGCGATCTTCTTGCCGGCCCCTATGGCGTCGGCCCTGTAGCCGAGGTAGGAGGCACCGGGCTCGATCTCGAAGAGCTTGGGCTCCTTGTCGATCCCCCCTATCAGGAGGGACACCGCATAGGGCCTTATGCCGCCGTACTGGGTGGCCATCTGCATCTCCTCGGAGATCTCCCTGGCGATGGTCTCGACGGACTCTGTTTCATTGTAAATCATCCTGTGCGACTGGGTCTTGCCCCTTATGGTGCTTATGAGGTGCAGGCCGTCGGCGACGAGGCCGCTGTAGGTCGCGCCGATGTAGGAGTCGACCCTGAATATCTTCTGGATCGTGCTCGGCACCGCGAGCGGCTCCAGTATGTTCTTGTGGGCTATGAGCACTATGCTGCTGTCCGCCACTATGCCTATTGAGGTCGCCCCCTTGCGGACCGCCTCCTTGGCGTACTCGACCTGATAGAGCCTGCCGTCGGGACTGAACATCACTCCCCTGTCATAAGCCTGAACGTTCGGATACATAAAATTCCACCAGTATTATCTGAGAAATTAGAACGATTAGTATTAGGGTATAAGCATTTAAAGCCTTTTCTGTGGCTTGGGATGGAAAAAGGGAGAGCTGGATTTCCCTAGTCATATTGATTAATGAGCTAACCTTTCGACGACCCGGCCAAAAGGAATTTGTATGCAGGGATGAATGATATTGTTGCATGACCAACCACTGTTTTGCGTTCAGTCTCTTTTGTAATGATAATCCCTGAATTTACTTTGAATTTGCCCATAAAAGCGCTTAATCCTTCTGTTTCCGCTTTGCCATACTTTATCTCGATCGGCTTCGGCCCGGTTTCATCGACGATGTCCACTTCATGCTTATAGGCATCGCGCCAGAAGTATTTTGCGTCGAGTTGGTTTACCATAAGCCACTCGAAGACTTTGGATTTATAAATGGCATCCTCCTTGAAAGCAAGATCAACAGAGAGTACCGTAGGGTAATATCTGCGCAAAGCCCTTTCCGATTTCCTAGCGTTTCTCGAATAATTGTATAGCTTCCTTACGAGGAAGGCGTTTTCCATGTATTCGAGGTACTTGGACACCGAGTAGCGGGATATGCCCAGTTCCTTGGCTAGCTTGGTATGCTCCAGTATCTGGCCAGGATCGTCCATTAATATCGCTAGAAGCGAATTTAGCGCCTGCGTGTTCCTTACATCAAAGAGTTCGGGTATTTCTTTGTATACTATCTTCTCCACCACGCCCTCCATTATGTACTTCTTTATCTCCGTCTGGTCTGCAACTTCTACAAGCTCCGGGAAACCCTGGATGCGTATGAATTCTTCGAACCTGCGCATTATCTCCCTCGCATAGAGCCCCATTGGGGCTATAGCTTGGCCTTTGAAACCAAGGAATTCCCTGAATGACAGTCCGGACACCTTAAATTCGAAGATTCGGCCCGCAAGAGTTTCCTTTGACCGTTTTCGGATGAAAAGGGATTCGGATCCCGATATCAGTATCTTTGTGTTTTTGGAATATAGGTCATAGATCCATTTTAGCTTGTCCGCCCATCCGTCTAGCTTTTGTATCTCGTCAAATACCAACAAGTGCCTTCCGGACCTGATATCCCTGCCCAGCAGGGTCTCGTACTCCTTTATGATATCGCGCAGGTCTATGCTTTTCAGCTCGTCAAAAGAGAAGAATAGTATGTCTTTGGGGTTCATCCCCTCGTTTATGCTGTCTTCTATGGCCTTCAGCATGACAGTGGTTTTCCCGACCCTTCTTAGACCTGTAAATGCTAGCATCTGCTTTGTCTTCATGAATTTCTTTACCTGGGGGTATACTTCCCGTTCCTTGTACTCGACCCGGAACGGCTCCCGCCACCAAGGGTTGGCCTCGTAGAGGACATCTAAAATTTGTGCCATTTTAAATCAACATAGATTAATAATCTATGACTATTATAATAAACAAGATTTATATACCTTTGGGTATGCCGCCATACGGATAGGCACTTATGGGGGCGTCTTAGGTTGGGGTTCCCTGGGTATCTCGGACCGCAGGGCGAACTCGTTGGGTTTGGGTCCCCGCAGCGCCTCGGCGGGGATCGCCCACTCGTGGCTGAGCAGGTGGAGCGCCCTCGGTCTGGTTTCGTCGTCCCCGTTCATTGCGGCCCAGCCTTCCGCGGTCTTCCCATAGATATCGGTCGCGTCTTTCCTTGCGCCCCTGTCCCTGAGGGAGATTACGGTTTCCAGATCGCCTGCGTAGCATGCCGCCATGAGCAGGGTCTTTCCGGTGCCGTCGCGGGAGTCCGGGTCCAGGCCGTGGGAAAGGAGGTGGTTGAGCCAGAGCCGGTCGTCTTGCGTCATCCCGTATGGCCTTCCTATGAGCTTTAGGGCGAGCTCGGTTGCCGACTTTGTTATGTAACTGCAGGATTCGGAGGAGATGGAGAGCAGGGCCTTGGCGAGCCTCTGGGCCTCCAGGGCCTGCCTCAGCGGGGGTCGCCGGAGCGTCCTCCGCGACTCTTCCCTGTACCTCTGCGCGAGTTCCCCTACGGCCACTGTCTTATCCATTCCAACACGCCATCAATCAGGCATTTCAAATATAAGTAGGTTTGCCCGCGTTTGTCGTCGGCCCTCATTTCTGCAGCGCCTTTATGGTGCCCGATGCCTTCATCGTGTAGAGGCCGATGGGCCTGCCGCCCATGCTCTTCACGAGCGTCACCGCCACTATCGACTCCTCGTACCTCTCCAGCGACACCCTCAGCAGGAAGCGGTCGGTGCCGACGAACTTCATCACCTTCGGGTTCGCCCTGAAGTACTCCGCCTCGCCCAGCTGGGCCATCAGCGCGGCGTAGAGCTGTGCCTCGAAGGCCCTGCGCTCCGCCTCGAATATGGGCCTTGACGACATTATGGCGAGGTAGCGCCTCTTGTCCCTGATCATGAAACCAGCTCCCCGTTCGCCTCGCTTATGGATCTGCGGGCGTATCCCTCTTCAACTCCTAGCAGCTTGGCCAGCTCGATCAGCTGGACCGGCGAGCAGAGCATCTCCTCGGATCCGGCGAGCGAAACGAATGCCACCCTTATGCCGCGCTTTATCGCGTAGGCGGCTAGCTTCCCCGTGAGGTACATCGAGCTCGACCTCCTGAGGCCCGCGCTCTCAAGTATCCTGCTGAACGGTATGCATAGCATTACGCCCTTGCCCTTCATCGTCGCGAGGAGCTTCCGGTCTATCCTGGAGTCGCTTATGATTATCGCCCTCGGCTGCTGCTTCGCCGCCGCGTTGAGCTGCTCGCCGGAGGGGCCGCTGCAGATGGAACCGGCTATGTTCTTCGAGCTGGGGGCCGTGAACCTCACATCCCTGTCGACCGACGCGATCCTCTTGAAGCCCAGCTGCTTCCAGACGTAGCCGTGGAGCGCTGTCTGGTGGGCCAGGTCGTAGAACTGCAGTCAAGCACCCGCTACCGGCTCCTTCTTCCCGAACAGCTCGCCCTCCAGGACCTCCTTGGTCTTGGTCGGGGAGTACATCAGCTTTATCAGCTTCGTGTGGCCCCTGATCCCCTTGCCGGACTCGAAGGACATTATGAGCCCCTGGACCTCCAACTCGGAGATGTACTTCCTGTACCACCTCTCGCTCTTCGGCTCCTTGCTCATGCTCTCTGCTATGCTCTTGTACCTGCTGTAGACCTCGCCGCTGAAGAGGTAGGTGTCAGTGCCGTCTGTCAGCTTCTTGTAGGATCCACCGCCCTTGGTCAGCAGGGCTATCGAGTAGAGCACCAGCTTGTGGTGCTCCGGCAGCGTCCCAATCAGGTCGTAGACTATCTCGTTGTCCGCGCTCTTGGTGGCCGCCTCGGCCTCCTTGATCGTGATCGCGGGCAGCTCGCCGGCCTCGGCCAGCTCGCCCGACTTGGAGAGGATCTTGAGCGCCATCCTCGCGTCGCCCCCCTCCTTCGCGGATGTCGCGGCGATGAAGTGCAGCACCTCGTCGGGGACCGCGCCCGGGCGGAATGCCGCCGCCACCCTGTCCTTCAGTATCTCGTAGAGCTCGGGCGCGTAGTAGGGCGGGAAGACCAGCTCGGTCTCGTAGAGGGTGGAGAGGCTCCTGGGGTCCAGCACGTCCTTGAAGGAGACCTTGTTGGAGACCCCGATTATCGTGACGCCGCCGGCGCGTATGTCGCTGTTTATCCTGGTGAGCGTGTACACCAAATCGTCCAGGTCGTTCACCACGTCTATCTCGTCCAATATGGCGACCAGTATCTTGTTGTCCTCCTCTATCCAGGAGGTCAGCTTCTCGTAGAGGTCCACGGTCCCGTAGCCCCTCTTAGCATAGGTGGGCAGGTGGTCGGTGACTATCTTGTTCAGTACCCGGTACCTCGAGTTGTAGATCTTGCAGTTAACGTAGGATATCTTCGCCTTCGAGTTGGGGATCGCCTTCACCTCGTCGAGGACGTACTTGGTGCAGGAGGTCTTGCCGGTCCCGGTCTTCCCGTAGATGAAGAGGTTCCGGCCCCGGTCGCCCTTCAGCGACGGGGCGAGCGCCTTCTCTATGTTGTTTATCTCCTTGGCCCGGGCGATGAGGCGCTTGGGCAGGAAGTGCGGGGAGAGGATGTCGCGCCTCGCGAATATCTTGGAATCGGCGAGCATCTCGTTGAGTGTCTGCATGTTCCCCCCGTTCGTACTAGATTCTGTGCTTCTCTTTAAATACCTTATTCGCCAGGAAGGGAGGGATTGGGTAGATATAATATTATATTGGTTGCTAAGGTAATAGTTTTCATGTCTTTGGAAGTTTGGGTGGGGCTATGACATCGAGGGTATTAGCGCTCGCTCTTGCTTGCACCTTCCTCCTCTGCACCGGCACCGCCTGGGCAGCCAATCCCTCCGTCCCCATCACGCTCACCAACTACCAGGCAGCCAACACCGCCAACGTCCTGCAGGTCGAGGTGGCCTTCAATGCCATGAATATAAATCTCTTGCCCTACGAGGCCACAGACCTGGGCAACATAAGGTTTTACCAGTCGAACGCGCCGGCGAACCCAGCCAACGCCTTGTACTCCTGGTGCGAGCAGGGATGCAGCAGCGCGGCGGCAAACGCTGTCTTCTGGGTCAGGCTCACCAACTCCATAGGAAACGTCCTCACCACAAGCAACACGCTCAGATTAAACATGACCTTCCTGCCGACCAGCACCGAATACGACGGGAACGTGGCGGGGGAGGCGCCCCAGTATACCTTGCCATACGCCCAATACGACAACGGAAACAACGTCTTCAACTTCTACCTTAACGCCAACAGCATCCCCGCCTCTCTGGCTCCCGGCTTCATGTGGGGCAACGACGTGTTGGACCAGTCCTTTGCGGAGAACTCCCTGAGCGATCTGGTGGCGAACTATATCGGCGGGGAGAATGCGCTGATGGTCAACTCCCTCCAATTCCCGGTTGTTGGCGGCGGGGGAGGGGACGACTACTTCTACTTCATGCCTTCAAACAACCTGCCGCAGTCCTTCGTAGCGACAATCTGGGCCTATACGAAGTCCGCCACCGTCGGAAGTGACGACGTTATTGGCATGGCAGGCAATGCCGCAACCACCTACAATGGGTATTGGTCCCTGTACGGGGACAATGGGCAGAACCAGATGTCGCTGTTCTGGAGCGAACAGAGCACTGCCGCGGGGAGCAGGGCCATTAAGCTGAATACAGGAACAGGGGTATACCTGTCCAACCAGTGGGTCACGACCGGGCTTGAGTACAATGCAACAAGCGATTACTTCTCCGTCTTCGCCTATAACTCGTTCGGGCTCGAGGTCAACAATATCTTCGGCTCTGTGGCGGATACCACAACGACCAGCTTCAACAAGTATGTCGTCTTCGGAGGCTATGTTACTCCGTCCAACATCCCCGGCAACAAATACTACGGCATTGTCACGGTGAGGGCCTACCCGGCTAATGGGGTCCTGCCGAGCGTTATAGTAGGCAACCCGTCTCCGCTGATGGCCTTTGACTCCTTTACCAGCTCCCCCCTGACCCTGGGTACAACGCTGCATGCGGGGGACAGCGTAACCTTCAGCGCCCTCGTGTATAACGGCCTGGCCCCATACACCTACAACTACATCATCACCAACACAGTGACAGGAAACATTGTTGCGGCGCAGCAGGCCACGTCCATACTCACATACAACACCCTCAACTGGCTTATCCCATCGTCCGCGATAGGCAATACGATCGAGGTGAATGTGGTGGTGACCGACACCGAGCCGAGCACGGTCAGCTCGTTCTATATCCAGGGCCCCAGGATAACCCAGATGCCCATGCCGTCCATCGTCGCCTACCTCCCCATCACCCTAACCAATTACCAGGGCAATCCGGTGGCGGCGAATACCCCAATAGCCATAGGAACCATGGCCGCCGGCAACGTGATCGGGTTCAACGCCCTTGCTTACCAGCAATACGAGACCTGCAACCTCAACAACGCCGAGTTCTTCTTCGCTAACGGGACCATGGCGACATCCTGGCTGGAGGGCAACTACGTGGGCGAGCTTACCGCGAACTCCGCCTGCACCTCGTCGAGCTCCGCAAACGCCCTCATGGACTCCGCCAACATCGTCTACTGGGTGGACGTGCCGAGCAGCACGTTCCTGCCGGCCAACACCGGTACCGCCCCGACGAACACCATATACCTCGGTTGGGCGGCAAACAGCGTGGCAATCCCGGAGGACACCGCCTGGAGAACGACGACGGGAGAGGCGCCTCAGCTCAGCTGCGCGAACCCCTCTAACACAGTGGCATGCAGCGGCTACGGCCAGTACGACAACGGGAACCAGGTGTTCAGCTTCTATGACGGCTTTGCCGGCAACACGCTAAGCAGCCTCTGGACCCCGACCGGCAACGTGATAGTGAGCAACGGGGTGAACATTACAGAAAGTGACAGCCCCTCGGGGATCGCTTCCGTTTCCGCGTTCTCAAACTACCCCTACTGGCTTGAAATGCTGGCCGTGGGCAAACCCACCGGAAACCCCGGAGTGCCCTTTGCGGTGGAGGAGAGCCTCACCAATCTTATCATTTCCACAACCGCCCTAGGCTACAAATCGGGGTACGGGCTGGGATACACTACCTCCTCCCCGCCGACAACGGTGGCCACGTTGATTGCCAACGCCCTCGGGACCATAACACGCACGACGCTTATCTCAACGAGCCCGAACCCGCCGATCGTTGGCGGGGTCGCCTGGACGGCAACGGGAAGCCAGAGATACGAGAACCAATACGCCACATACTCTGGCTCCAATTCGCTTATGAGCATCGGCCCGCAATATTTTGATATTTATTACGTGGGCAGTGTAGCCACATTCTGGGGCTTCGCCCAATGGGCCAGGGCGAGGGTATACCCGCCCAACGGGATCATGCCGGCAACGACCCTAGGGGCCGTCACATCATACACCGCCCCGTCCACCCCGTCACAGCCCTCGGCGTCAAACCCGATAGCGAACACCAGCCAATACGAGACCTTCTCCACCTCCTTCACGGGAGGCACGTCGCCCTACACCTATAACTGGATCATATCGAACTCCGTGACCGGCGCGGTCGTCTACACCAGCTCGGCCTCCAATTCGCTCACGGCAAATACCATTACGGTCCCGGTATCGGCCTACTTCACCGCAAATTCACCGCTTGTGGCGAACATCGTCGTATCCGACTGGCTGACCACGGTAAGCAGCGCATACAGCTCGAATTTCATAGCCTATGTCCAGCCACCGTCCAGGATCCCGTTCACAGGAGGCATGACCGCCGCCTCCACGTCCATCCCCACCACGACAGTAGCCCCGACCTCGACAGTCATCCCCACAACGACGATCCCCCTAATAACCTTCATGATAAACTCCACCCTCAGCCTCGCTCCGGGCGGGTCGAACGAGATAAACGTTGCGAACACGGGGACTTCAGTGACCCTGACCTCCCCTTCCGGAGGCTCGGCGCATGTTACGGTGTCCAACACGATGACTTCCGCTGCGCCTCCCCAGTCCTACAGCCTGGTCTCGGCCATCAATATCTCAGCCAAGTCGTCATCCAACCTGACGGTCTACCTGTCGATGAAGTACCCCTGTTCCGCTCCGGCTAATGCGATGGCACCCTACAGGATCGTCTCGGGATCCTGGACGGCGATAAGCGGCTTCACTGTCAACGCCTCCGCCTGCACCGTCAGCTTCTACGTGCCGGCAGCGCCCACCACCGTCGGATTGTTCGAAGAGACAAAGTTCCTCTCGTCGGCTCCTCCCACTACGATACAGCCGATAACCTCCTCAAGCGTTCCGACCACCACCGTGCCGCAGGGCGCGCAGTCGTCGGGATCCGGATACGCCCTGCCGCTTGCGATCGCGGCCGTCGTGATAATAATTGTCGGGGGCTCCACATATTATGTCGCGAGGAGAAGGAGGAAGGCGTGACCTGCCCCCTTTTATACCTTATTTTGTTTATCTCTATGATTTGATGGCGAGGGGAAGACGCAGGGCCGGAAAACGCCACGGGCTGGGCGTGAGGACCCTGAAGATCATGAACATTGTTCTCATCCTGATGGTCGCTGGGCTCGTGGCCTACGTGATGTACCCTTCGGTGAAGGGCGCGCTGGTGGGTCAGCCCCCGGGGAACAGGCTTACGGGCATAAACTCGCCCCTCAGCCAGTCGCAGCTCGCCGTGATAAACGGGGCGCCCGACAGCTACTTCGAGCGGGCCGGCGAGATGATGCTCAACCTCTCCCTTCCGGGCGAGGGCCTCACCAACGGGATATACTATGCGACCAACTTCCAGGTATCGCTCAATCCCCCCTCCCAGTTCCCCCAGTTCGCCTATAACGGGAAGCCCAGCGTGATATACCTAGGGGCGATCTCCTGCCTCTGGTGCGGCGAGAACAGGTGGGCCATGGCGATGGCGCTCTCCCGGTTCGGCACCTTCGGGAACCTTTACACAGGCTACAGCGCGATCAAGGACGCCGACCTTCCCACCCTGTTCTGGAAGCCCCAGGACCTGCACACTTCCGGGAGCGCCAACTTCGGCAACCAGTACTCGAGCAGCTACATAAACTTCTTCTCGGCCGAATACGACTCCAACATAAGCGCTGGCTTTGAGTTCCCCACCAGCTCTGACCCGGTGGGCTACTTCGTAGCCAATGCGCCCAACGCCTCCTACGAGCAGGCGATGTCATTCATGAACGCTACCCAGGCCTTCGCGGGCACGCCGTTCACCTTCTGGGGGACGGTGATAAACAGGGGCGCCAGCGGCGTCGTGCTCGGGCTGCCGCAGAACTCCAGCATGGCCCAGGGCGGCGGAATCCCGCTCACCTACATGACGCACTCCCAGATATTCGGGCAGCTCGGTTCCTTCAACACCACCTTCGCTCAGGAGGAATACGCGGCCGCAGACGTCTACGTGGCCGAGCTCTGCCCCTCCGTGGGCAACTCGGCCCCCGTGTGCAGCCTTCCCGCCATACAGGCCTACGAGAGGAAGATGGGCCTTTCATGAGCGGCGCCGGCCTTTGGGGGAAGCTGAGGGGCGTTTACAGCGGATGGTACCTGCTCCTCAACCTGGCCGTTGTCCTGGCGTATTACGTTGCGGTGCAGAGGATCCTCGCGCTGCAGCAGTTCGGCATCGCCTTCTCGGCCGCCCCGGCATGGCTCGTGATTTCGCTGGTGGCCAGCTCATCCGTCCTGATGACCATCGCCGTCTACACCATACTCAATGCCCGGAAGGGGAAGGCCATGGGGTACGGGGAGGCCGCGGGAAGCGGCGCTACCGCCCTTCTCGGCGGCGTGCTATCGGGATGCGGCTGCCAGGGGGCGCTCCTCTACTCCGCCCTTGCCGTGGTGGCGGGGAGCGGGGAGGCGTTCGCCATAAACACGGTCTTTGCGGAGCACATCGGCCTTGTCCTGGGGGCGCTCGCAATCTTTAATATAGCATTCATTGTATATTCTCTTGGCAGGTTGCCGGGAGGTAGGGCGAGATGAGGAGCAAAGCGGTTAGGAAAGGCATATCCGCAAAGCCCGGGAGGACGGCACCAAGAGCAAGGGAGATGGCGGAGCCCAGTTACCCGAGCCTTGAGGAGCTGAGCTACGAGAGGGCCCTCGCGAAGAGCGTGCTCGACCACGACCTCCCGCTTGAGGGAGAAGATGCGGTGACGCTGGCCGCGGCGATGTCGTCGCTCACCACGTCCCTGAAGAAGCTCTCCTACAACTACGGGCTCACGTTGGGCAGGTCGGTCTACAGGATCTTCGAGGGAAGGAGGCACTACCGGTGGTACGGGGACAGCATACAGGACATCGTGCTCTTCTTCGAGAGGCTCGGCTTCGATTACATGCTCTACAGGATCCTGACGGACAGCGTGGAGGTCTCGGTATACAGGAAGGGCCGGCAGGGCCTCGGCTGCAACATACACTCGTTCGACGCCGGGGTGCTGGCAGGCTTCCTGGGCGCAGCGCGGGGGGAGTTCGTTAGGGTGACGGAGGTGTCCTGCTGCAACAACGGGTCAGACTGCTGCAGGTTCACCACCGCGGCTGGAACCGGCGACCCGTTCTGCACCGAAATCGGGAGGATTGCTGCGCTCTTCAGGAGCGAGCGGAGCGAGGGGAGGATAAGGCCGGAATACCAGATGCTCATCACCGAGCCCCTCATGAGGCCCGGATACTCGGGCCAGGTCGCGGCCATATTCTCCCACCTGGGTGGGGAGGCGGCCTCGGGGCTTCCGGAGGGCAAGATGACGGCAAAGGCCGCGCAGCGTGCGGCCTTGGTGATGGAGAGGTTCGGGCTCGGGGCCCTCGGATACGCCCCGAAGCCCAGAAAGCTCGAGATTCTGCTGGATGGGGCAAAGGCTAAAAAGGAGTTTGTAGACATCTCTATCAGCTTCCTCAACGGGATGATGGGCGGGCGCCTCGGCGGTGCCAGGCCGCAGCTCACCAAGGGGAGGAATGGTTCTTACAAGGTCATTGTGAAGCAGTGAAAACGATGGGGCTAGAATTCGTAGACAAGATATCCTACATAATACCCTCGATAAAGCAGCCTGACAAGCCGCTCTCGCTGAGGGAGAAGATGTACTGGACGGCCGGGATAATAGCCGTCTATTTCCTGCTCTACAACACCTACGCCCTGGGGGTCAACCAGCAGGCGGTCCAGCAGCCCTTCCTGCAGCTCATAAGCATAATATTCGCCGCGAAGATAGGCAGCCTGATAACCGTGGGCATAGGCCCCATAGTGCTGTCCAGCATAGTGCTCCAGCTTATTTCGGGGTCGGGCCTCATCAAGATGGACATGAACGACCCGGTGCAGAAGTCGAGGTTCCAGACCATCCAGAAGGTCGCCGCGATGGGCCTCGCGATAGTCGAGGCGGTGATATTCGTCTCCACGGGCTATGTCCCGCTGGCGAGCCCCGCCGCTTTCGGGATCGTGGTGCTGCAGCTGGCGGTAGGCGCCATAACGATAATATACCTTGACGAGATGATGACCAAGTACGGGATAACCTCGGGCATAAACCTCTTCATCGCCTGCGGGGTCTCCTACGCCATAGTGGCCGGCACCTTCAGCATACTGATCCCGGAGGCGATAGCCGCGCTCAACCCGGCGGTGGGAGGGGGCGGCGCGGCCGCGATCCCCAACGCGATACTCGCCTTCGGCCCGCTCTTCTTCGCGGTCATAGTCTTCCTGGTCAGCATATACGTCTACGACATGAAGGTGGAGCTTCCTCTCGCCTTCGAGCAGTTCAGGGGCATAGGCGGCAGGCTACCCATACCATTCCTATACGTCAGCGTGCTCCCCGTCATACTCGCATCGTCGCTGGAGCTGAGCCTCACGGTCTGGTTCAGGGTGCTGGCCGGGGTGCACGGCACCTTCCAGAACCTTGTCAGGTTCATAGCCTATTACCAACCGGTCGCGAACGGAGCGGGCGGGTCGACCCTCCAGCTCACCGGCGGGCTCACCTACCTTATCTCTCCCTCGTTCCCGCTGCCCTACTCGGCTGCCTACGGGGGGATAGGAAACTACGGAACCTATGTCAGCTATCTCATCACCCACACCACCACCCTCTTCCTGCCCTGGGGCGGGATGGTTCCGGTGCCGGAATGGGTGCATGTCATACTCTACACGGTTGTTCTGGTCGTGCTCTGCGTCATTTTCGGGAAGTTCTGGATCGAGATGACCGGGCAGAGCCCCAAGAACCTAGCCGAGCAGATCGACACCGGCGGATGGCAGATACCCGGCTTCAGGAGGGACCCGAGGATAGTGGAGAACGTGCTCAACAAGTACATACCCACGCTGGCGGTGCTGGGCAGCGTGTTCGTGGGGCTCCTGGCCGCGCTGGCGACTCTCACCGGAGCCATAGGAAGCGGAATGGGGATACTCCTGACCGTGGGGATAATCTACATGCTCTACCAGCAGCTGGAGAAGGAGGGGCTCTACCAGACCTACCCGATACTGGAGAAGATTGCGAAGTAGCGGTTAGGCTCAGAACTTTTTCTTGATCTGGCGTCAACGACTATCTTCATAGACCATGCCTTTTTGCGACTCCATGCTTTATTTTTCTCCCTATCTCCATCGCGGCCGCCTCGGTCAGCTCAGAATTTTTGAGGAGCTTGTCTAACAGGGAGAGCTTCCTGGCATAGAGCTCCATTGCGCGTCTAGCCAGCTCGCTCCACCTTGGGTATAGACATGAGTTATTTTGAAATCCAAAGAAATATAAATCATCCGAGAGCATCCGATAAGATGCCAATCAGACGATTAAAAGCTAATTATATCATCCGGTACGCAAAACCAGATGACACCAAGACGATACTTAAACTTGGCAAGGAAGCTTGACCTGAATGGTCAGGAAAGAATACCCATGCAGACGCTAAGTATACAAGATATGCGATAAAAAATAAGCATGCCTTAGTTACCATAGTTGACGGAAAAATAGTAGGATATGCATTCTTCGGCGTCGTCTGGAATTATATGCACCTCCTCGCCTCCTATGTCAAGCCCGAATACCGCAAAGAGGGGATAGGCTCTGCCCAGATGGAGCGGAGGATAGGGGTAGCCAGAGAAATGGGGCTGAAGAAGGTGCTAAGCGACTGTGACGTGGGAGTATGAGAAAGATTGTCAAAGCTTTCACAGGGATGATTAAAGAAAAAGGGTTTGGAGTTGATACCTCGTCAGATATCTGGGACAAACCAGAACTGAATGTTTATATTGTATCAGGTCATGTAGTTATTTATGTTAAGGAAAGCTCAAAAAATCCAGGGTGGTGGAGCTTAAATAAAAGTTATTGTGAATGTTTAGTCGAAATAGTCAGAGAAAGTAGCACCATAGGTGGAGGTTATATTGTATTGCTTTCGAGCGTAGATGACGGATATGTCTTATCGCTCGAAGACTTTGGCAAACTTATTGATGCCCATTTAATACCAATTCGGAATCCAGCCGACCCACATTATATGATTTATGAGGACAAAGTCCTTACTGGTTACAGAAAATTAAATTCATTCCAAGACATTGTAAACAAACTTGGGTTACTAACACCCAAATGACAGATGAGCAGAATCAGATACCTTCCAATTTGCCAAGAATCTCTTTTCCTTTCTTTGAGGTTATATAGCCGTTAATGTATCTTCTCTCCGTTTTCATAGGGACAGTCTCAATAAGCTTGTAATCCAGTAGTTTTGACAACTTTGAGGACAACGTCATGTCGTTTTTGACGTACTTCTTAAGGTCTCTAAATCTCTTTGGTTCGGCTTCTACCACATGGAGTATATCAATGATGTAAGGCTGGAGCATTACTTGCAATAGATCCCGCTTGCTATGTTCCATGATACTTTCATCAAACTGCCTATATTCTAGTTTGCTAAATTTAGATGAAACTCTAAATAGTCATAGTGAACTCTTGATAAAAAGAGTAGTTGTTATGGCGGATGAGCAAAAGATAAACAAAAGTAATGAAAAGGGGCTTCGCCCCTTTTGAACCCCAGCTCGGGCGTCCATCCGCAACCCTAAAGGGTGCGGCTTTTAGGACGCCCTCGCAGCAGCGCAGTTACATTGCAAGTGTCTTCTGTCTGTGGTCTTGCGCCCTCACATAGTCTCGTTCCGTTTCAAGGTTTACATCCCCGACGCTCCGGTAGAACTTTCCAGGAGACCAGAAATGCCCTTTCGGATATCTCAACCGAAATTTGGGTTCGAACCGAAACAGTTCGTATGAACTGATGCCCTTCAAACGATGGAAGACGTCGCTGACAGCAATACTTGGCCGCAGAACAACAATGAGGTGTATGTGGTTGTTCTGTATTCCCATGCTATCGATTTTGCACCGCATCTTTTCCATCTCCCTTTGCAGGACCGAAGCAAGAAAGTCTTTATACTTATCCTGCCGCAACATATTGTAACGGTATTTCGGGCACCACTCAAAGTGGAAAACAATTTGCCCGACCCCGTGTACAGACCCAGATTCATTGCTGACGCTATTCATGCTAACACGTCGGTGGCCTCGCGCTGCGTAAAAGTCGCGGCGCAGCCGCCACAAAAATTTTACAGGAAAAGTTTTTCAACTGAAGGGTTCAATTCATCTCCGCCCTAAAGGGCGGTCGCTACGCTAGATTTCTTGAACCCTCCAGACCACCCATTTTTAATAGTTTCTTAGACCAAATTTGTAGTGGGAACCATGAGTTTTGTGAAGGGTGTGATAGGAATCCAAAAGATAATGAAGTAGTTAAAGGTAGAAATTGTAATGGACACCACTATAATGGAAAACAAAATAAAACCATATTTGAGATAGCATTTGAACCTGCTACAAATTCAGGAACTGGAAAATTTTGTTCTGTAGAAAATGAGGATAAAACTGCGGATAATTTTAGGAACTTATTAGAGCATTTTGGGATCGGACATGGCGGAAGCAAAATAAAAAAGGGGAATGAATGGTATGGTGGTCTTACTTTAGAAGAAAGAAATCGTTTAAACGCTATATATGCAACAAATGCGATAATGCATTACCGTAAGAACAAAAAAAACCTATCTTTAAAAAAATGCGAGCGCGTTCTTAAAGAACAATTAAAGATTTTAAAACCTGACATTATTCTTGTGTTAGGCAAAGAGGCAGCAATAAGTATCACATACATAATAAGTAGGGATACAGAAGGATATATAAAAAGCGATAAAATAACTACAGAAAAACTTATTAAAGAACTCAAGTTGGGACTACTAAAAATGGCGAAAACAAGTAACCAAGATCCATTAAGGGTAGATATAGAAGGGAAAGAATGTATGGTTTTCTTCCTTCCACACCCTTCACCATTTAATTATAATAATCCAAAACGTGAAGTAAAGTCTTTGTGGAAAGATGTTGGAGTTAAAACAAAAAAGATAATGGAATGGCAATAACAATAATAGACAGGGGCAGGTCAGAAAAGCCCAATCTAAGCGTTTGCAGCACGATTTGAGCCGACTTCCCGACCTCCCCCAAAGCCTCCGCTAGCAGTTCATTATTTTCAGTTATCGAGACCACCTTTAGCTTATTTCACATTTTTGCATCCAGGATGTCATATCTGTTTCCACTATCTGGAAATATTATAATACAATTACCTCTTTCTGTTTGAGCTAACTCTTTTACCGCAGCAAAATTCGCCCCTGCTGAAATTCCGACGCTATAGCCATAAGTCCTTTGGAGTTCTCTTGCACCTTCTATAGCTACGTTTTCCTCGACTTTTATCCTCTTATCAACTACATTTTTGTCGTATAGTGGGAAGGATATGGTGCCAACTCCTTCATCATCAACACCAGGGTATGTGAACTCAATTTTAGGAAGTACACGATAAACAACAGTTTTGGAATTAATTTTTTTAAGTGCTCTCCCAACACCAGAAAGCGTGCTACCTGTTGCAACTGACCCAATGTAGATATCGATGTTGCCTTTATCTAGCTTCTTAAACTGTTCAGCAATTTCAATTCCCAAATCGGAGTTTGACAATAAAGAATTGGGGTTACTGCCCTGCTCCAGATAAAACCACTTCCCAGGTTCTTTTTCCATCCTTTCTTTAATTATTTTCTCGCCATCGGCAAACCATCCATTAACTTCGACCAAATCAGCACCGTAATTTCTAATCAGTTCCTTCGACCTTCCGGTCGTATCTTTTACGGTAATTATTGATACTGGATATCCGAGCTCTTTTCCCCTCAACGCCAAAGCTATACCTGTATTCCCAGATGATATTTCTATTATGTGCATCCCGCTTCTTAATGCCCCAGAAGCTAGTGCGTTATCAAGCATTCTAGAAACAGTCTTATATTTTATACTTCCAGACGGATTTTTGTTTTCGAGTTTTGCAAATACTGTAAGCAATCCAAATACGCCGAGTTTCAGTAATGGTGTTTTTTCTAAGACTTTTAAGCTCATTCAAACCACCCTTCTGTCGACGATAATATATTAGTCGCAGGGGTATATATGGGTATCTCAGCGGTCTCGTTACTTGAAGAGGTACGCCCTTGCCGGGATTTGGACCCGGATCACAGGCTCCGGAAGCCCGCGTTCTATCCAAGTTAAACTACAAGGGCAGTTATTTACGATTTATAGAAGTTTCTTTCCCACGCGTGGCTTTTCAGCTTCTTGAGGAGCTCGGGCCGCAACCCTCTCCCGTCCGACACTGCCGTATTGCCCTCCACGTGGCCCAGCCTTCTCATCCCGGGTATTGTTGTCGAAACCCCGTCGAACGAGAGTATGAAACGCAGGGCGAGTTCCGGCAGCGTCCCAGCCTCTGCTCCGAGCAGCTGTTCCAGGCTGTTCGTCCTCCTCGCCAGCTCCCTGAGCCTCTCTCCGCCGAAGTAGCGCTTCCTGAAGTCCCCGTCTGGGAACACCGTCTTCTCGGTTAACTTCCCGGACAGTCCGCCCTCGTCCAATGGAACGCGGGCTATCAGCCCGATCTTGTTCTTGCGTGCATAGGGTAACAGTTTCTCTGCCGGCTTTTGGTGGAAGACGTTGAATATGAATTGTATCGTTGATATGAGCCCGGTATCAAGGGTCTTGAGGCAGTTTTCCGGCTGGTAGTCGTTTATGGAGATTCCCCAGTGTCTCACCTTGCCCGCCTTCGTCAACTTTTCTATGCTTTTCTTCCACCCGGCGTCGCTTGCGAAACTGTCCTGCCACACGTGGAACTGGACCAGGTCTATTGCTTCTACGCCGAGGCTCTTCAACGAATCGTTTACGCACCTCTCTATATGGTCGCCGGGAAATACCCCCGATATTGGGATGTCCGGGCTTGCGGGCCACTCGAAGTTCTTCGGGGGAACCTTGGTGGCGATCACCAGGTCGTCGCGCTTTCCCGATTCCTTCAGGAATCTGCCTATCAGTTCCTCCGACGGGTGGGAGGCGGGTTTCTTGTCGTCCCAGCCGTAGACCCAGGCGGTGTCTATGAAGTTGCCGCCGAGCTCCACGAACCGCTGGAGGCATTTCATGCTCTCCTTGGGGTCCGCTCCTATCCACATCCCGGGATCGTTGGCAAGCTGCCAGGCTCCGAACCCTATCTCGGAGACCTTCAGCCCTGTCTTGCCCAACATCCTGTACTTCATGAACGCACCAGAAGGTATTGGCAACTCAGATTAAAAGCATAGCATGGCACGCCGGCCTGCAGGGCGCAATCGGAGGCTTACAGCTCCCCGACTCTGCGCTTCTGGGCCCTCTTGAGGCGCTTCCGCCTCTTCTTGAGCCACTTCCAGCGCATTCTTCCCTTCTTCTTCCACTTCCTTGGTATACTTCCCAAAATAAGCACCAAATATTCAGAAGTATTTTTAGCAAGAGAGCTTAAATACTTATGCGGAGGCCGCCGGCCTGCCCCTTGTGGTGCGATGCAATACAACTACGCTCTCCTCACGGACAGCAGGTTCATATCCTATGCCCTGTCCGAATTGAGGGAGCGGCTCGGCGTCTCCGGTCGGGTCAAGACCATGGCCCTCGGGAAGGGGATCTACCTGGCCCGGCTGGACGGCGATCCCGCCGGCCTGCTCGGGAAACTGAAGGCGCTCACCTTCTCCTACGGGATCCTGCCGGTTTCGGAGATCATGGAGAATAAGGCAACCGTGGAGGAGCTGAACGGTAGGATACAGAAGATCGTGGCCAAGGGCGAGCCTTTCAGGATTGAGCTGGTGAGCCTCGGAGCCAAGAGGGGAGAGAGCGCCAAGGACACGGAGGTGAAGCTGGGGCGGGCGCTTGAGGCGCTCGGCTTCACGGTAAGCCTGAAGGACCCGCAGAGGGTTGTCTATGCCGTGGTGGGGGAGGGGATCACGGTGTTGGGCACGGCGCTTGCGTCCGGGATGGAGGACGCTACGATCGACCACTTCAGGCTCGAGGACAGGAACCGGGACGTCCTGAACAGGGCAGAGGTCAAGATGAAGGAGGCGTTCGACGTATTCGGGCTGAACGGGAAGAGCATAGGGAGCTGCCTAGACGTGGGCGCCGCCCCGGGGGGCTGGACGAACTTCATGGTCAAGAGGGGCGCGACGGTCGTCGCAATCGACAGGGCGGCGCTCGACTACGACCGGCTCGCGACGAAGGACGTCAGGGTCATAGAGGACCTGAAGGACTATTCAGACGGTCATGCTGTCCTGCACATCAGGGCGAACATCTCGGACGCCGAGAGGCTGCCCATGAAGGAGTCCGGCTTCGACCTCCTCGCCATAGACACCAACACCGATTACCTGGAAAGCTCGAAGCTCGCCAACGCCCTGGCCATCTACCTCAAGCGGGGCGGGTTCCTGATAATGACGCTCAAGCTCCCGAAGATAAGCGACGCCGGGAGGACATACATGGCGACCGATGCCCTTTCCCCCAACTACAGGGTCGAGCGCGTCAAGAAGCTCCACCACAACAGGATGGAGCTGACGCTGTTCGCCCTGCGGCTATGATTCTGCCGGTTGGTCAGGCCTTGAAGAACAGAGGCGGTTCGGCCAGGTTTATTGTCCTGATGTTTATCTTGGAGGTCCCGCCGACCGAGTTGGCGTACTCGACCGTGTCGCTGTTGTAGTCGTAGATCATGTTCGAGAACCTCTCGCCGGAGCCCGCCTTCGCATAGACGAAGATCCTGTCGTGGCCTTCCAGGAGGGCCAGCGTGCCTATGATCCTGTCCCTTCCGTCCGCGAAGGCGCAGAGCTTCGGCTGCTCGTCCTCGTCGGCGCTGTTTATCAGGGCCCTGGCCAGGGCTCCCGGATCCTTCGCCTCCAACTTCCTTACGCCCTTGAGGTCGCCCTTCGCCATGGGCGGGTAGGGGTCCCTCCCTATCTCTATTATGGGGATCCTCTGGGACTTGTAGTGGTCCGTCCTGTTGGCCACATCGTCGGCCATCTCCACCCTCTCGCCGCTCTCCTCCTCCGCGCCGTAGATGAGGTACCTTCCTATCTTTTTGGAATCGAAGTAGTAGATTATCCTTCCCTCCCCGACCCTCTCGCCGGAGCACATGAGCCTGTAGGCGGCGCCCCTCTTCACGGCCAGCAGGTACGACTTCTCGCCCGCTAGGTTCCTGGCTAGGTCGTTGATCGAGTCGAGGCCCAGGTAAAGTGCCTTGAGCTCCTTCTTCCCTTTCTTGTCCTTCCCCTTCCCGGAAGTGGATGGCGCCATCTAGTCACTTCAGAGCATCTTTGCGAGCAGGCCCAGGAAGTACATCACTGCGTAGGCGGGCTCGTACACTATCGGGAAGAGCGGCAGGCCCTGGCCGAGCGCCGAGTAGTCGTTCATGACGCTCGCCCCGACTATCAGGGTGAGGTTGGACTCCTTGCTTATCAGGGGGCTGGCCGTGGAGTTGACGTATAGCTTTATGTTGTAGACGCCGGGCTCGTTCTCGTAGACCGGGTATTGGAACCTGCCGGTCGTGTGGTGGAGCGCTATCACCGTCTGGGTCGTGTTCCAGGCTGGCAGGCCGGCAAGGCCTATGACGAAGGGCGTGTCCGAGACCCCCGTGTTGTTCACCGTCACGGACACCTCTGCCGGCTGGCCCGGCCCGGCCCTGAGCACCGTCGGCGAGACGCCGAGCTTCAGAACGTCGGGCGTGACATTGACTGTCATGGTGAATTCCATCGAGCCTATCCCGGAGTAGTTCCCGAGGTTGATCGCCGTCAGGTTGAACGAGTAGGTCCCGTTGGGCTCCCTGGGCGCCACCGTGATCTCCGTGGAGAGGTACTGGTTGTTGAGCGAGGAGTTCTGGGCTATCCATCCGGCCGGGAGGTTCGTAGCGACGAGCTTGTTCCAGCCGTAGTTGAGCATGTGTCCTGTCGAGTTTGTGGTCTCGGCGGATACGGTCACGTAGAATGTCTGGCCGGGCCCGACGCTTCCCAGCGGCACCGTGACGTTGCCGTTGGCCGTGTAGTTGAAGGGGCTCACTATGCTGACATAGGAGGCCACAGGCAGGGCGGCCGCCAATAGGGAAGCCATTAATGCGACAGCGATTAAGTTCCTCATCCGGTCACCACTAGCGGTTTCTAGATGGCATTGAAGTTATATTAACCTTTTGAGGAGGAGCGGATCACTCGGTCTCCGCGATCCTCCTTATGAGCTCCTCTATGGACTCGTCGAACTCCTTCCTTGTCCCGGTGTTCGCCACCAGGTAGTCCGCCCGGGCCAGCACCTCCAGGATGCCCATCCTTATGTTCGACCTCTCCCTCATCCTGAACTTCTCGGGGCTCTTTACCGGGAGCGTCCTCCTCCCCGAAAGCCTCCTGAACCTCAGCTTCTCGGGCGACGATATCGCTATCAGGGGGAGCTTCATCCCGACCGCCCTCTCCACGGTCTCGAACTCCGCGACCGACCTGAACCCTATCACCAGGACGTTGTGCCCGAGTCCCCGCAGCCTCTTCCCCATCATCACCGCGAAGACGTCCTTGCCGCGCTCTGCCTTCTCCTTGTTCACGAACTCCTCGACGCTCTCCGGGTTGACCCTTATCTTCAGGCGGCGCATCTCCTCCTTTATTATGCCGGACATCTCCATCACCTCGAAGCCCTTCCTGGAGAATATCCTGGCCGCCGTGGACTTCCCGCTTCCCGGCATTCCCGTGAGGCAGAGTATCATTTTATCACTGTCAGGTGTACCTGGCGTTTATGGTGGCCGCCTGGCCTATGTTGTGGTAGGCGGCGGGGAGCCCGGAGAAGGTGTAGTTGACCCACACGTAACCCGTGAAGGTGGTGCCGATGGGCGAGGAGATCGGGCCTGAGTTGCCCCCGTAGCACCTGGCATAGAGCACCGTCTGCGCCCCGGGGTACAGGACGGTCCCGCTGGCGAGCCTGCCGTTGGGGTAGTATCCGGGCTTTACGGAGTTGGACAGGACGTTGACGTTGCCGTATTCCGGCCCCACCTTGACGGTGTTGGGGACCGTGGAGCATGCGACGCCGGTCACGTTCATTATCCCTCCGCTGTCCTGCGACAGCACTATCGCCAGGGCCCCGCTGGAGTTCACCGCGTACCCTATGCAGGTGAACGGGTATTGGGAGTAGCAGTACTGGGGCGAGGCGGTGTAGTTGAAGACTCCCAGCTGCAGCACCGCGTAGACCGAGATCGCGATTATCAGTATCACGAAGCCGTAGGAGGAGATGAAGTCTATGGCCGATTGCGCCCCTACAGCCGACCGCCTAGGCATCTATTCCCCTTCCCCCTTGCTGACCTGGAGCTTCACGCCGTTCGGGTCCCTGGTTATCCTCACGTCGTAGTCGCGGTCCCCGAAGAGGCGGATTATCTCTTCGTAGGTGTAGTCCCCGATGCCCGGGCTTCCCTTCGCCTTGATTATCTCGTCCCTCCTCTCCTTCAGCTTGCCCTTCTCCAGCTCCTCGTAGAGGATGGAGAGGCGGGGGAGGTTCTCGGACTCGAAGAGGCTCTCTATGTTGAGGCTCACGCCCTTGTAGCCCTCGTCCTGCAGTATGAACGGCAGCACCGCCGTGAACTCCTTCTGCAGGTCTGTGACCGCGGAGTCCACCTGCTGCTTCTCACCGGCGATCATGAAGACCTCGCTCTCCAGGAAGCCCACGAACATCTTGCTCTGCTTGCCCTTGGCTATGTCCTGCAGCAGCTGGGAGACGAGGCGGAGTATGACCATCGCCGAGTCGGGCCCGAACTTCTTGGCGTAGCCGCCCAGGGCGTCTATCTTTATCGTTCCGATCGAGTACCGGGCCCCCTCCTCTATGGAGTGCTCTATCTCCTTCGATATGCCCTCGCGGTCCGGCAGGTCTATCAGGGGCGCGAACCTCTTGCCCTTCTTCCTGAGGAATATGGTCACCAGGCTCCTGAGGTCCAGCGGGTCGAAGGGCTTCTTTATGTAGTAGTCGGCGCCGCTCTCAAGGCCCTTGTACCTGCTTGTTATAGGGTCCATGGCGCTGACTATTATGACCACCGTGCCAGATATCTCCCGGTCAGCCTTTATGCTCCTGCAGATGTCGAGCCCGTCCCGGTGCGGGAGCATGAGGTCCAGTATCACGAGGTCGGGCCTGTTCTTCTTGACGAACGGGATGACCTCCGCCCCGTCGTAGACCTGGCTGACGTCGAACCCCTTCCCGATGGAGAGGGCCATCAGCTTGTTTATGTTCCTGTCGTCCTCCACTATGAGTATCTTGCGCACGTCGCCCGCCTGCTGGAGCGGGTAGTAGGTCAGTACCCCTCCGCTCGTCCGCGACGCTATGACCCTCATGCGCTCCAGCTCCGCGAGCCCGGCCCTGAGCCTGCCCTTCTCTATCCCCTTAGAGAAGGAGATGTCGCTGAGTTCGTTGAACGTGATCTGCTGCCTTGAGCTCACAAGCTCGTAAATGTCGCTCATGTTCCCGGCCGTGCTCTCCTCCGCCATCGTGGTCACCTTATAGTGATAGTGAGAGCAAGTAATAATATCCTTCTCCCGCTTCCGGTTTCGCGAAGGTGGCGCCATGCTTAAAAGCTTTTGGCTACCATAATCGCAATATGGACGATTATGGGCGCAAGGGGCGCCACAGGCGCGGAAGGGCCGGGATCGGGGGCAAGCTCCTTCTGGTCGGCATCGTAATCGTGATAATACTCATCGCGGGCTTCGCCTACTACTTCATGGGCGGCCCGATAAACATCGGCGGGCCCACCACGGTCGCGCTCAGCGGCAGGGGGTCCGAGCTCTCCATTTCCGGGAAGAGCTACGTGGCGACCCTGGAGGGATACAACAATGACACCCAGACGGCCTACGTCTACGTCACCTCGGTGCCCGTGTTCCTCGGGCCGATACTGAACGTCACGCTCCACCAGAACTCGACCGTCAAGGTCAACTACAACAGCCAGTTCGCGATAATGCAGATGAGGCTTGTCTCGGCCGGCAGGGGCTCGGCAGAGGTCCAGATATCGCCGCTGGCCGCCTCCCTGCAGGTAGATCCGGACTACCAGTACATAGGCCACCCCAGCGTCTCGCTTCCGGGCCTGCATATCAACGTGACCACCACGGTCCCTGCGGCCTCCACCACGACGGTGGCGGCAACATCCAACGGGCCGAGCGTCACCACCACGGTGATGGCGGCGACTACGACCACGACCATTTCGGCGGCCAACAGCACGCAGCTGGCGATAAACGCCGCGCTCGCCTCCGACCCTAGCTATGCGTTGATGCTCAACTACAGCTCCATCTATAGCGCGGTCTCCGGCTGCACCCCGACCCTCTACAGCAACAGCTATTTCGAGCGCTTCGCGGCGCTCCCGACGGGCCAGGTCGACTACTACAACATGAGCTACGAGACGCCCACAGGGCTCGCCCAGAAGACGGTCAGCCAGGGGGGCGGCAGGTACAACGTGGAATTCCTTGCCCTGGTGAATGACCCGCAGTTCAACGGCACCGCGGCGCTGACGATATCGCTTACCGTGGCGCAGTCGGGCTCGTCCACAGTGGCAACCGTGAACTCCAACCAGTTCGGCGGGATATTCGCGGGGGCGACCTACAGCAGCCTGCTGTCCGAATACACCCAAACCAGGCTTGTGAACAACGCCTGCGCCGCGCTGGTAGGCTGATTCCTTCCGCTAGGCAGCCTTCGGCTTCCTCTTTCCCTTTATCGGGAGGATGAACCAGAACCTGCTGCCTCCGCCCTCCATGGGCTCGTGCCAGATCTTGCCGCCGTGCAGCTCGACTATCTTCTTCGTTATCGATAGTCCGAGGCCCGTCCCGGAACCCTCCTGCTTTATGTTGCCCTTCGCCCGCGCCGCCCCGTAGAACTCCCTGAAGAGCCTGCGCCTGCCCTCCTCCGCGACGCCGATCCCGGTGTCGATCACGCTGCACTCCACGGAGCTCGGCTTGCCCTTCTTCGTCGCCCTGTTCCTTATGTCGACCGTTATCGACCCCTTCTCGGTGAACTTTATCGAGTTGCCTATCAGGTTCACGAAGACCTGTATCATCCTGCCGTAATCCGCCATGACGGAGGGGACGTCATAGCGGACGGTCCAGGAGAAGTCCAGCCCATTGTTCCTCGCCCGCTCCCCCAGGGCCTTTATGCTGGGGTTATCGGCCATGCTCTTGAGGTCGACCTCCGTGAGCTCGAGCTTCATCTTGTTCGAGTCCAGCTTCGCGGCGTCCAGCACCTGGGTTATCATCTCCATGAGCCGGTTCGCCTCGTCTATTATCGTCGATATGTGGCTCTGCTGCTCCTCGTTGACGGCCCCGAACTCGCCGCCCTGCAGGAGCTTGGAGAAGCCTATTATGTTGGTGAGGGGGGTCTTGAGCTCGTGGGAGATGTTGTAGATGAACTGGCTCTTGAGCTCCCCCATGCCCTCGAGCTTCTTTATCTCGCCCTGCTGCGCCTCTATCGCATCGCCCAGGTCCTTGATCTTCCTCTTCGTCTCCAGCTCCTTGGCTATTATCACGTACTGCGACGCGCCGCCGGTCTTGAAGAAGCGGATGGAGCTGTTCGCCTCCACGCTCCTGCCGTCCTTCGCCTTGAGGTAGGTATAGGAGTTGTCTATCTTGGTCCCGCCCCTTGCGTATCCCAGGTCGCGCTCAAGCACCTCCGTGGAGGAGTAGATCATCCCTATCTCCTTGCCCACCAGCTCGGCCCTGTCGTAGCCGAGCGCCGGCTCCACCGCGTGGTTGGCATAGGTTATGTAGCCCAGCTCGTCCACCCGGAGCGCCATGTCCGATGAGCTGTCCAGGAACTCGTCAAATGCCGTCTCCATGCTCGCGACGTAGCTCTCCGCGCCGGAGTCGTAGAAGAGCATCATGTAGCCGCCGTTCCTCTTCGACACGGAGAACCTGACGGTCGATATCGCGCCCTTGTCGGTGACC
Source organism: uncultured Microcaldota archaeon (assembly GCA_963799075.1). GTDB lineage: Archaea > Micrarchaeota > Micrarchaeia > Micrarchaeales > Micrarchaeaceae > JAJYUY01. Next base: position 391,883 of record CAWCVI010000001.1, on the reverse strand, counting down.
AGCCCGACGGTTCCCCGCGCCGTGCCCTTGGCGGCGGCCGCCAGGGCGTCCCTGAACGCGCCCTTGTCCCTCTCGGCTATGAGCTCTATCAGGCTCCGCGAGAGGGTAAGAGTGCTGTCGTACCCTATGATCTTCCCTATGCTCGGGGTCGCATAGTATATCTTGAACTGGCCATCGAGCATCATGACGCCCGCGCCGTATGATTGGTCCATCAGCCCCATCGCCCAGGAGAGCGTCTCGCCCTCGGTCACGTTCCTGACCGACAGGTAATTCAGGTTCACTCCCGTCTCCGTGGCGTGTATGGAATAGTTCTTGTCGCCCTTCCTGAAGAGGAACTCCCTGCCCTTCTCTGACTTGCCCTTCGTCTCCTGGATGGTCAGCCCGATCAGATTCTCCAGCTTGAAAGGCCTTAGGTCGGAGAAGCCGAACTCCGATGCGGCCGCCTGGTTGAACCTTATTATGGCCCCGTCGTTCGCCACCAGCATCTGCGGGACAGGCGAATCGAACGCCGCGTTGAAGTAGGACGCCAGCCTCACGCTCTTCGACTCCTCCTTCCTGTAGGACAATGACAGCCCGATGAGGTAGGAGAGGCTTGTCGCATCATGTATCAGCTCCTCTGTGAACAGGTTCTCCCTCTTGGACATCATCTCTATCACCGAGACCACCCTCCCGCTCAGCATTATTGGTATGAAGGCGCAGCTCTTCTGGCCCCTGCTCATGTAGAGGGTCAGCTCGGGGAAGGACGAGTATTCGCTCAGCTCGTTGTCGACGTAGGGGCGCTTGGTGTTCAGGACGTAGTCCAGGAGGTTAGATGCCCCCCGGCTTATGTCGCCGCGTATGCTGACGCTCTCGACCCCCAGGGCCTCCGAGACGCAGAGGGCCAGGGCCCGCTCCAGCTCCTCCTCAGGGAGCGTAGAACTCAGGGCGATTATCCTTGATATCGCCGCCTCCAACCTCGAGGGTGTCGCCATCTCTGCACCGTATTGGTTTTGGATACAATGTTTATATCTCTTCTGAGCTTAGACTTACAGGTATAGTGAGAGTGTGAAGTTCGAAAAGCTCTTCGAAGGCGTCTACAGGATAGACGGAAAACTTGCCACCAGGAACATGACGCCCGGGAGGAAGGTCTACGGCGAGGACCTGGTCAGGTACAAGGATATTGAATACAGGATGTGGAACCCTTACAGGAGCAAGCTCGCAGCCGCGATACTCAGGGGGATGAGGAAGATGGAGATAAAGGAGGGCGCGAGGGTCCTCTACCTTGGGGCGGCGACCGGGACGACCCCGAGCCACGTGAGCGACATAATAGGGCATTCGGGGAGGCTCTTCGGCGTGGAGATATCGGAGCGCAACATGAGGGAGTTCGTGAAGCTCTGCGAGTCGAGGGACAACATGCTGCCCATCCTGGCGGACGCGGGGCGGCCCGAGGCCTATTCGGAAAGCGTCGGGGTCTGCGACGTCATCTACCAGGACGTCGCGGTGAAGGACCAGGCGGAGATGCTACTGAAGAACAGCCCGATGCTCGTGGAGGGCGGCCTCGCCTACTTCGTGATAAAGTCCCAGAGCGTCGACGTTTCGAAGGATCCCGACGAGGTCTACAAAATGGAGCTCTCAAAGCTGCAGGGCGCGTTCGAGGTGCTCGAGAGGATAGACATAGAGCCCTACGACAGCCTGCACATGTTCGCCGTGCTCAGGAAGAAAAGTTAATTAAGATTGGTCTACAAGTCTGGTTGCATGAGGATCTCTGGATGGGTCGCGGTCGCGCGGCGCGGGGCGGAGGGGTACAGGCACGTCGTCTGCGAGTTCTGCGGCGCCGAGACCCTGGCGGCGGGCGCGATCGCCTTCTGCTCGAACTGCGAGAGCGTCGTCGGATCGGACGCCAGGACGTTGGAGGGCAGCAACCCCGTTCTCTTCTCCTCAATAGCCTTGATAAGGACAGCGGTCCTCCGGAAGGACTTTGGGATCGCCGCGGCGGCCTATGACATGCTCATGAAGGGGAGGCCGAGCCCGCAGCTGCTTTACGCCAGGGGGATAATGTGCATCGAGCATTCGAACCACGTCGTCTCGCAGATACGCTACGGCGGCGGTGAAGGCGCTCTGGAGCGCAACTCCTCGCTCAGGGAAAAGGCCGCGCAGCTTGTCTCTGAAGGGAAGACGCTTATCGCGAAGTCGCTCAGCATGTCGGAGAAGGAGGCCAGGGAGGCGCCGAGCGCCTACGCCTTCTACAGGATGTTCCTCTGCGCCCTGAAGCTGGGGAACCTCAGGGCCGCGCAAGTATATTCAAACAGGATTGCCGGGCTCGACAGGGAGGGGGAGATCGCCAGATACGCGAAGATCGTGATGAATGTCCAGGGAGGGCTGTACAGCGTGGCGGAAAAGGAGCTGGAGGCTGCGGTCAGGAGGGGCTCGCCGGCGGCTAATGCGTTCTACTACGCGGCCTTCACCGCATTCAAGGCAGGGGACAGAAGGGGCGCGAAGAGGCTGCTGGGCGTCTCCGGGGGCCTCATAGAGGATCAGAAGAGGGCGAACCTTCTTGAGGCAATTGGGGAGGCCGGTGAATGAATGGCCGACAGCGTTGAGCTTGAGGTGACATACCTTGCGAAGCGCTTGCCGGACGGGCTGGAAAACTGCGAGTCGAAGGAGATACTTGACATCTACCTGCCCGCGGCGGCCAGGCACCCTACGCTCAGGGTAAGAAGGGACGGAAAAAGGTTCATGATAACCAAGAAGGAGCCTGTAAGGGATGGAGACGCCTCGCGCCAGCTCGAGCAGACGATACCACTCACAGAGGAGGAATTCGGCGATCTCGACAGGCTCAAGGGAAAAAGAGTGAGGAAAGAGAGATATTTTTACGGCCATGGGAAAAGGACTGCGGAAATAGACGTTTTTAAGGACGGGTTGGAGGGATTGGTCCTTGTGGACTTCGAGTTTGATAGCGTTGAGGAGAAGGACGCCTTCAGGATGCCGGAATTCTGCCTGGCGGATGTGACCCAGGAGGAGTTCCTGGCGGGTGGAGCCCTCTGTGGAAAGGGATACCAGGACATCGAGGAAAAGCTTTCGGAGTTCAATTACTCGAAGATCCTGAAGCCCTAGCCTGCCTGCCTTCCTCGCCTGTTTTTCTTAGGTAGGCTGTAGGGGATTTCCATCCCAAGACGACCGGATTGCCACCAATCTGGGGCTCTTTCAGCGCCTCCGCTATGGCCCTGCCGAAGCTCTTGGTCCTGAGTTCGTCTACCTCCTCCCTGGATTTTGGGCCGTAAACGCCCTTTACCCTGAACCTGTTGTCATAGAGCGTCTTTCCTCGGGATCTTATGGACCTGATCGCCCCAAGCCTGCTTACAAAACCGATCCCGATTATTTTATCCCCTTTGGATACCCAGACCGCATGGAATCCTCTCGCATCCTCGAGCAGACCTGTCACTGCCCATCTGCCTTCGGGGCCGGCGGCCTCTACCGTTATGGTCTTCCTGAGCCTGCCCACTAGGCTTGCCATTGCCTGGGCACGGTCTTTTTGGCGAACGGTCATGCTCTCCATTGGAAACACTTGTCACTAACAGTATATGGGTTTCCAAATATATAAGCTTAACTCCACCTTTCTCGACGTCAAACTTGCCACGGTATCGCTGGCTTGCCAATGGCTACTTCGAGAGGAAGATGAAGGACATGTCTTTCTTGCTGTCCAGGATGCAGAAGCCGAAACGCTCGAACTGGACCACATCGCCCTCCTTCAGCTTGGAGGCGTATCCCTCAACGTACCCCCTGCTCGTCTGTAGGCTCTCCCGGTCGAACTCCCCGTCGTCCCTTAGGGGCGGCTTCGGTATCACCACCTCGCAGTCGTGGTGCTTCTCGAGGACCCACTGGGCCTTCAGCTCCGACTCCCCCTTGATGGGGGAGGCGGTGATCAGCTTCGGCTCCACCTTGTCGACCTTCACCGCATATAGCCCTTTCAGCTTCAGGGTGCTGCCCTCCTCAAGGTTCCTTGCGTCAGCCCCGCTTATGTAGAATGTGTCCCCCGTCTTGTAGCTCCTGCTCCCCATCTTCGCCGTGGGGTGCAGCTTCAGCTCGGCCTTCTGGGCCTTTGCGCCCTCGACCAGCAGCTTCACCGGGTCCTCAACGTAGTACAGCCTCTTGGCCTCCGGGTCTATGAGCTTCTTGTTCTCGTCGAGCAGCATCGATATGTCTACCACGCTGTCGACCCTCGACATCCCGAACCTCATCACGAACGCCTTTATCGCGGCCGGCCTGACGCCCCTCGCCCTTAGGGCGGAGAGGGTGACCAGCCTCGGGTCGTCGTAGCCGCTGAGCAGCTTCTGCTCGACGTAGATGTTGAGGTACCTCTTTGACGTTATGTTGTTCTTTATCGTGAGCCTCGCCTCGAGGTGTATGTTTGGCTTGGGCAGGCCGAGCGCGTCGAGCACCATGCGGTAGAGCGGGTTCCTCAGCTCGTACTCCTTGCTCCTTATCACGTCGGTTATGCCGTGCAGCGAGTCATTTATCGGGGTGTTGAAGTCGTAGAGAGGCCATACCGGGTACTTGTCCCCCTGCCGGTAGTGCCTGTCCTCTTTTATCCTCAGTATTGTGGGGTCCCTCAGCGCGGTGTTGTCCGACTCCATGTCCCCCCTGAACCTTATCACCGCGTCGCCCTCCTCCAGCTTCCCGTCCAGCATCTCCCTGAATATCGCGCCGCTCTCCTCCGGCTCCTGCTTTGAGTGCGGGCAGGCCTTGGATTGCATCCTCATCTCCTTCATCTCCTCCGAGCTGCAGTTGCAGGCATAGGCCTTCCCCTCCGAGATAAGGGTCTTGGCGTAGTCATAGATCCTGGGCATGCTGTCGCTGGCGTAGTACTCGTTGTCGAATATTATGCCCAGCCACTTCATGTCCTCCTTTATCGCGTCGACGTATTCCTGCTTCTCCCGCTCCGGATTGCTGTCGTCGAAATAGAGGGATATCTTGCCCCCGTATATCTCCGCGAACGCGTTCGCCAGCAGGGCGGCCTTCGCATGTCCTATGTGGGCGTATCCGCTGGGCTCGGGCGAGAACCGGGTGTGGAACTTGCCCTGGACTGCCCCTTCGAGCTCCATCTTGGGCTTTGCCGTCCGCTCCGCCCTTTCCTTTTTCTCGGATGCGAACTCGCCGGAATATTTTGCGTAGGCCTTCTGCAGCTCCTCCTTGCTGAGGGCGTTGGCCCAGTCCACCGCGTCCTGGGCTATCTGCGCGATGTCGCCTATGTTGGAGCCCTTGGCGGAGGCCATGAGCTTGCTTATTATCGGGCCTGGCCTGGCCTTGCCGTAGTCGAACGCGTTCTTGACGGCGTATTTCATCGCAAGCTCTGCCGTTTCCATGTTTTAGCCTTCGCTTAATCGTATCTGGTTGTTGTATACTGTGCCGGCCGTGGTTATAAGGGCGTTTATTTTCATCGGGACGCTCGAGTTTACCGGAGCGACCCTCGGCAGGAACACGGTGTAGTTCTTTGCCGGGAGGGCGACGGGGACGGGGGAGGATGCGCTGTAGTACATGCTGACCGTTGCGGGGAGGCGCACGTAGGCATAGCCCCCGACCAACACGTTGCCGCTGAGCGCCTTGGAAAGGTAGAGGTAGAGCTGGTAGGGATTCATGCCCGACAGTATCGCCTCATAGGACGTGGAGTTGAGGGGGACGAAGTTGCTGATCGTCCCATTGGCCTCCAGCGCCGAAAGCGTGGCGTTGAGCCCGGACGACGGGGTTCCGCCGGCCGTGGATATGTAGGCGGAATAGCTGTAGTTCACGATCAGCCCGTTCGCAGTCCCGTAGACGTAGACCGTGTTTGCCGCCCCGATCGTGGTTGTCGAGCTGGAATTGGTCCCGTTGTTGCTGAACGCCGCGTAGGACATGATGAATATCACCGCCACGAAAAGGGATCCGATGCCGTATATCAGCCGCTTCGCCTTGCCTTCCATAATTAACCACTATTGCAAACATCTTTTATTCTTACGTTATTAAATGTTATTCTGTTTAGTTGATTTTATGGCTTTCAGCGAAGGGGAATTCATAGAGGTAGAGTACAGTTCGTGGACCGCGGCGGACGGCAAGATGATAGACACCACCGATGAGAAGGTCGCCGAGAAGAACGGCATACATGTCGAGGGCAGGAAGTACGGGCCCGTCCTGGTGGTCGTCGGGAAGAGGACCGTGGTGAAGGGGCTGGACGAGGCGCTGAAGGGGATGGAGCTGAACCAGCAGAAGAAGATAACCCTGAAGCCGGAGGAGGCGTTCGGCGAGAGGAACCCCGACATAGTTAGGATAATGCCCCTTTCGGAGTTCAAGAAGAGGGACATGGCGCCCTACCCGGGAATGCGGGTGAACATAGACAACGTAACAGCGACGGTAAAGAGCGTCAATTCCGGCAGGGTGCTTGTCGACGCGAACCACCCCTATGCTGGGATGGATATAACCTATGAGGTCAAGGTGACCAAGAGGCTGGCCCAGCAGCAGGACAGGATAATGGCGCTGGGGAGAACCTATGAGGTAGAGCCGTCGTCGGTCAAGGTGGACGGGAAGACCGTCGAGATGGGGTTCGGCGAAGCGGTGAAGAAGGACGCCGACTACTTCATAGGGAGGGCGAGCCTGATAGCCGCGGTCTTCAGCTACTTCAAGGAAGTCGAGAGGGTCAAGGTCGGGGAGGAGTACCTGAGGCCCAGGGAGGGCGAGAAGGCAGAGGAGCAGGAGCACGACCACGAGCACTAGGGGGCAGTCTCTTCCTTGCCGACCCGCCTGTAGGCGTCCCGGAACGGCACGCCCTGGCGCACGAGCTCGTAGGCCCGGTGGGTCGCATAGACGTCATTTGTGAGACCCTTTGCACATCTTTCCCTGTTGGCCTTCAGGTTCCTGAAGAGGAGGGACCCCATCCTCAGGCTCTTCTCCGCCAGCAAGAAGCCGTTGAGCACCGGCTCCTTCGTGAGCTGGATGTCGCCGTTGTAGCCCGTCATGAGGTTGCCCGAGATCCCCTTCACCTGCATCTCGTAGGCCACGATGACGTGGTAGCTGGCCCGCAGGCGCTCCAGCAGGTCCGGATTCTTCTTGTTAGGCATCATGGAGCTGCCGGTCGTTAGGCTGGTCGGGAGCTCGTAGTAGCCGAGCTCCGGCAATGTGAATATTATCAGGTCGGAGGCTATCCTGTTGAGGTCTAGCATCACCTGGCCCAGCGCGTGGAGCATGCTGGCCTCGAACTTCCCCCTGCTCGCCTGGGCGTAGATCGGGTTCTGCTGGACTTTTGCAAAGCCCAGCTCCCTCGCCGTGAACTCCCGGTCGAGCTCGATTGGGGAGCCGTAGCCGGCCGCTGTCCCCAGCGGGGACTGGTCGACGAGCTCGAGGACGCCCCTGAGAAGGGTGATGTTGTCCTGCATTGAGTCCATGAAGGCGGACGTCCAGAGGCCGACCGATGACGGCATCGCCTTCCTCGTGTGGGTGTAGCCGGGCAGCTCTATGCTTCCGTACTTTGTGGAGAATGCCCGCATGCTCGCCATGAGCTGCCCCGATAGGGTTATGCACTCCCTGATGCTGTCCTTGTAATAGAGCCTGAGCGCGACAAGGACCTGGTCGTTCCTCGACCTTCCCGTGTGTATCTTCTTCCCCAGGTCGCCGAGCCTCTCGGTTAGCCTGTTCTCTATCGCGGTGTGCATATCCTCCTCTTCCCTGGATATGGTGAACTTGCCCTCTTCCCAGAGGGCGATTATGGCGTTCAGCTCCCTGACGAGGCTCTCCGCCTCCTGCTTCTTGAGTATGCCTATCCTGCCCAGCATTCGAGCGTGGGCGATCGATGCGAGGCAGTCGTACTTGACCAGCTGCAGGTCAAGGACGTTGTCGTTCCCGACGATGAAGTCCCCTACCTCCTTGTCTACGGCGTAGCCCTTGTCCCACAGCTTCTTTGCCATCCTTCCCCTTTTGATCAGAAATTACAGGGCGCCACTGCTCCCTGAAGAGCGGCCAACTCGGCAGGGGGTTGCAGGGTTATGCCCCCTCCCCTCAACCCATGTTTATCGCGTAGGTGCTGTTTACCTTTATCTTCAGCTCCTTCGCCAGCGCGGACTTGTCGGCGTTCAGCATTATTATGTAGCCGTTCCACTTGTTGGTGAGGTCCTTCGAGTTGCACAGCGGGCACGAGTCCCCGTGGCTTATTATCAGTCCGCATTTCCTGCATGCTTTTTCGTCCATATCATCTCCTCCTCTTGGCCGCGTCGGCCCTGGCCCTCTTGGCCCCCTCGTTTATCCACTCGGGCTTTCCGAGGCCCTCGGGCTTCATCGTAAGCGCTATCTTTGAGTCCTTGACCGTGTTCTTCATGCTGACCGTCGATATCTTCGCCAGCACTGCGTCGCCCTTCTTCAGGCTCCTGCCGCTCTTCCTCGAGACGAAGGCGGGGCCCTTCTTGTCCAGCGTTAGGAAGTCGTTGGTTATCTGCGAGACGTGCACCAGGCCCTCGATCGGGCCTATCCTGACGAATGCGCCGAACTCCGCCAGCTCGGTCACCTCCCCTGCGACCACCTCGTCCACGTAGGGCATGTAGGTGAGCATGTCGAACTCCACGTTGTGGTGCGTGGCCGGGTCGCCCGGCAGTATGGAGCCGTCGCTTATGTTCCTGATGTTGAAGACCGCCACTATGACCCCGAGCTTCTTGTCTATCGAGCCCTCGTACTTCCTCTTGAGCACCTGGGTCGCGACGTCGTCTATGTCCCTGTCGAAGAACTCTGGGGCCATCTTGAATGTGTCTTCCATTGTGTGCACGTAGTACATATCTTCACCTTAACCTCTTCAGCTTCCCTTCCCTTGAGAACTTAAAAACGTCAACCTCTTCCCTTTTCCTTATCTCCAGGGCGAGCTTCGTGTCGTTTGTGACGACCGCTGACACGCCCGATTCCGCTGCCCTTTCCATTATCCATGAGTCAGGGTATTTCGAGTCGGCTTCTATCCTTATCTTTTTAAGGCTCAACTCCCGGAGTGCGGCCCTGGCATCGGCGCCCCTGGTCCCCTTGCTCTTAGATATTGTGTCTAACTCATTTATTATACCTTTCGAAACGAGGCATTTGCCCCCCAGTTCGGCCGATACGGCCTCGAAGACGCTCTTCCGGTTCGAGAATCCGAAGAGTATGGAGCTGGTGTCCACGATTACATAGTCGGTTATCGTCTCGCCTCTTTTGTATCCCTTATGAATTGGAGAAGAACAGGATCCGATATGAAATACCGGTTTTTAATGCCTTTCTCTACATAGCCTAGCTTTCCTAAGGTTGAAAGGTTCTTCGAAAGTGTGGTGTTGTTTAATTCCGTAGCTGTCGAAATCTCGCCGAATCGCAGGGGCTCTTTCGACAACGCTTCAAGTATTTTTAACAGTCTTGGAGAGCCTATGCCAAGTTCTGCTATGCTTTTCAGCTCCTGGGAGACTATCTTTTTGGCTTCCCTTACGGTTTCCGTTAATGCTAGGTTGGGGTTTTTCGATTGGGCGTAATTATAACCAAAAAGCGTGAGCCACCCTGGAAGCCCGTCCAATCTTCCCTCCGCTTCCATGGCCATCTTCTCGTCCAGAGGCATGCCGATCTCCTTGGCTCCGGCCTTGAGGAACCCCAGACTTACCGATGATTGCCACCTCTTTATCTCCATTTTTGTCATTGCCCTGCCGTATAGCGGGCTGGCGGGTCCGGGTTCTATTATGGATTTCATCACCCCAATCATTGATCCGGTTATGATGAACGTGACATTGTCATGGTAGTAGTCATAAAGGTGCGCCAAAAGCATCACCACCTGCCGGGGATTCTTGAGCCATTGGGTCTCGTCTACGAGTATGTAAAGGTGCTTGGTGGCCTTTAGTGCCGAATTGAGGTCGTCTTTTGAGAGGGTCCTGTCATATTCAACTCCGACGTTAATGGGGGTGTGGGGGATCCGAATTTCTGCTTTTAGTTTAAGAGTCTTTTCCGGTGTCGCAAGCAGTTTATTCAGCGCCTGAATGAAGTTGCTGTTCTCCCTGGCGTCCAAGACGAAAATCTTCTGGCCTAGTTTGGTTATGGCACACTCGGCAAGTGAGGTCTTACCTATCCTCCGCGGGCCCAGGAGGATTACCCAGTTCTTTGCCTTTAAGTTCTCTACTAGGAGGCCAAGCTCCTTCTCCCTTCCATAGAGGGAGTGTGGATCGGATTTTGGCTTTGTATCGAACAGTTTCATGTACCCACTTACTTAGTAAACCCCTTTACTTAGTAAACCCCTTTACTAGACAGATAGGGGCAATAAGGCTTATTAACCGCTATGCTTGCGGCCTTTACCTCAGCTTCTTTATCGCCTTTTCCACGAACTCCTTCAGGACGACCGCGTTGTTGCGCTCCTTGTCGCTGGCCGCGTAGACCAGGGTGGTGACCCCCGTGTTTACCACCAGGCTCACCAGCTCCTCCACCATGTCGTTCTTCTGGAGCTCCTTGATGTACTTCTGCTTGAACGCCACCCACTTCTTCGGGTCGTGCTGGTACCGCTTCCTGAGCTCGTCCGTCGGGGCTATGTCCGCCATCCAGATCTCGACGTTGGGCGTGCTCTTCCGCACCCCCCGCGGCCAGAGCCTGTCCACGAGTATCGTAAGGCCGTCAGAGACGTCATACTTGTCGTATATGCGCTTAAGCCTTATGCGCCCCATCTAGTCGCCCAATATTCCTTGCAGCAAAGCTTATTAGCTGTTTATATATAGCCCGAGTTAGACGAGATAAAAGACCGCTTTCCACAGAAAGTATTAAAAAGCAATATTGACATATAGCTACAAGCGACTATAATCCGGTGTTAATATGAGCATCTTTGAAAAACTTGGGAAGAGTCTGGGAACAGGATCTAAGAGCATTGATGTGGAAGAGTACATGAATGCTGCTGAGATGGACGACGTGGACATAATGCACGAGCCCGCGGACCACTACATAAAGCCGGTCGCGCTGGTGCAGCAGACCGACCTGGAACTCATAAAGAAGGAGCTGACCTCGAACAACATAGTGCTGATGAACATAACGGAGATGGAGAAGAGGCCGAACACCCTCAAGACGGCGGTGGACGACCTCAAGGCCTTCGTCGACAAGATGAACGGCGACATAGCCAGGATCGACGAGAACAAGATCCTCCTTACCCCGGCAAGGATTAAGATAATAAAGACCAAGAAGTCGGCCAGGAAGTAACGCCGCTTCTTTCCTCTTCCTTTCTTTTTTCTGCTTGTTAGTTTACCATTGGCCCCTGTAGGGCACAATTTTACTTTCTTTTTGACAGGGCCGCTGCAAGCGCGTTTATCTCCGTCTTCGTCGGGGCGGATCGCTTCAGCACCCGCCTGAACGCGCCCGATACCGCCTTCTTGTCCCTGATCGAGCCGTTCCTGTTCACGAAGGCGTCAAAGAGCCCTATCAGCCGCTTCTGGTACTTCTCGTCGGCGTAGAACTCGGCGAAGTCGTACCTTTTCGCGAACCCCGGCAGGGTGAATTCGTAGAGCATTATCGCGAGCGCGTGGGAGATGTTGAGGACGGGGTAGGCGTCGTTCGTGCCTATGAAGACGAGCGCGTCGCACTCCCTGAGCTCCTCCTTTCCGAGTCCGGTGTCGTCTCTCCCCAGCACTATCGTTATCTCCCTGCTGCGCTTCCAGGCCTGCCTGCCCCTGAGGCTCGACAGCGACGAGATGTTGTAGAAGGAGCTGTCTGCCTTCCGCCACATCCCCGTCGTCCCGACGACGAACCCCTTTGCCGCAGATGCGAGGCTCTTGGAGATCCTTGCCTCCAGCAGGACGTCCTTCGCGTGCTTCGAGTACCTGATCGCCTGTCCGCCCCTGTGGTCGCACCTGGGGTTCACCAGCACCAGGTCGGTAACCCCGAAGTTCTTCATCGTCCTGGCTATGTAGCCGAGGTTCTGCGGATACTTCGGCTCGACCACGACAACGCGGAACTTCTGCTCAGCCGCCATTCAATCGCCTCCTAACGCCTTCGCTGGTGAGCTCCCTGATGGCGTCGGCGGCAATCCATCTTGCCGCCTTCGTGCCCCTCCCGCTTATCCGCTTCGCCGCCGCTATCGCCGCCCTGTTCAGGTTCGCGTTCCGCTTTCCTATGTTCCTCAGGGCCCAGTTGACCGCCTTCCTTACAAAATTCCTCTCGTCGTCCGATTCCCTTTCGATTATCGGCAGGAATTGCATCAGCTTCCTGTCCGATGTCCCCTTATCGTGCACTGAAAGCCCGGCCATCAACGCGAACCCGGCCCTTTTCACGTATTCCTCCCTCCTTTCCGACCATTCGACGGCCTTCCCGTATGCGAATGGCGTCCTGTCCAGCAGGTTGCCGCAGCACTGGTCGCAGAGGTCCCAGGAGTTGAAGTCCCTGACCCATGCCTCCATCTGCTTTTCTGTGACCATCTCGGGGAGGTCTATTATCGAGGCGAGTATGCGCGCCTCGTGGATCTTTGACTTCCAGAGTTCAGCGGCAAGCGCGTGGTTCTTGCCTATCGCCTTCGCGATTTTTCGGAGGTCTGTTACGGTTATGCCGAGCGCATTCTCGGTGTTGATCCCGAACCTTGACATTCCTTCCAGGTTTTTTGGCTCTGACATCGTCCTTAGCAGTCGGATCGTGGCCTTTGCATCGCTCTTTTCCAGCTTCATTCAGGCACCATTGTCATATCCCGTGTACGAATGCAAGTATGCTTATCGCGGTTATCGAGTTGACCGCCATGTGCGTTATCAGGCTCGGGTAGAGGGACTTGGTCTTCTTGAACACGTAGCCCCCTGCCAGCCCGAACCAAAGCGCGACGGCTATCTCCGACACCGAGCCGTAGCCGAAGTGCAGTATGGCGAAGAGCAGCCCGCTGAGCACCACGCCTATCCTGGGGACCAGGAAGCCCCTGAAGGCGATCTCCTCGTTCAGCGGGGCTATCACCGAAAGGAATAGGAGCGCCCAGGCAGGGTATCCGCCTATCGCCTGCTGCACGTTGGAGCTTATCTGTATGCCGGTAAGCTGCGAGAAGGCGGCAAGGGCGAAGAGGATCACCAGGTATATCAGGAACAGCGTGGCGCCGTATCCGACGGTCTGCCAGTTCAGGGCCTTCCTTGAGAGGCCGAGCCCCTTTAGGATTGCCTTCGGCTTCTTCCCTTTGTGGAGAAGGAAGGACACCACCAGGAAGCTCAGCAGAAGCGAGAAGCAGACAGTGAAGGCCAGGTTGGCCGCGTTCGGATCGATGAGCCCGGCGGCGGCGCCCATCAGGCATACTGCCAGGGCTATGATCAGCAAAATGGTTCCCGAGTAGAAGATTGATTTGAGTGCAGAGGCCTTCCCGCTGCCTTTCATGCCATCAGCTACTTCTTCTCCTGCTTCTTGAAGTCGGAGTAGCCGCACTTGCCGCAGGAGAACCTGTCCTTGTGGTCGGCCAGCCTGGAGGAGCACTTGGGGCACCTCTTCTCGGCCGCCTTGTAGGGCTTGAATACCTTCTTCTCCTTCTTGGCCGGTGCCGCCTTCTTTTCGTCTGCCATGTTCACCACCCTACTTCTTCGCCTCGGGCTTCGCGGCCGGAGCGGCGGCGGCCTTGGCTTCCTTCTGGATTATGCCCAGCCTCTCCAGCAGGCCCCTGTTCTCGTACTTCTTGAGCGCCTCCTCGCTGGCGTAGGAGTGCGCTATCCCTGTCGACATCTTCGAGCCGAAGCCCGAGTCAATCCTGACTATTATCGTGGAATTGGGCGATAGGTTCAGCTTCTTGCAGAGCTCGGCCTTGAGGTCGTCCCTCTTGACGCCCGAGTCGGCGAACACAGAAAACTCTATCTCCTTCCTCCCTATCGTCTTGTTGTCCTTGTTTGATGTTATGTTAAGGTCCATTCAACCACTGAGTACCCTTGCCAGCGCCTTCCTGCCCATCGCCTCCATCACCTCCACCTCGGAGCCGGCGTTGAGCTTCTCTTCGAATCCCGCTGTCGTTATCTCATACACCTCGAACGTCTCGGAGTCCATGAGCTGGACGGTCTTGTCCCCTACCGAGACCACCTGGGCCTTCCTCTTCTTTATCACTGGGATTTCCGCGTCCCCGTCGCTCGATTTGAGGAGCGTCTTCTTCTGGCCGTCGAATATCCCCATCCCCGTTACCCTCATCTTTGCCGGGCCGTGCTTTCCCGGGGCCGACGTCTCGATGTCGACCACCTTGCAGGCTATCCCGTCGATCATGATGTATCTGCCCACCTTTACCTCCTTCATCGATGCGCGTTGGATTTCTCCTTCTGCCTCTGCCATAACTATACCCCTAGGATTCAAGGATAATTTAACCTAAGTCTATATATAGCTTACCTGATTCGGGGACGGCGGCGGCCGCATCTGGTCTGTCGTTATGTTAATCCGCCCGCCCTGGCCCTGAATACGTTCCCCATCCAGTCTTTTATTATTACTACACGGCCATTTTCCGCTCCTTCCTTCCTAAGCTCCAGCGGCTGAATTGTGGCTCCCCTTAGGCGCGGCTCTACGGCGTTGCCGTTGGGCGCCTGTTCCGGTCTGGTCGTTGCTCTGGTTCGTTTCATTCAATCACGTACAAAGTTTGTTTTATCGCAAGGTTTGGTCGCTCTTGACAGCCGTAGCTGGGGGGGAAGCGCTGCTAGCTCAAGGAAGGGAAGGCACACCACAGCAACACCTGTTTATCTTTGCTGCGCGGGCCCGTGGGCCCAGAAATAGCCGAATGGCACATAGGCTGCATAGCCCCGGCCGGGGGTCGTGCATGATTGCCCTGCCTTTGCGCTCCCTGCCATGTCATCATCGGTTGAGATTGCTTGGGGTGAATAACTTATATAATGCTTTTGTACAGGGTCTGCTGCTTGCCCTGACCGCCTCCCACCCATTGCGGTGGCTGGGCAAGGTGAAAACAGTGGGGCTCCTGGTCAGAAGCCCTCCATGCCCGGCACGAACGCGGTCGCCCTTGCGGCCTGGCTCGCTTCCCTGGGCTTCTGCTGGCCCAGCCTCGCCTTCACGCCCGTGACTATGGACATTACCCTTATCTCGTCCCTTATCTCCGGCTCCAGCCTAGCCCCGAATATGACATTGGCGTCGTCCGCCATGCCCTGGGTCACTCCTGCGCCGACCCTCGTGGCCTCCTCTATGGTGAGGGCTGCCCCTCCGGTTACCAGGATCATCGCCTTGTTGGCGCCCGCCAGGTCCACGTCGAGCAGCGGGTGGCTGATGGTCGAGTGTATTGCCTGCTCGACCTTGTCCGATCCGGATCCCACCCCTATGTTTATCACGGCAGTGCCGGCGTTGCCCATTATGCTCCTCACGTCGGCAAAGTCCAGGTTTATCAGGCTTGGCAGGGTTATCGTGTCCGCTATGCCCCTCACGGCGTTGCAGGCGATGCTGTCTATCAGCTCGAAGGCCTTCTCCATGGGGAGGTTCGGCGCGTAGTTCAGGACCTTGTCGTTCTCTATGATTATCGTTGTGTCAGCGGACTTCGCCAGCTGGGCTATGGACCAGTCGGCCTTGTTCTTCCTGGACCTCTCCAGCGCGAACGGGTAGGTGACGAAGGCGACGACCAGCATCCCCTCCTCCTTGGCGATCTCTGCTATTACAGGCGCAGATCCGCCTCCTGTCCCTCCCCCCATTCCTGCGGCTATGAATACCATGTTGTTGCCCTGCAGCGCGGCCCTTATCTCCTCCTTGCTTGCCTCGGCGGCCTTGGCCCCTATCTCGGGGAATCCCCCTGCGCCGAGCCCCCTGGTTATCTGCTTGCCCAGGAGCAACTTCTTGTGAGCCCCGACTATCTCGAGGTGCCTTACGTCCGTGTTCGCCGCTATCGTCGTGGCGCCCTTTATCCCGGACCTGTAGAGCCTGTTTACCAGATTGCATCCCTGCCCGCCTGCGCCAACCACTGCCAGCCTAGGTACGAAGATATCGCTCGTGAAGTCGTCCATCCAAACCAACCCTTTTTAACAGAAGAAATTAAAAAAGAAAAAAATGGCAGGCGTTAGCCTACCATTTCGAGGTCTCCGTAGGAGGCGCCCGCCTTCTTTTCGGAGAACTTCCCTGCGATGCTGTTCCCCTTCACGCCCGTTACTATGGCGACGATCTCTATCTGATCCTCGTAGCCCGGCACGAGCCTTGCGCCCCACTTGATGTTGGAGTTCGGGTCCATCCTCTCGGTTATCTTCTCCCCTGCGCCTATCGCGTCTCCGATCGTCATCGAAGCGCCTCCCGATATGTGTATCAGTGCGCCTGATGCTCCCTCGAAGTCGACGTCTAGCAGCCTGTTCTTCAGGACGGCCTCTGACGCGGCTTCCACCTTGTTTGCGCCGCGGCCGCTTCCGACCGCTATGAAGCCCACATCCCCGTTTCCGAGTATGCTCCTCACGTCAGCGAAGTCGATGTTTATCATGCTTGGCTGGGTTATGGTCCAGACCAGTCCTCCGATGGCCTTTGCCAGGACCTCGTCCGCAAGCGCGAACGCGTCGTTCATCGGCAGGTTGGGCACGAGCTTGACTAGCCTGTTGTTGTCCAGGATTATCACGCTGTCGCTGAACTTCCTCAGCTTCTGGATCCCCTCCTCTGCCTTGACCTTCCTGACCCTCTCGAGGTCGAACGGGTAGGTTACCATCGATACGACGATGGCGCCGTGCTCCTTTGCTATCTGGGCGGCAACGGGTATCGCTCCGCCTCCTGTCCCTCCTCCCATACCTGCGCACAGGAATACGAGCTGGGCGTCAGCGAATGCGGCCTCCAGGAGATTCCTGTCTACCTCTGCGCACTTTGCTCCCATGTTCATGTCTCCGCCGGCTCCGAGCCCCCTGGTCAGGGTCTTCCCGATCAGGATCTTCTTTATTCGGTCGTCGATTATCTTGAAGTGCTGGGCATCGGTGTTGCAGGCAATGAATTCCGTTCCCTTCACGCCAACCTTTATCAATCGGTTGACTATGTTGCATCCCGCTCCTCCAAATCCCGCAGTCACTATCTTTATCTGTGTGGAGCTAAACTCCTCTCCACTGTCTCCGCTCGCTGTTGTTTGGGTTCTCTGGCCAAACACATCGTTCACCATGTCGTTCATGTAGATCGCCTTATTCATCATATAATCTGAAAAGGTTTAAAAGCATTGTGTTTTCCCGCGAGTATGGGTATTCCTCGGAAAATGGCCTCTTCCTGGAGTTAAATAAAGATTTGTGTAGTGTGATATAAGCCTTATTTTGGGGTTTTGTGCGTTTCGGTTTTGCAGGATTTACGCCGACAAACGGAAAAAAATGGAAAATCAGCGGAAAATCGCGATTTTGCAGGACGCGGGTTCGGTTTTTGGCGTTTCAGTACAGTTTTCCACCGATCGGGACTTCGGAGGTTGGCCGGATTAGCATGCATTCGCCATTTTTGTCAGGGACCCCAAGGGTCAGGACTTCGGAAACCTCATTTCCGATCTTCCTGGGCGGGAAATTCACAACGCAGAGCACCAGTTTGCCTTCAAGTTCCTCCTTTTGGTAGTTCCTGACAAGCTGCGCACAGGATTTTTTGACGCCGATTTCCGGTCCCAGGTCTATTTTCAGCCTGTAGGCCGGCTTTTTTGCTTCTGGGAAATCAAGGACCTCGGTTATTTTTCCGACCCTGATGTCCAGTTTCTGAAAATCTTCTATTGTTGCCATGGATTGGACACCCAGCATGTGTTATTAGGGCTTCTCTTTGGTGTTTTAGGAGTATCTCAGGAGGGCGGCATGGACCAGGATTCCGGAAAGCTTCCTGCGGTATGAGCTGTACTCCTTGAGCGGGTCGCCCTCTTTTACATTAACAGGCAGAGTCCTGAGCAGTATGAACCGCTCCGCCGCCTCGGAAGCCAGCTTGGGGTCGCGGATGATGAGATTGGTGGCGGCTTTGGCCTTGCGGAGGAAACTCGTGCACATACCGTCGTCCGCCTCGCTCATGTGGAAGACGAACCAGGCGGCCGATGGCACGATCTTTTCCCTTCTTATCTCGCCTTTCAGTTCGTTGGCGGCGCTGATCACGTTGACCAGCTCCAGCATCATCTTGCTGGTCCTGGGATCTTCCATGGACCCAAAATATCTTCCGACCAGCCAGTCTTCCAGTGCTTTCGTTTTCCTGGAGTGATGGGCCCCTCTTTTTCTATAAATCGGATTGGGCATCTCCCCGTTCTCGGAGGCCGTATGCGGCATGGTGGCGTTGGTTGTTCGTGCCATTCTATCGCAGGAGGTTGGTTTTGGGAAATATTTCTACTTTGCGGTGGGCGTGTTTCGCTCAGCCGCTGGCGTTGTAGGTCTGCATTATCGTCCCGGACTGGCTGAGGATGGCGTAGAGGGAGTTGGCCGAATTCGTCCCTTGGTAGGTTACCAGCCAGACGTTCGTCATGTTACCCAAAATGGTGCTGTTCATTCCACCCTGGAACGTTGCCGTGACGAAGGTGTTGTTGTAGCCGGAGATGCCCACGTAGGAGGTTATGGCGTTGTTGCCGCTTGCATAGGCGGTGGCGATGGCTATTGACGACTTGATGGGCAGCGTTATCGGCAGCGACTGGCTTTGCTGCGTTGGGACATGACAGCCGTTCGAGTTGAGGTAGGAGTACGTAGTGGATGTCGTTGACTGGAGGCCGGTGGCGGGATAATCAAACTGCTCTATCAGCACAGTGGGGCACGGCCTGGTGCCGTTATAGACCACGCTCAGCGTTATCAGCCAGCTATTCACTGCCAGGGTAGAATTCACGGCACTTATCAGGCTTACGTTGGCGTTGGGGTTCTGCGCCTTTATGTCCTTTACGACGAGGCCCTCGGCCTGCTGGACGGTCAGCTTGGGGGTGATGACCTTGTGGAATGCCACGAATGCTGCCCCTACGATCAGTATCGCTATTACCGCGATTATGGCTGCTGTTGATAGAATTCCCATTTTCTGACCAGGAAGAGTATTGCAGTATGAGTTATTATTTGTTTTCCTCGCCGAGCTCCGAGAGGTAGAGCAGTATCGCCTTCTCCATCAGTAGCTTGTTCCTCGCCTGCTCCCAGGCGACGCTCTGCTTCCCGTCCAGCACCTCCGACGTTATCTCCTCGCCCCTGTGGGCCGGGAGCGGGTGCATGGCTATCGCGTCCTTCTTGGCGTGGGCCATCGCCGCGGCGTTGAGCTGGTATGGCGCGAAGAGGCTCCGCCTCTGCTCCGCCTCGGCCTCGTCGCCCATGCTGACGAAGGTGTCCGTGTAGACTACGTCCGCCCCGTCCAGTCCGTCCTCCACCGAGTCCGTGATGTAGACCCTCCCGTACTCCCGCGCCTTGTTGTAGTACTGGCTCTTCGGCTTCCATCCCTTCGGGCCGACCAGCGAGAACTCGGCGCCCATCTTGACCGAGCTCAGCATCAGGGAGTTGCAGGTGTTCTGGGCTATGTCACCTATGAATGCTATCTTGAGCCCCTTGAGGTCCCCCTTGTTCTTGAATATGGTGTATATGTCGGCGAGCGCCTGGGTCGGGTGTTCCAGGCTGGTGAGCGCGTTTATCACCGGAACGCTGGAGTTCTCGCCCATCTTGACTACGGTGCCGTGGTCGAAGGTTCTAACGGCTATGAAGTCGCAGTACATGCTGAGTATCTTCGCCGTGTCAGTCACCTCCTCGCCCCTCGACAGCTGGGTGCTCTTGGCGTCTATGTATATGGGCATCCCGCCGAGCTGCGCCACCGCGACCTCGAATGAGACGCGGGTCCTTGTCGACGGCTCCGTGAAGAGGAGGGCCACTGTGGCGTTCTCCTTGAGCGACAGGCCCGACTTGTCGGACGACAGCTTCCCTGCCATCGCGAAGAGCCGCTTTATGTCGGCCTTGGTCAGGTCGTCGGAGCTTATCAGGTTCATCCTATCATCCAAATATGGATCCGAATCCCTCCGCCGCCTTGTCCTTCTCGGCGCGGATCGTCTCTATGACCTTCGCCTCGTCGGCGGGATCTGCCCTCTTGATTGTCTTGAACTCCCTCGAGAACCTCCCTTCTGCCCCCTTGAGGAAGTCGTCGGAGGAGTTTATGTAGAGGTAGAAATCGCCCTTCAGCCCGACGGTGGGGCCGTCCTTCAGGCTGTATTCCTGCCTTCCGAATATCACGGTGAGCGCACCCTCCGGAAGTTTCTTCTTCGCCTCGTCGATCTTCTGCGCCCTCGCCTTCGCCTCCTCCGGGGTCATCTTCTCCGGGGCGGGCGGTATTATGCTGCTGTCGGTGAACGGGTCGTAGGCGAGCACCTTCTTAAGCTGCTCCGTCTCGGCCTTCTGGACCACATAGACCCGCTCCGTCAGGAAAACACCTAGATTAGCTTTGCGTTTATCGCGCCCTCCCTGCCGGGCCTGCTGAGGACGACCGCCTTGCCGGCCTCGGTATTGATTATCGTGCCCTTGGTTATGATGTTCTGACGCGCGAAGTTCCTGTTGTCGGGGGACTCGAGCACGCCGGTTATCTTGGCCTTCCTGTAGCCGTCCTTCGTGAGGAGGTTCGCGAACCCCACCTTCTTGAGCTTTACTCCCAGCACTCCGCCGCGGCGCCGCCTTCCTGAGGTGACGTTGGCGTCGGACATCTTTGTCGCGGAGAAGTAGTTCCCGACCTCGCTCCTCTTCTTGTCCCTGAACTTGAGCTTCTTGGTCCCGTTGCCGGAATTCTTCGTGTCTGCCTTGGTGTGTATCTGGACTCCAAATTGACTCATATCAACCACTAGATTATGTTACTGGATTATAATGGTACTTTAGTTATTATAAAGCTTGCAGATTAGCGGCACTATGCAGTATATAGCCTTGTCTTTTGCAATAATCTCATTTTAAGAGCCTCGACCGATAATTAATGTTTCGGCGGGCCATCGGAACGAAAAAGGCGAAGGATTTGAGGGATGTGTTTTCTTCCTTAAAGGTCAGGAACTTTAGGGTGTATTATGCAGGGCAGATCATCTCCTTCTCAGGAACTTTCATGCAGATCCTCGCCCAGGACTGGCTGGTTCTGGAACTGACGAATTCGGGGACTATGCTCGGCCTAGTTCTGGCGGCCCAGTTCTTGCCAATGCTACTTCTCACCCCCTGGGGCGGCCTCATAGCAGACAGGTTTTCGAAATTAAAACTTATTTATGCCACGCAGATAATTTCAGCGATTCTGGCGCTTGCCTTGGGATTGGTTGTTGTTACTGGCGCCATTCGGATTTGGATGGTTTTTGCGTTCGCGATCTGCCTGGGCGTGGTCAACAGTTTGGACAATCCGACCCGCAATGCGTTTATTTTTGAGATGGTGGGCAAAGACGAGGTCAAGAACGCGACCAGCCTTTGGGCAAGCCTTATGAGCCTGGCTAGGATAATCGGGCCTGCGGTTGGTGGGATAGTCATCGCTACGCTCGGAATCGGGCAATGCTTCATCATTAATGCCGCATCCTATGTTGCGGTGATATTCGCTCTGCTTTTGATTCGTCCTGAAGAGCTTCATACTGTGCCACCGATTCCACACGAGAAGGCGCAAATCAAAAAGGGCGTCGAATACGTTTTATCGTCACCGGTTTTGTTAATCCCTTTGGTCATGATGGCGATCATCGGAACGATAACTTATGAATGGTCGGCAAGCATGCCGCTGTTTGCGAGATTCGTGCTCGACGGAGGCGCGGGGATTTACGCGGCGATAACTGTAGCCATGGGGGTTGGCATGCTGATTGGGGGATTTGCCAATGCTTTCGGCGGAGGCGCCTCCCAAAAAAGGCTTGTTTATTCGGCATTGTTGCTGGGGGTGTCCATCTTAATCGCCTTTGTCACAACGAGCCTGCTCCTTGCGATAGTCGCCTTTGTCTTTGTTGGGATCATGGAAAGGAATTTCACGACTTTGACCATGAGCATACTTCAGCTTAACACGGATTCCAAAATGCGCGGGAGGGTGATGGCATTCTTCTCGATGGCGTATCTGAGTTCGACAGCAATTGGGGGACCGATTGTTGGGTGGGTTGGGCAGCAGTTCGGGGCGCCATGGGCATTGGGCATTGGAGGGTTTGCAGCGATGGCTGCCGCGATTTATGGCTTTATGGCGTTGAGGAAAATCAGGAAGAATTAGATTAATTCAGTTACCGGAGGCTTACAGGGTCTACTTTGCCCTTCTCCTTGGCCACGACTACCGCGGTGCCGTAGGCGACCACTTCGGTCATCGTCTGCCCAAGCTCCGAGGAGTCGAAGCTCATCCCGATGACGGCATTGGCCCCCATCGCCCTGGCGTTCTCCTCGAGCCTTCCGATGGCGTGCTCCCTCGACTCCGAGAGCATCTTCGTGTACTCCTTGATCTCGCCGCCCACTATGGTCCGGAGTCCGGCAACGATGTTGCCGCCGAGACCCCTGCTCCTCACTATGAGCCCGAAGGCGGGCCCGATCACTCTGGTGACCTTCATCCCCGGGATGTAGTTGGTTGTTACCGCGATTATCTTTGCCATCCGATCAGCGATGCTTCTTCTCAGGCAAGTTATAAATATTATCGGAGCAGAGCTGTATTGATTGATTGCGCATCACAAAGACGACACCCATGGGTCGGGGAGCGGCAGGCCCCATGACCAGCGAGGGCTTGGAGAGGATGGTGGCGACGATTTACAGCGACAGGAATGCCAAGGTATCAGTTGACTCGATGAAGAGGGAGGAGATATCCGCCCTCTCCGACGAGATGCAGCTTCTTCTGGTATCGGACAGGAGGATCCATTCGGTCAAAGACAGGTACGGAGTGGGGCCTGTCCATGACCTTGCGCGTTTCGGCAGGCCCGCCGTGCAGCTTAGGATATTTGATGGGCGGGAGGTGTTTGACGCTGCCGCGTTCCGGGGGCTGTGGGGCACGCCCATGGATTTCCTGGCCTTGTATGGATGCCTGAGGGTGCAGAGGAAGATATTAAAACTTCCCAGGGCGGAGCTCGCGGCCGTGCGGAGCAACGGCAGGACGCTGCTGCACGGGCTGGCCAGAAGCATAAATAGGGAGGACCACCTAAGACTCCTGAACCTTCCGCCGAGCCTGCTAAGGACCAAGACTGAGGGAGGCGACAGCGTCATAGGCGTCATGTACTATTCAGGTAACCCCGTTGTCAAAAGGCAGGTTTACGAAAGGTATCCCACCTGGAACCGGATGTGACAGCGCAAGCCTTAAATAAGCTTCCGACATAATACTTCTGATTCCTAATCCAATGGCGTTTCCTCCGGGAAAAGCCAGATGAGGATCAAAGGCGAGTATATGGCAAAATCTTACGTCAAGTTTGAGGTTTCGAGCGACGTCGTTTCGAAGACATACGAGGCCCTGCAGATTGTCAAGCAGTCCGGCAAGGTCAGGAAGGGGGCCAACGAGGTCACCAAGAGCGTCGAGCAGGGGCTCGCATCGTTCGTGGTCATCGCGGGCGACGTGGAGCCGGAGGAGGTGGTGGTCCACATCCCCAAGCTCTGCGAGGGGAAGAAGATAGCTTATTCCTACGTCCCGAGCAAGCTCGAGCTGGGCAAGAGCATAGGGCTCAACGTTCCCTGCACCGCCGTCGCGGTCGAGAACGCGGGCTCTGCGCAGCACAACATAAGCGACATAATTTCCAAGGTCACCGGGGTAGCCCCGTCCGCCGCTTCTGCGGAGAAGAGGGAGGCCAAGCCCGCATCGGCAGCCCCGAAGCAGAAGGCGGCGCCCAAGCCTGCGGCCACCGCAGCGGCGCCGAAGGCGGAAGAGAAGAAGTGATGCTGAATGGCTGACGCACCACAACCGGCGGCACCGGCGCAGGAGAGGCCCCAGGCGGCGCTCTCCGGCTTCCTGGCCGAGATTGTGGACGTCAACACGCACGCCAAGACAGGGATATCGGGCGAGATATACTCCATATCCTGCAAGATCCTAGAGGGGAACGACAAGGGCAGGATAATAAGGAGGAACTGCCTCGGGCCTGTCAAGATCGGCGACGTGATAAGGCTCCCCGACACGAGCAGGGAGGCAAGGGAGATAAGGGTCAAGTAAAGAACGGTGTGATTCATGGTCAAGTGCACTACATGCGGCATGGAGCTGGCTAAGGGAACCGGCACCATGTACGTCTTCAAGACAGGGGAGCTCAACTACTTCTGCTCCACCCGGTGCTACAAGAACAAGATCGTCCTCAAGAGGAAGCTGAACCCGAAGGAGATCAGGGCCACCAAGAAGTAGACTTTTCTGCATCCGGATCTTTTCTTCCCAGCCCTGGCTGGCCATGGATTCCGGGAGTTTAAGATAGGGTCAGTGGAACAGGGAGACAGCCAGGCCGAGCACCGATACGCCCACTATGAATATGATGAACAGCACGAAAAGGATTTTTGCCCATCGCGGGGCATTCTTATTGAGATTGGTGCCGAAGGCGGGGTTCTGGTTGTTCCCGCTCGTGGCCTCGTTCAGGTTCATCCGTGCTATGTCGTTTGCTATGGGCACTTCTACAATTTCCGGTTCATCCTGTTTTGGAGTCATATGGATCTACGGCAAACGGGTCACTTCTGCGGGCTCTCGCTCACGCTGCGGGCCTCGGCGCACTTCATCACTTCGCTGGTGTCGTGGCGCTCGGCGATGGTCCCGTCCTCGTCGTAGAGGTAGGTTGTCACCGTTACCAGGTAGTCGTTGGAGCTCATCGCCGGGCTCGAAAAGAGCTTGACCTGCCTGGTTATGGTCCTCTTTGCCGGCCCCAGTATGCCGATCCTGGTCCTCCCCTTCTCCAGGAAGGCGTCATGGGAAAGCGAGAGCGGGGCCCTCACCACCACGTCGCACTCGCACCAGTACTCCTTCTGCACCCGGGGCGCATTGAACTCGAGCCCCATGGTTATCTCGTTCGCCTTCCTCCTGTCCACTGATTCCGGGTTGAAATTTATCCTCACGGTCGATTCGGTCGCCATTCTGATCACCTGAATTGGTTCGCTAGGTTTTTTAAGGGCGTCGTCCGCCCTGCCTAACCAAAGAGGTGAATGGGATAGAAGGTATTTATTGCTTTCACGCCAAACATACCTTTGGTGCCTATGGAAATGCTTAACGAGGCCAAGCTCGTGGAAATGGAGCTTACCCTCAGGAACCTGCACATGAGCAAGGAGGTCATGGAGACGCGCAGGTCTATAGTGAGGTGGCTGGCCCTCAGCCTGGGGGTGATAAGTCCCGGGGAGTCCAGGCTCACCGCCATCTCGGTGCTCGACGCGCTCCTGTATTTCAGCTTCAAGGAGCGGAAGGACCCCGACGTCCCCGAGATGATAGAATACATAGGCAGGGCCTGGGGGCCGATCAACGAGAAGACCCTGAGGTACCATCTCCTGCAGCTCAAGAAGATCAACATAACGAGCAACTCCGGCGGCAGGTACTCGCTCGTCTGGCCGGACATCGGCGAGAAGTACGACGCCGAGGGATGGGTCGGCGGCTACATAGACAGGGAGACCAGGCCCATAAAGGAGAAGCTCAAGCTGGCGGTCAAGGAATTGAAGGATAGATGATTCAATGGGGGAAAACAATGCTCTGCTGTATGGGATAGTCGCGATAGTGGCGGTGCTCGTCTTCGTCGGCGCCGCGATAGCCGTGGGCGTGCTGGCACCGCCGGTCTATGACGTGAGCCTGGCCCTCGCGGCCAACGGCACCGGCACGATATACCCCTACCAGACGACCATATTCAACATAACCGTCTCGAACAACGGCGGGAAGGCGGTCGCGGGGCTACCGGTGGCGTTCTACGTCAACGGCATCCAGAGGAACTACAGCTCCTACGCGATACCGGCCCACCAGAGCATAGTGATACGGCAGAACTACACCTACCTCGCCTCCGGCAGCTACCTTTTCACGGCGGCGGCCGATCCGGGGAACGTCCTCAGGATAGCCAACTGGTCCTCGGCCAGGAAGAGCATGACCCTCGCGGCGGGCCTGCCCCAGCCGGCCGATGTCTATGAGTCGGTTCCGAACGCCAACATCACCTACACCGACAGCTTCACCACCTCCGGCACCGGCCTCCTTTCTGGGTCGCTGATGGCCGGCCTGTACAACATAAGCGCCCTTCTCGGCGTCAATGGGGTTGACGGCGGGATCCTCGCGAAGACCTACCAGGACCTCTACCCCTACGTGGCTGTCGCTAACGGCGCCTATTCGGTCTACGCCAACGGCAGCGCCTCCTACGCAGCGTGGATCCAGGGGACGGCGGGCCCGAAGGTCATAGCGCTGATAGTCTCGAGCTTCGGCAAGAGGTTCTCCACCCCGGCCCAGGGGCCGGCGGGCGTCGAGTATTCCCCGTTGGGCAACTCCATAAGCCTCTGCAGCTACTACCAGAGCGGATGGACCAAGATAATAGAGTTCTACAACAACAGCAGGGCGGGGACCTGCCTCGGCCTGGCCGGGAACAATTACACGCCTGCGGAAAGCAACGTCCTGGTTGCGGCGCTCAGGACCACCAGGCTTGGCAGCTTCCTTTCGGCCAACCAGCTGAACGCGAGCAAGCAGATACAGTGGTCGCGCTTCTACTACAACAACGCCACGATCCTCGGCCAGATGATAGAGTACCAGTCCAACGCGGTCGCGGCGTCTACCCTCTTCCAGCTCGGGACCCCCCAGGGGATATTCCTCTCCAGGATAAAGGAGGTGGCGACAAACACGTCCCGGATCAACTCTACCTGCCTCGGGCTCTCTTCCGACATCAACGGCACGAACGTCTGCTCGGTGGCCCTTCCGACGACCGGCGCGCTCGGGAACCAGAGCTTCGGCGCTATCTACACCAGGTACATATCCCCCAACTACACGGTCGGGGTCTACTCGCTCATAGGGCTGAACTACCTGACGCTGGCCCACGAGAACGCGGCCAGGCTGATAAGCATGCTCGGCATAAACGCCAGCTCCGTGGCCTGGCACAGCCCGTTCAGGAACTCCTGCGGCTTCGCGGGCGGGTTCGCCTGCAGGTTCAACGGAGGGGGAGTGAACGGAACGGTCAACCTGACGATAACCAACCTCAACTACACCAGCGTGGCGCTCGACAACATCACCTGCGAGATGGGATCCGGCTTCCCGGCGGGCCAGCTTAACGGGACGCTCGCGAGAGGACAGAATATGACGCTGCAGACCAGGTGCCACACAATCCCCATCCCGGCTTTTGCGGAGCAGACGAGCTTCGGGCTCAGGCTCGGGTTCACATACCACAACGCGCCGATGGCGGTCAACGGTACCCTGAACGTGACAAGCAGCGGATGAGCAGGGATCGGGTCAGAGGCCGATGAAGTCCTTCTCGCCCTTCCCCTCCGGCATCGCCCTGCCGTTCTCGGCCTCCACGGGCAGGCCGATCTCGTTGGCGACCTTCTGGATTTCGCTGCGGTCTAGCAGGCGGTCCAGGAAGAGCTCGACGAACTCCTGCTGGCCTATCCTGACCCGCCTGACCTTGAATATCTGGAACTGCAGCATCCCGGTCCTCCAGACCTTGAGCCTGACGCTGCCGTCCCGTATTATCCTCATCGCCCTCTCGTCGACCATGAAAAGCACTTTGCAGTAATCCTTTATACTCTCACATTTATATTGTTTGGCAGGGAAGGTATCGTGATGCCATGCTCCCGAAGCCTTTTTCGAAAGCGCCACCGAGTCCGGCCGAGCGGCAGGAGGCGGTTGGGGACAGCAGGGGGGTCCACAAGCTCGACATGAAGACCTGCATCAGCTGCTCCGCCTGCGCGAAGATCTGCCCGAACGACACCATAAGGATGGTCGAGACCGAGACGGACAGGGGGACGAAGCTCATGCCTGAGATAACCCTGGACCGCTGCCTCTTCTGCGCCCTCTGCGAGGAGGTCTGCCCGACAAGGTGCCTCACCCTCACCAAGGACTACAGCTTCGAGGGCTACGACAGGAGGGAGTTCATCAAGCGGCCGGAGGAGCTGGAGTAGCCGCGGTCATCGTGTTGGCGGCGGAGAAATCCCTGCCTTTGGGCAGGGGAGTGGATGCCATCCGCTCTTCTTTGCTCAGGGTTTTGCCATTTTCTTTTTGAATAAATAGGCTATGCCGCTTGTTACCCAAGCAATTACCAATCCGATTCCAACGCCCTTAAAGTATATGTTTCCCGTGAGGTAGGATATTGACAGGAATATCACGCTCAGGACCAGTTCTAATATCGTGAGCGCCTCGACCAAATGATGCTCCAAAATGTTTTTTCTCCATGCCTCCATGCTTTTCACCTTTTATCCTGTTCTGCCGCCGCTTAAATAACCCGTCCCTGGGCGGGTTCTTTATTTTGCGAGGCCCCGGAGGAGGAACCTCTTCAGCATGAGGCTCGGGCGGTCCATGTCGCCGTATCTTCCCAGGAAGCTGTCCATGCCCAGGATCCTGATTATCTTGAATGTGCGCTGCAGGTTGCCCTTCGAATAGTATGAGTGCGCCATCCTATGCAGGCCGAGGTCGCGGCCATATGTCTTCCTCCAGCCCTTTTCGTAATCGGGGAGGGGCTTCCCGGACGCCACCACCTTTGCCAGAGACTCCGCGCAGAG
Source organism: uncultured Microcaldota archaeon (assembly GCA_963799075.1). GTDB lineage: Archaea > Micrarchaeota > Micrarchaeia > Micrarchaeales > Micrarchaeaceae > JAJYUY01. The sequence goes on along the minus strand of CAWCVI010000001.1, from coordinate 363,495 downwards.
GCAGCCGTAGATTATCCCGCCGCCGGTGGTTGCCTTCACCTGGCCGGCAGCGTCTCCCACGAGAGCGACGTTGCCCCTGACGGTCTGGGCCCTGGTCGATATCGGAATGATGCTGGCGTGGGACGACAGCGCTGCCCCTTTGGTCTGGATCATCGATTTCAGCTCTTCGCTCTCCGCGAAGTGGCCGAATGCCGAGCTGCTTGGGGTCCTGGCCCTGTGGTCGATGCCAAGGCCCAGCTCGACGGCGGACTCCGAATACGGGACATGCCAGCCGAAGAGGCCCTTCGCGAAGGCCTTGGAGAAGTAGAGTCCCACCATTCCGGTGTCCTCGATCTTCTGGCAGGCGAACTCCGCTTTGTAGGTGAGGACGTAGTCTCTTATCGGAGGAAACCCGAATGCGCTGGCGACATTGGAGACCGCGCCGTCAGCCCCAATTAATATGGTTGACCCGTCAGAGGCAAGCTCGCGCAGCTCTGCACTCCCCATTTTCCTGCCCAGCGTTATCTTGGCCCCCGCTTTCCTGGCGGACCGCTCGCAGCTTTTTGCCAGCGTCTTGCGGTCCAGGACGTAGGCCATCGGCCTATCGGAGGATATCTTAAGGCTCTCCGGGCCGGCGACGAGGTATGCGCCGTGCAGGGTGTTGACCACCGAGTCTTTGTAGTCCAACCCTGTCCTTCCTAGTCCGCTTATGGAGAGTATGCCTGACGCCCTGTCGGCTCCCATCGAGACGTCTCTCTTCGACTCATAAAGATCAACGTCGACTCCCCTCTCGGCGAGCCTGCGGGCGAGGTGCAGCCCGATTACCCCTCCGCCTATTATTATCGTCGGCCTCCGACCCCGTGAATCTTCCAGACGAGCACCCCGATAATCTAACATTATACGCTGTATATAAATCTTTCCGTGTATAGATTACCGAACTGGTGATTGAACGGCAGATCCTAAACCGCGAAAAGGACCCATAAAGGCCCCGAAGATACAGATACAGAACATCGTCGTCAGTGCGGACCTTCATGCGGTGATAGACCTTTACGCCCTTTCCAAGGGGGTCAAGGACGTGGATTACGAGCCCGAGCAGTTCCCTGGCGCGATCTTCAGGATAATAAATCCCACGAAGGCCACTATCATACTCTTCAAGAACGGCAAGATGATCTGCGCCGGCACGAAGACCGAGGCGAAGGTCAAGAAGGTGCTCGAATACGCCTCGGGCGTGATATCGAAGTACGTGATATCGCTAAACCCTCCCGAGAAGAAGTAGCGCGGCTTCCTTCCTTTCCCTTGCATTCCAATGGCCGGATCTTTCAGATAAATTTTTATAGCCTAGCGGCCATGCAATTAACATGGCGGCTGACAGAGCCCGTACCGCTACCACGTCAAATCAGAGCGTGCTGTTTCTCAGATGGGCCGAGCGCCTCCAGAGGCATGGCGGCGATCATATAGGCGTGATAGGGGAGATTAGGGGCTTGCTGCGGGAAGTTTCTCATATCCAGAGGCCCCCTGTGCGGGAGGAGCTGGAGTTCGCACTGTCCAGGTTTAGGCTTGTCCGGGAAGCGGATTGGGAACTGAAAACATAGACGATCGGCATACAGCATTGCAGTCACCTTTACGCAGTAACCCGCAGGAGATGCCGAGCATTGCAGTCCCAGAACACGTTTCCCCCTACATACAGGAAATCATACTGTTTTGCCGTTTCCCTCAGGGGCTTCCACATTGGGCCATCCAGGCCAAGCATATCGGTGATGAACGGCCCTGCGCGTGCCGCGCCCATTGGTTTGTCTTCCGTTACTACGAAGTACAACTTGCCCTCCCATCCCGCGGTGGTGATGGAGAGTGAGGATTTCTCGAACTTCACATTTAGCTGGGATGTGGCGTCAATTATCAACTTGGTGAATCTTTCCATCATCCCATTGAGAGTTCTGGATCCGACAAATGGTTCGGGGATCTGGGGGATGCTTCTCTGTCTTTCAGCACTTTTGGATGCAATCATGCAAAACACCTAGATATTGCTCGCCGCGTTCAGATATTTATTAAATTCGGTGAAGAACCTCTGCCATGAATATTCCTTCTCCACCCTCTTCCGGCCCGCCTTCCCGAGGCGGGCGGCCAGCTCGCCGTCCCTGGCTATCCTTTCCATCGCGTTCGCCATCCCACCCGGGCTGTCTACCAGCATCCCCGTCTTGTTATGGAGCACGGTCTCCCTCGGGCCTCCCTCGTTCGCCGCTATGACGGGCTTCCCGCTGGCCATCGCCTCGAGCGGCACCAGGCCGTAGTCCTCGTTCATCGGGGGGTAGAGCACCGCGGTGCATTTCGAGTAGAGCTCGAGGAGCCTCTTTTCCGGCACCCCCGTGAGGAACTCTATCCTGCTTGATCCCCTTGCCGACTCGTAGATCTTCCGGTAGTAGTCGTAGTAGAACTTGTCCTTCGACACCGGCCCGCAGAGCACCAGCCGGTATCCCTTGACCTTCCTGCTGAATATCTTGAACGCCTCTATCGCGTAGTCCTGCCTCTTGTTGGGCGATATCCTTGACGGATAGAGGAAGTACCTGCCGTCGCCCCGGTCGGAGTAGTTCTTGTAGTCGACCCCGCCGCCCAGCACCTTCGCGTCCGCCCTTTGGTAATATTTCAGTATCCTGGACCTGGTGTTGGGGCTGTTGGCCACGATGACTGGTATCTTCTTCACCACCTTCTGGTCTATCGCCCGCACTGCCGCCGCGCCCAGCAGGTAGGCCGGGCGGGTGTGCGGCTTCCTCATCGACATCCTGTATTCGTAGAGGTCGTATATGTCGCGGAGGGGCGTGTGGCAGTACCAGAGCACCCTCCCGTTCCTGTTAGCCGCCCAGTGGCTGGGCGCCATGTGAGCGTTTATCACGTCGAACTCGTCCCCGAGGTCGAGGTTGTAGAAACCGAGGCCATAGGAAAGCCCCTGTGACGCCCTGCCGTAGGGAAGCCGCGAGAAGAGCCCTTTCCTCGGTATCAGGCGCACGTCGAGCTTCCGGAACTCCTCGAAGGTTTTGGCCTGGTCGTATTCGGCCACGTAGATCGGGGCCCGGTAGCGCTGCGCTATCTTTAGGACGACGCGCTCGCCGCCTCCCATGAGCGTCAGGTTCGATTGCGCTATCGCCAGCTTCATGATACCGATACCCCCTCGTTTTATATAAATGTTTTTGAAAGTATTAATATTGATTCTATGGACCTTGGAGAAGGGCTCAGGCAGGCTCTGGCGAAGCTCAGCAAGGCCACCATCATAGACGCCAGGACGGTCAAGGAGTTCAACAAGTCGCTGCAGAAGGCGCTGCTGAGCTCCGACGTGGAGGTCCAGCTGGTCCTGAAGCTCACGGACGAGATAGAGGAGAAGGCGCTGAAGAGCAGCATGCCCAAGGGCGTCGACCCCCGCGACTACATAACGAACATAGTATACGAGGAGCTGGTCAAGCTCGTCGGCGAGGGCTACGTCCCCAAGATGGAGAGGAAGAGGATACTCATGATGGGCCTCTACGGCTCCGGGAAGACCACCACCTCAGCGAAGCTCGCCAAGTTCTACCAGGACAGGGGGCTCAGCGCCGGCCTCATATGCTGCGACGTCTCGCGGCCGGCGGCCTACAGGCAGCTGGAGACCCTTGCCAAGCAGGCTAACGTGCCGTTCTTCGGCATCGAGGCGGAGAAGAGCGCCGACAGGATCGCCAAGGAGGGGCTCGCCAGGTTCAGGGACAAGGACGTGGTGATCTGCGACACGAGCGGGAGGAGCTCCCTCGACTCCGAGCTCATAGAGGAGCTCAAGCGCGTGAACAGGGCGTTCGCGCCGGACGAGAAGGCGCTGGTCATAAGCGCCGACACGGGCCAGATAGCGGGCAGGCTCGCCAGGGAGTTCGACAGCGCGGTGAAGATATCAGGGGTCATAGTAACGAAGATGGACGGCTCCGGGAAGGGGGGCGGGGCCCTAAGCGCGGCCAGCGCCTCCAACGCGAAGGTCATGTTCATAGGGGTGGGGGAGAAGCTGGGGAACCTGGAGCCCTTCAACCCCAATAAGTTCATCGGCAACCTGCTGGGAATCCCGGACATAGAGTCCCTGGTGAGGCACATAACGACTGCCATAAGCGAGTCCAAGATCGACGCCAAGAAGCTGGAGTCGGAGGAGCTCAACTTCGAGACCTTCTACGAGCAGCTGGGCGCCATGAACAGCATGGGCCCGCTCAAGAACGTCTTCGGCATGATGGGCGCCGGCAATGTCCCGAAGGAGGTGGTCGACCAGGGGGAGGAGAAGCTCAAGAAGTACAAGGTCATCATAGGGTCTATGTCAAAGGCGGAGAGAAGGAACGAGCGGCTGCTGCACGAGCCCGGGAGGGTCGCGAGGATAGCGAAGGGCAGCGGGGTAACGGAGAGGGACGTTAGGGGGATGGTAGCGGACTTCAACAAGATGAAGAAGGCCTTCTCCATGTTCAAGAACGACAGGAACCTCAAGAAGAGGTTCAAGCTCGGCTGACGTGGTTGCTTGGCTGACGAACTGATTGATATTTACGACGAAACCAACAAGAGGATAGGGACAAAAATGAAGAGCGACGCCCACAAGAATGCTCTGTGGCATAGGGCTTCGCACATTTGGGTTTACAACTCCAGGGGGCAAATTCTCCTCCAGCTGAGGTCAAGTGACAAGGAGATGCACGCGGACCTATGGGACGTGGCCGCTGCCGGCCACTCGGCCGCAGGCGAAGAACCGGTTACCACTGCAATGAGGGAGTTGAAAGAGGAGCTGGGCATTGAAGCGAAACCTGCTGATTTGGAGTTTGTCAGGGTAAGGACGATTGCGGCGGATTTTGATAACGGCCTAAAAAATAGGGAACATGTATCGCTTTACTTATTCAGGTTCGATGGTCTTGCCAGGAAGTTGCAAATTCAGAAGGATGAAATCCAGGAAGTTAAGTTTTTTGACATCAAGTTGCTTGAGAAAGACATGGAGGCGCATCCAGAGTTGTATGTAATGACCCCGAAAGACTACTGGATCAAGATGATCGCGATCATAAAGGGCAAATCGGGCATTACATAAGGCGTTTTTGGCTTTCTTCGCGTTTTTGCTCCTTTCCGCTTCCGCCTGCCGTTTCTATCTGGCCATATACCCCGTCATAGCCGGGCTTTATCTTCAGCTTCCCCTCCCGGTTGGCGATTATTATGTCGACGAGTTTTGGATCCGACTTCTCGAGCTCCTTCCTGTCCACTTCCATCATAACTTTGAGCTCGTTGCCGAACCTGTCAATCAGGTTGTCGTATATCTCCCAGCTCTTCTTGCTGGCCATGGGCGTCCTGTAGACAAAGGATATCAGCTCGTGAAGAGGAACCATGGGGTAGTAGGGCTTGCTGTTCTTCGGCCTGTATCCGGCGGGCTCCTTTGCTATCTCCTCGACCCTGTAGTCCACGCCTATGACCAATGGCTTGCCACAGACAGGGCACTTGCCGTTCAGCCTCTTCGTCTCCTCCGGCGAAGAGGAAAAGTTGCAGTCCCTGTGGCCGTCCCAGTGGTATTTGCCGTAGGTAGGCGGGGTCTCTATCGTTCCCACTAGCCCTTCTCCCGTCCTGATCGCCTTGATTATGTTGTCGTAACTCAATTCAGGAATATCGAATATCGTTGCTTCCCTCCCAAGCCTCCAGGGCCAGAATGAGTGGGCGTCGCTGAAGCTTACCACGTTGACTTTCTCCTTGAACCTCCACAGCATCCCGGGATCCGCGCTGAGGCCCGATTCTATCGCGTAGACCCTATTGGCCATGTCGAGGAAGCATTCTGAGAGCGAATCAAAACCGGACTTGCTGCCGTACAATCCGAAAAACGGCGTCATGCAATGCGCGCTTATGATTTCTATTTTATCATCGATTTTCTTCAAATCCCTGACCAGGTCCCTGCAACTCATCCCGAAGATAGGCCTTCCGTCGTAATCTAGGCGCCCCTTGCTGCCCAGGTATTCGGTTATTTTGTCTGCCAGCTTCGTATTGGGCGCGTAAACGAGCAGGTGGACCGCCCTCCTCTTTCCACCCTGGCTAAACATTAGACTCACCTCGGTCTGCCAGATGAATGGAAAGCCCGTCTTTGTCCGGAGTATGCCCTTGTCGTCTTCCTTCAGGGCCGCATCTATCTCCTTCCGGTGAAGCGGGTGCTGAAAGTCACCCGTCCCGAGGATGTCCAGGCCCTTGATCCTTGCATATTTCTCCAGGTTTTCTATGCTGAGGTCCTTGCTGGTGGCCCTAGCATACTTGGAGTGTATCTGCAGGTCCGCTATAATCCTCATGCAGGCGCCGCGGCCAGCCTTTCAGAAGCCATAAAATAGATACACAACATAATTATTTATCAGTAGTGAAGCGATGGACGGTAGGCAGAAGAGGCTTAAGGTTGTCCTTGGGCTCCTGAAAAGAAGGTACAGGAGGGACATGCACACCTTCCTCAGGTTCTCCAGCCCGTGGCAGCTCCTCGTGGCGACCATACTTTCCGCCCAGGCGCAGGACGCGCAGGTCAACAAGGCGACCGCAATTCTTTTCAAGGATCACCCTGATGTGGGGGATTACGCCGGCATGACCACCGGGGAGCTGTACAGATACATCAGGACCATCGGCCTCTACAGGGGAAAGGGAAAAAATGTCCTCAAGACCGCCAAAATCATTGTGGGCCAGTTCGATTCCAAAGTCCCTGGGAGCATCGGGGAGCTTGTAACGCTCCCGGGGGTCGGGAGGAAGACAGCCAACGTCGTCCTCAGCAACGCCCACGGCATCCAGGAGGGCATAGCGATAGACACCCACTGCATAACAGTGGCCAACAGGCTCGGCTTTGCAAGGTCCAGCAACCCCGTCAAGATAGAGCGGAACCTGATGGCCATATCGCCCCGGAAGGAATGGAGCAACATAAACCACCTGTTCATCGCGCTGGGGAGGGACACCTGCACCGCACGGAGGAAATACTGCGGGAGATGCATCCTCAGGCACGTCTGCCCTTCAAGTGATGCCAAATGATAGCGACCCTGTTCAGCGGAGGAAAGGATTCGACCCTGGCACTGCACAGGATGGCGGCCAAGGGGAAGAGGGCGGAGCTCCTCATAACCATGATATCGGAGAACGACTTCAGTTACATGTTCCACAAACCCAACATAATGCAGACGAAGCTCCAGGCGGAGGCGCTGGGGATAAGGCAGATATTCGCCAACACCCAGGGGAAGAAAGAAGAAGAGTTGGAGGACCTGGAGGACGCCTTCGTGGAGAACGGAGTTACCGAGCTCATAACGGGGGCGGTGGCGAGCACCTACCAGAAGGACAGGATAGAGGCGATCTGCAAAAGATTGGGGATAGAATGCCACTCGCCGCTGTGGAGGATAGACCCGATGGAGGAGCTGGCGGAGCTCTCGAGGGATTACAACGTCATTGTGACGCAGGTCGCAGCGGAGGGATTCGACAGCAGCTACCTGGGCCGGAGGATCGACGCCGAGATGATAGAGAAGCTGGTGAAGGTCCACAAGAAATATCGGACGAATCTGCTGTTCGAGGGCGGAGAGGCAGAGTCGTTCGTGCTCGACGCGCCCATGTTCGGAAAGAGGATCAAGGTGGGGAAAAGCCACCAGGAGAAGGAGGGAACTGTCGAAAGGTACATAATAGACGACGCGGGGTTTGTAGATAAATAGCTTTACCACGTAATTAATCCGCCACGGGCTCGTGGTCCAATGGTACGACGTCAGCCTTACACGCTGAAGACCGGAGTTCGATTCTCCGCGGGCCCAAATCGTAAGTCCATCGAACCCAGACCATGCTGAACCTCGGGGAAGCTTTTTCCGAAGCCAGATTGAAGGTTCAGCAGTGAAGAATTAGGCATGTTGTTTGTTTTTAATTCTTGGCGCTAGATAATTCTTTACTTCATCAAAGGTATATTTATCATTTCTGATGTCCTTTGACAGCTTAACAGCCTCTTCGTCGGTGATTTCAAACACTATCTTATTTTTTTGGAAGAACATATCAGTAGCTAAAAATGCAGTTCGCTTATTTGCACTGTTGAAAATATGCTTTCTGTTTAAGTTATAAAGATAAGTTGCAGCAATAGATGCCGGTTCTTTGTAAGTCTTGGCTTCAGCAACTACACTATCTAGTTCCTTTTCGTTTCCTGGAAGCTGAAATTTTGATGGATATTTTTCATATTTATCCAAAACTCTCTGATTTATCCCCTTAATGTCATCGACACTTAGATACCGCATTATTTCACTTCTTGGTCCGGTAAGAATCAGACAGTTTAGTACATAATTCTGTATGTTTTTCAATTATTGTATCTATCAGTTCTTCTCTTTCTTCCTTATCTAGGATTGTCTCAATGACTTCTCTTATTGGTTGAGAAGGATGGATCTTAAGCTCTCTTAGCCTCTCCTCGTCTTCTTTTGTTATTTGGATTGTTGTCATTTCCATGTTATAACCGTTTATAATTAGATATAAGAAAATATAAATACCTTCCTATTTATGGTCTTATCGATAATCGGATATTTGAAAACCGTGCGGGTGCGATTATTAGCCTGAACGTTTAATAGCTGCAGTACGTAAGTCAGGTAGGGGAATCGGACTCAGAGCCTGCTGAACCGCTGGCCCATCTTCAGTTCCTTGATCTGGTGAGCAGCGTTTTTAGTTCCGAGTGGCTCCGCACGGTGTGGGTGGGGTTATTGCGCATTAACTCTTCAAGGTCGTGGAACTTGGAGTGCCCCGGAGGATAGTATAGTATTGAAGGGACCTCTGCATTGGCTGCTGCTCTGAGGTCCGTCCACGCATCACCTACAAACGCAGTGTTTCCTTTGTCCGCCCTCAACATGACCAGCGCTTTGAGGACGCCTTCAGGATCAGGTTTGCTCTTTGTCACGTCTCTCCCTGAAAGTATGAACTCGAAGAAATGGGTCACGCCTTTCCTTTCGACTTGTTCAACCGCGTCCCAGTTGGAGCTAAGGATGGCAAGCTTCATTCCATTTAACTTCAATTCTGTGAGCATCTCGGAAACGCCATCGTATAGGGGTGCTTGCACGACTTTTGGCATTGCCAGTTCTCTTACTCTTTTGCTATAGGATTTGTAGAACTTCTCTGGCAGGCCGTGCCGGAGCGCTTGCGCAAAATCAACGGCCTGCATCCTTACCTGGCTGTCGGTTAGATTCATCCCGTATTCCAGGGCCGCGGTCGCAATGGATTCCATCCATATGCCCGGCGTTTGCACAAAGACGCCGTCCCAGTCAAAGAGGACATTGTGATAAGCCATTGCATCTGACCCCCATCTTGAACTGCGGATGAAATATAAATAGGTTGGCTTGCCCTGCTGCGGTGATGCTTGGGGAATTGATTAGGCTCCCTTCCTGTGTTTCTTGAGCAGTTCGTCAATCCTCTTCTCCTTCTCCTCGCTCTTGTCGTGGGCGAGGCGCTCCTCCAGCTTGTACAGCCCTGTTGCGGCCCTGAATGCCAGGGGTTCCTTTCCGGCGTTTACTGTGGCCTCTGCAACCTCGCCTATGAACATTATGTGGTCGCCCACCTTCTCCTGCTTCACCACCCTGCATTCAAGGTTGAGCGCCGCTCCCTTCACCATCTGCAGCCCTGTCATCTCCCCATTGTAGAACTCGAACCCCAGCTCCCTTAGCACCGCAATCTTGTCTACCTCCTTCCCTGTGCTGCCTCCCGCGACGGATATCATGTCTCCCTGGTCCTGCGCTGCGATGCTTATCCCGAACACCTTCGTCTCGGCTATGTTGTCGGCCGTCGCGTCGACCTCGTGGAGGTTCACCATTATGAGGCCAGGGTCGTAGGATATCTGATGGACCCATTCTGCCGTCATCACGTTGTCGCCCCACTTGCCCCTGCTGGTCACCAGGCTCAGGTTGGTTATGAATGACTTGGCCTCCGGGCTTCCATATTTGATTTCCATATCATCACTTAAGTCGTCATAGTAGGGAGGGGAAGAACTAATTGTTCTTCCCAAGGTCCTTTATCCTTTCCTCCACCGCTTTGACCTCCTTCTGCAGCTCTTCCCTGTATCCCTTCAGGATCTCTACCTTCTCTTCCTTCGTGAGGAATCTCCTCATCTCGTTCCCAAATCCCGTGCACCCGCACTCGTTTTCGTACATTTTTCCACCTTCCCATATTTTCATATAGGATATGCTATATTGTGGCGCATAAGGTATATAAACATATAGGATATCATATATGTAGTTGGTTAAAATGGTTGCCGAAAGCTGCTGTGACATGCGCGGATTCCTGTCCTTCCAGATACTTTGGCTCCTCTCGAGGCAGGAGATGTGCGGGGAGGATCTCGCGGAGGAGCTGGGTAGGAGGAGGGGGGGGAAGCCGAAGGCCGGCACGATATATCCTGCCCTGCACGAGCTCAGGGCCAAGAGCTTCATAAGGGGGAAGGAGGACGGAAAGAAGGTCGTCTACGCGCTTACCCCCTCGGGGAAGAGGGCTGTTGCGGTCGCCAAGGCTAAATTCGCCCGCTCGTTCGGCGACATACTAATCGAATCCTGATTGGATGGACCTGGGGAATTTTGAAACGGCAAGGGCGTACCTAGAATCCCTCATTCCTGAAAGGAAGGAGGACTACGAGAAGCTGGGCCTCGGAAGGATGAGGGCCCTGCTGGAGGAGATGGGCAACCCCCAGGACTCCTACCCGACCGTCCATGTGGGCGGCACGGCGGGCAAAGGGTCCGTGGCTACGATGGTATCCAAAATCCTGGAGGCCGCTGGCTACAGGACCGGCCTCCATGTCACCCCGCACCTGCAGGACATAAGGGAGAGGATGCAGGTGAACGGCAGGCTCCCGAAGGAGAGGGAGTTCGTCGACCTGGTGGCCGCGGTGAAGAACTGCGTGGAGAAGGTCGAAAGCTCGAAGCACGGGCGGCCCAGTTACTTCGAGGCCCTGCTCGCGATCGCCTTCGAGAGCTTCAGGAGGGAGAAGGTTGACGCTGCCGTAATCGAGGTGGGGATGGGGGGCAGGCTTGACGGCACCAACGTCATAACGCCCGAGGTCGTCGTGCTCACCAACGTCGGGCTCGACCACATGGAATTCCTGGGCGACACCGTTGAGGAGATTGCGCACGAGAAGGTGGAGATATTCAAGAAGGGCGTCGACATCGTGAGCGGGGTGACCCAACCGGGGGTGGTGGACGTCGTGAGGGAGAAGGCGGAGAACCTTGGGTGCAGGCTCGACCTTCTCGGGAAGGAGATGGGGTATGACAGGGTCAAGATGCGGAAGGGGGGCAGCATGTTCGACCTGAGGATAGGGGGCGAGAGGTACAGCGATGTCGAGCTCTCGATGCTCGGAGCCCACCAGGTTTCCAATGCCACCCTTGCGGTCAGCACGTCGCTCAGGCTGAACGGCCGGGGGTTCAAGGTAGGGGAGAGGCACTTCAGGAGGGCCCTCTCCGGCATAAGCGTGCCAGGGAGGTTCGAGATCGTGAGGCAGGGCCCGACCGTGATAATGGACGGGGCCCACAACCCGATGAAGATAGATGCCGTCGTAAGGACCATCGGCGATTGCTACCCGAGGAGGAAGGTATTCTTCGTGTTCGGGGCCAAGCGCGACAAGAACGTCAGGGAGATGATAGAGGCGCTCTCCGGGCTCGCCGCGAAATTCTATTTCACCTCTTTCGAGTCGACGACCGATTTCGGGAAGAGGATGTCCTACGACCCGGGGGAGCTGAAGTGCTTCACCGACATCGACTCAGAGGTCATAGTGGACTCGAAGGAAGCCTACAGGAAAGCCCTGGAGGAGGCAGGGAGGGATGGGATAGTGTGCGTCACCGGATCATTTTATCTTGTAGGTGAACTGAGGAGCCGGCGGGACTAGTTGAGCTCCCTCATTCTCGCGATGAGCTGTGGGGGGAGGTCCGAATGAGTATTGTATCTCCTGCCCCACCTTTCATAGGAGGCTTTTATCCTCCTGCTGCGCGCCTTTATGAAGTTCTTCCTGTCTGTTCTTTGTATGTACCTGGCGACGCGGTGGGCCATCCTTTTTTTGTGCAGCCATTTCTTGCCAAACTTTATGGTGTCGAATATCCCCGAAACGGGCGTATAGCTGATCAGCACGTTTGTAACGTCCCTGACGAACTCCTTGTGCTCGGTGCCAAAGTGAAGCTTGCTGCTATACATATCCATCGTATCCCTCGTGAATTTTTCCCAAACGCCATGGTGCGACTGGTCGGACGCGCTGCCACAACATACCCCTTTCGGATAGTCAAGTTTAAAAAGGGAGGGCAGCTGCCCTCGTTACCGGCAGTGTCGGTTTCGGAAGCGCAGATGGGTTTTTTTGCATAGGAAAGAGGTATATATTTCCTTATTCTCATTCCTCTTGATAAGATGTCCGGCAGCGCTACGATGACTGTGACCGTCCCTGGAAGGCAAGAAGGGAGTGTAGCTGATACTCTTACTGCCAGATCTGGAAGGAAACCCGAAAAGGGCAGGAGAGGAGCTCCCAGAAATTGACTGATAGGCAGGTAATGGGAGTGCACGCTAAGCCAGACTTGGATAGGGCTGCTGCTGGTTTGGGTGTTTCGGTAATGACGCTGTATCGCGGGTTCAAGAGGGCGGGTTTGAACCCGCCCAAACTGAAATTGACACCCGAAGCCATCAGAGACGCCGAGGAGCGGGGGCTTATGGCAGTAGAGCTTGCCATAAGATGCAATGCAGGCCGCAGCGCGGTGTCGATGCACCAGAAGAGGCATGGGTGGCTCAATCTCCGCACGTGGAGGAAGAGATGAAAAAGGTATGGACTCTGCGACCTTAGGGTATTCTGCTTGTCATTCCAAAGCGATATCTACTGATATCATTTGAAAGGATTTTTCACTATTACCTCCGCATTCTTAAAGTCCTTCTCGTTTTCCGTAAATATTGCTTCAATACCATTCTCTTTCATAGTCTCTGATATAACCAAATCCCAAAAATGCGTTTCCATCAGCTCAAAATTTTGAGCTGCTTTACTAATAGTCTCCCCGGTATAATTTATCTTTTTCCATTTCTCTGATTCAACGATTGTATCAATTATAATTCTTGCCTTATCTGGACTAATCCCCAATTTTCCTGTAGTTAAATTGAAAACCTCTCCCAAAACCTGGTTTGATACCACACCTACGGTTTCTCCACTCATGACTTTCTTTATAAGTTTTTCACAAACTTCCTTCTTTGCAGGCTCATTAAGGTCGAATGCGTAGCATATAATGTTGGTATCAAAAAAGATTTCATCGTTCATGAAGCTCATCCCTATTAAATTTCCATTTTTTCATCTTTATCCCCTTTTCAAGGAGTTCTGCAAACTGATTCTCTAAGCTTTCGCTGCTCTTTTTAGACCATTCTGCCATTGCCTCCGTAACCGCCTTTCCGAGATAGCCCTTCCTTTTGCCGTATCTCATGCTTGCCTGCTTCCTAAACGTGCTGGCTACCTCTTCATTGACGTTTACAGTCATTGTCTCCGACATATAATCAGATAAATTTACAATATATAATTATTTAAATGTTACGTTTTAATAAAATATGGACTCTGCGGTCTTAAGGTATTCTGGTTATCGTTCCAAAGCGATATCAGTCGATATCATTGGATATTGGCTATCCTATTTAACCTATGTCGGCATTTCGATAACAACTGAGTGTTAAAATAAAGTCGTGTACTAGCACTCTATTGTCTTAACTCTCAGGTTTCTTGCGATTTTAGCCTGATTGTGATCAGATGTGACTAATTCATGCCCGCCATGCAGTGCGGCCGCTATAAAGAGCGAATCGTATATGGAAGTATCATAAGTCTTTGCGATTTGAAATGCTTTTGGCAAATGCCTCTTCTGCTCAACGAATCTGAAGATAGAAGGACATCTTGACAATATCCCAATGGCTGTAGCCTCTTCAAGTTCATTTTTGCGTACCTTCTTCAAAAGCCCGCTGCCTAATTCTTTCATCGAGAGTTCTATGCTTACTGGCGTATACAAATACGGCCTTACACCTTCCCAACCGGGCTCCTCAGCAAAGAATTTCACTATCGAAGAAGAATCAATGAGCCGCATCTCTATCCTCCCTTATGGACGCAATGGCGAACCCAGCCTTAGATGGTATTGAAGTCCTTTTTACAAGCTCCTCTAACTCATCTATTGTTTTTCTTGCCTCTGCTTTCCAGGCAAGCTTCTCCAGATACAGTCTGGCCTTGCTTGAGCTGTTTATACCTAGTTTTCTTAGTCTGGTTGATGTCCCTCTCTTCACCCTAATGCTTATTACTTCACTCTCCATGCTGATATTAACGTAGCATAATTATATAAACATTTATGTTTACATATTTGTATTACATTACAATGGCAAAACGCATAAAAATATGCAGATCATTACAGTGTATAGGATTAAATGGGGCGCGGAAAGAAGAGCAGCAAGGGTGGATGTCGTATTTGCAGCAGCCAGAGGAAGGTTCTGAGGGAAAACAAACGGAGAAGGGCAAATATCAAGGTTGACCTTAGAAGGATCAGAAAATTCGCAGATATTGACTAACCATCCCTCTTGCGGGAACCTTCAAAACTCTCCGCTTTGTAAAACTATCCATGTCGTCATAAATACAAGATTGGACTCTGCGGGAATCGCACCCGCGACCTTCCGCTTGCAAAGCGGACGCTCTACTACTGAGCCAAGAGCCCTTGTAGGATAAGTAACTCACTTTCAGCCCTTTAATATTATCGCTTTCCCCTTGCGGATTTCCTGGCCTTCTGGGCCTTTACTGCCTTCCGCCTTGCGGGCATGGCCCTCCTCGGCATGGGTCTCCTCGTTGCAGCATGCCTGGCCGTCCTGCGGGCGCCGGTCTCCTCGGTAACCAGGTTGTCCAGCAGCTCCAGGTCCTTCCTCTCGCCCTTGTCGTCCTGGAGCTCCTCCAGCATCCGCTCGACAGCGGTGTCCTTGGATATCTCAGTCTCCTTGTCGGTGTTGTTGAGGAATGCGTTCTCGACGTCCCCCTTCTTGAGCACCTTGTTTATCGCGCTGAGCTGCCTTATCCTCTTCAGCTCCTCCTGGAAGCGCCTCCTTTTCTGATCCATCAAACCAACGTAAGCTTTGATTTGATAGGCTTTTAAGGCTTCTGCTCCTGTTTGGGTGGGTATATATATTTCGGGAATCGATAGATTTTGGGGTAAAATGCGGGAGGAGGAGTGGAGAGGGTTCTTCGGCAGCATATCAAGGCAGCTGCCGGTCTCCCTCGTCGCGAAGAATCCCTTGGAGGGCAGGCCCACGGGTTATAGGGTAAGGCGCTCGCTCCCGATATTTGATGCTGTTGATCTGTTCGAAAAGCAGGACTGTCTGAGGCTTTCTAATGGGAGGATCGTCAAAAAGAATTTCTTGCTGAAGAGACATCTTAGGATATTATTTTTTGTCTTCCTTACGGAGATCGAGGCGAGGCTTTACCGCACGCAGGAATGGGCTGGGATGCCGATAAAGGGCCTGAACGAGACCAATCTGAACAACCTGATACAGAACCTGCTCGGCAACAACGACCTGTTTCCCTACCAGAAGGAGTACAAAACCCGAGCGAAATTTAAGGAGGACCTGAAGGCCATAAGCTCGTTCAGGAACAACATAGTCCACGTAAACAAGAAGCTCGAGATGGACGTCGACTTCGGGACCGTGATAAAGCGCAAGAGGCAGATGCAAAGGCTGCTGGCCGCGCTACAGCAGGTACTGGACGGGCAAGAAAAGGCGATGGCAGATGGTTCTGGTTCCAAATAATGATGTGCAAAGGCCACAGGCGAAGGGGAACACCCTAGAAGACAGAACAGACACGATTGATAGATTGGCCTTGTTGCGCGTGGCGGCGCCTGAAATATGGATAAGGAAAGGCTTGCCGATGTTTACCGTGATGGATTGGCAGGCGCGTCAGGAGCGATGGGAGTACAGCCGAATGGGGTTGGAGAGGCTCATCCCTGATGTTTTTACGATGGACTATTTCTTGAAATTGCCCAGATTGGGAGGGGGGAGAGAGGCGGAGGCACGTGAACTTGTTTTTGATCAGGGTACTGTATTTAGGTCATTTAGCGGGATAGTGTGGCCTAGGGTTGTGATAAAAAGATTTTACTGGCATTCGCGAACCGACCAGTTGAAACAGGCGAGAGCCATGCACAGTTTTCATATTTTGAGCGATTTTTGGTTTAGATGCGGGAGACTGCCTAGCGTCGAAGGAAACCCAGCGGAACCTTTGATAAGGATACCGGAAGTCATAACGTTGAAATATCCGTTTAGCGTAATGAGGAGTTTGAACTATCCCGATACGGTTAGGGCCGATCTTCTAGACAGGGAGCTTAAGCAGAAAGTTTACAATAACATAGTAAGGTTCGGAAATCTTCTGGTATATCACCAGAAGGAAAAGGTAATACGCCGGTTTGAGAGGGCGGGACTCGAGTATCCTAATCCGGATTTTAATCCCAAAAATGTATTTGCAAAACTGGACCATAAAAACAGTAGCGGGATCAGGAATATCTGGGTTATCGACCAGGCCTCGTCAGAGGGCGGGCCAACCTACGAAGGCCTAAGACGGAAGGGGAGCAGCGGAATAATGTTCGATACAGCAGCTTGGGGTCTGAATAGCAACTAATCGGTTGCATTTCCCTCTCCAAACCGCGTAGCAACCTATTTATACCTTCTTCTCCTAACAGATAGTCGGTGCTGAAATGACGGATCAGACTGTATAGGCTGACTGTGTTTGAGAGCTAGTTTTAAACAACACCGCTTTGTGAAAATGCAAGGATGAGAGCAATCGCTCTAAGTCGCCGTCATACCGTGAAATCGCGTGTTTGCGCGATGGATTTGAGGAGAAGAGGTTATGAAGTACATATTCATGCCACCTAGAGGATGGCTAGGCTATAGTAGCTGTGAAGGTCGTGGCAAGCTGCGATAAGCCCCGGGGAGCCGCAAGTCAGGTATTGAACCGGGGATCACCTAATGTGCCGAAGGGCACGCACACGCGGCGAACTGAAAAATCTTAGTAGCCGCAGGAAAAGAAAGCGAAAGCGATGTCGTGAGTAAAGCGATTAAAAGCGACACAGGGCAATCTGAATCTTCCTCCGCAAGGGGGATAGAGATGTGGGACGGTTTATCATCCCGATCACGAGTTGAACGTTCTGGAAAGAACGGCCATAGAGAGTGACAGCCTCGTAGATTAAGTGAGAGGGAGTTGCCGTAGAAGAGTAGCTCTGGTTGATTATCCAGAGCGAAGACGGGGGCATTAAACCCCAACCCTAAATATTGACTATAGACCGATAGTGGACAAGTAGCGCGAGCGAAAGCTGAAAAGAACCCATACGTATGGGATTGAAAAGATCTGAAACTAGGTGGCTACACGAAGGTAAGGCGTTAAAGTGATGATCCATGCAGAAGCTGAAAATCGTAAGATTTATGCGATGCGTGAGTAACAGCGTTTTACCATTCTTCTTGAAGCAAGAGCCAGGGAGTGTATTTGAGTGGCGAGCCTGCGCAAGCAGGCGCAGCGAAAGCGAGAGCGCGCAACATGTGAGGCGCATGGTATGAAAATGCCAAAGTCACTTTTCTACGACCCGAAGCCGTTGTGAACTACGCGTGATTAGGGCGAAGCTAGGCTAAAGCCTGGTGGAGGCCCGCAACCTGTCATGGCATGTCCTGTTGGGTGAATTACGGGTAGCGGCGATATACCTTTCGAACACGGCAATAGCGGGTCCCCTCTGAAGTATCTTTAGGATAGCTCCGGGCGAGTTTGCATATGAGGTAGAGCTACCGATCAATCAGGGCGGAGTCGAAAGGCTCCACTGATTTGTCAAACTCCGAATGCATATGCTGCGTAGACCCCGGGAGTCGGCGAGGTTGGGTAAGCCAGCCCCGCGAGACTGCAAAGATAGTGAATATGGTTAAGGTCCCAAAATCCAAGTTGAGTGTCTTGAAGGCTGAGTGCGTCATAGACAGCCGGGAGGTAGGCTCAGAAGCAGCCATCCTTTAAAAAACGCGTAATAGCGTACCGGTAGAGGCGCATTCGGCTGAAGATATACGGGGCTAAACTTGGTACCGAGACCATATCGTGCGATAAGCACGGGTAAGAGGGCATGTGGCACGGCAAGAAGTCCGTCCGAGAGGACGTATGGACCGTGCTATAGGGAAAATCCTGGTATCAGTAACATCATATATGGGTGAGAATCCCATACACCGGAAGCACAAGGTTTTCTTCGCGACGCTCGTCAGCGGAGAGTTAGTCGATCCTAAGTGCAATGCTAATCACAATTGCACAAAAGGGAAGCTGGTTAATATTCCAGCACTTGGGATGTAGGCGTGGCGACACAAGGTGGATTTCTGACGGTTGGGGATAGGTCTGAAAGAAAGTGCAAAGGGCTGTGGAGTCTCGTTATGAGGAGAAGCAGCTAAATGAACTAATAGACTGAATTCCTGACCCAGTGAAAAGGGAATCCGCAACGATCATTCCAAACCGTACCTAGAACCATTAGAGGTGCTGCTGGCTGAAAAGGCCAAGGTGTGACGGAATAACCAATCTTAGGGAAATCGGCAAAATAGTGGCGTAAGTTTTCGAGAAGCCATGTCTGCGTATAGGATATGCAGATATCATTGACTAGGGGACAGCAACTGTTTATCAAAAACACAACTCACCGCAAAGCGGAAACGCTAAGTACAGTGGGTGACGCCTGCTCACCGCCAGTACGTGAAGGCCCTTTTCAAGGGGAGTAAGCGCTGGCAAAGAGCGGGAGTAACTCTGACTCTCTTGAGGTAGCGTAATACCTCGTCACTTAATAGGTGACTTGCATGAAGGGCGTAATGACTGTCCCACTGTCCCAAGATTGGATCCGGTGAACTTACTGCGCGGTGAATATGCCGCGATCTCTCAGTGGGAAACGAAGTCTCCATGAATCTTGACTACAGCCTGTTGTTGTTGCAATGCAGACTATGCATAGCGTAAGTGGGAGCGTCGATCCGTGTGCTCAGGCGCACGGGGAGCGTCAATGTAACACCACTCCTAGTCTGCCTTGCAGCTAACTCGTGAGAGGACAGCAGCAGGTGGGTAGTTGGACTGGACGGTTGCTCTCGATAAAGAAACGAGAGTGACCAATGCTCTGCTTAGGTGGATTGGAAATCCACCGGTAAGCGTAAAGGTAAATGCAGGGCTGACTGTGTTCTTAAAAGCGTGGAACGCAGACCGGAAACGGGGGCTTAGCGAACTTTGGTACCTCTTTTAATGGGGGTCCAAGCTGTCAAAAAAGTTACTCTGGAGGTAACCGATTCGTCGCCAGTGAGCGTCCACAGCGACCTGGCGGTTTGATACATCGATATGGGCTTAGGATATCCTGGCTGTGCACAAGCAGCCAAGGGTTGGACTGCTCGTCCATTAAAATCCTACACGAGCTGAGTTCAGTCCGCCGCGAGGCAGGACGGTAGTATCTACTGGGAGTGTCAGTGTCAGAGGGTAAGCTCCCCTCAATACGAGAGGAACGGGGGATCGGCGCCTCTAGTCTACCGGTTGTGATTGCACTGCCGGGTAGCCACGCGCCAAAAGGATAAGCCCTGAAAGCATCTAAGGACGAAGCCAGACCCGAAACTAGACACTAGGTCGGCCGCAATAGACGGCTTTGATAGGACGGGTGCGTAAGCAGCGAGCGCAAGCGAGCTGTGAACATACCGTTACTAAAGACTAATTGTACGATAACCTCTTCTCCGAATTTAATTTTAATTTCAGACCCAGCGTGAGCCAGTTAACCGTATATATTTGATAAAAGTGAGATTAGACCAGTGATAATGTGACGTACGCCGAATTGAATCCTACCAACAGGATCAGGAGAGTTATAGGGCAGAAAGTTGTTGTTGATCACGTCCTAAATGGGTCTTTGCATAACTGCGAGGGCACATTGAACGAATTCCACCCCCACCTCATGATAATAAGGGTAGGGATGACCAACATACCGGTGGCTGGCATAAGAGTGATAATCAGGGGAGACCGCGTTGTCCACAGAAACCCCGCAGTTTTTGCAAGCACGACGGTGCCTTCGAGGGGTTCGGGGGCAAAATTCTGATTTTGCGTCATGTCTAGCTATGTCAGCGTATTCGTAGATAAATAAGCATCTCTCGCTTAGCTACTGCGCCTTCGCATAGGAGCCTGGGATCCTTTCTTGCCTTTGCCGTTATTGGGATCTTTGATCCCAAGTTGTTCACTTGCAAATTTCCGCGCTTTCTCGTCTTTGCTCCGCCTGAGCAGCAGTTCTAGTTTGGAGGTCGCTAGGGTCCGTTCCAGTCTTACGGCGGGACCAGTGTCTTTTCTTGCGGTTGGCATGGTATCAGCTTTAATTTAGTATGATGGGGGGTTTATTGCCTTCAAAGTCCTCGAGTATGTACTTCCCTGTCTTTCCCGAAGCCGTCTCCCGTGGGTCGTCAAATCTAAGCATATCGTAGTCGGAGCGCAGGAGCCGCATAAGGAAATCCGCCATCCTCTTCGGTGATATTGTCACGTCTTCTAGGGCCTTGCACCTTTCCACGCCTACGTTTCTCAGCATTGCGGTATCAACAGGCCCGGGGAGTGCAACCTTTACTCTTATTTCGGGGTTGCTTTGCTTTACCTGGAATGCCATTTCCATCAGGAAGAGCTTGGTGAGGCCGTAGATCCCGACGTCGCTGCGCGGGTATATTGCCCGCTCCGAGGACATCTGTAAAATCATAGCGTTTGGCGCGAACCGTTTGTGTATCTCGTGCAATGCCAGCCAGTTTCCAAAGATGTTGGTCTTGACAATCTCGTGAAACAGGTTAGCGGGAATGTTGAGTATGTCGCCTCGCCTCAATAGGGCCGCATTATTTACCAGAAGATCTATAGGTTTGCCTATTATTTCAAGAGCCCTCCGTATATCAGATGTAGAGGTAATGTCGCAATCTATGTGTTTTATGCCGTCCCTGAAGATGAAGGGGTAGTTCTTATCTAACGAACAGGTGATATAATCGTCCCTGAGCAGTTTGCATAATTGAAGCCCTATCCCGTTGCTGCCTCCGGTGACTATGGCAACCTTTGTCCTTGTTTCCTCCGCCTGTCTTTCCTTAGATCCTCCCCGGGCTGGCATTGTATCGTCACTTACTCTGATTTTCCAAATATTTAAGCGTTTGGAGCTCCCAACGCTTTTAGACCTTGCCAGGCATGATTAGGCAGTGGTACGATGGGCGCAGGGCTCCAGGACAACCCGACGCAGAGGCTCATATGCGTCGACATGGACGGCAGGGAGACCGGGCGCATCGTTGACCGGAAGACGGCCCACAGCACGCCCGGGGTGAAGCACCTCGCGATCCAGGTACTGGTCTTTAACTCGAAGGGCGAGCTCATCCTCCACGAAAGGCCGATGGCGAAGGTGGGGGGAGGGGTCCTCGACGCCCCGACAACGCACGTGCTGGCGGGGGAGACGCCCATGGAGGCGGCGGGGCGTGACCTCAGGAACGAGTACGGGATCTCGGGGAAGCTCGACATACGGATGCTCAGGGGTTTTCCCTACTACCACGATTACGGAGACGGCTCCTGCGAGAACGAGTTCTGCTTCTCGGCATTCCTGGTATATGACGGGCCGATCAGGCCGAACAGGGAGGAGGTGGCCAGGGTAGTCAGGCTTCCGGCGCGGGAGGTCGTGCAGGACCTGGTGGCGAGGCCGGAGAACTTCTCCGTGTGGTTCAAGGATACTGTTAGGGTGGTGATGGCGGACGGGGAGGGCGGGAGGCTCTTCGTCTGACTTATGGGCAAGGATCGAGACGGCATAGGCCACTTCCTGGTTTATATTCTTTCGCTTGGTGTATTCTGGCATGAAGTCCGGCAAGTTAATGAGGGCTGCCCTCTTCGTGGTGGTCTGCGAGCTTGCAGGCGTGCTGGGCTCCGTGTTCGCCATCCCCGCGATACCGACATGGTATGCGGCGCTCAACAAGCCCTGGTTCACCCCGCCGGGCTGGGTCTTCGGGCCCGTCTGGATCATCCTATACGCTCTGATGGGGATAGCGGCTTATTGGGTCTGGGAGAGCAAGAAGGGGAGGCTCGTCCCGTTCGCCAAGGCGGCGTTCTGCTGGCAGCTCTCGTTCAACCTCTACTGGTCCCTGGAGTTCTTCGGCATAAAGTCCATAAGGAACGGGCTCCTGGACATACTGGCGCTCTGGGTGACCCTGGCGATCACCATCGTGCTGTTCTGGAAGATTTCCAGGAAGGCGGCGCTCATCCTGGTGCCTTACATAATCTGGGTTTCCATCGCCACCGCCCTGAACTTCTATGTCTGGAAGCTGAATTGAAAACCGAAATATCCCGAACGGCATTTATAAACTAGGGAAGTTATTACTTCGGGTTGGGTTCAATGAGCAGATTGGCAGCCTATGGAGTGATAACCCTCGCGGTTTTAGCGGGGTTAGTGGTGCTCCTCTTTATGGGTAAGTGATAAATGGCGCCCCGAGCAGGACTCGAACCTGCGACCTATCGGTTAACAGCCGATCGCTCTACCTGCTGAGCTATCGAGGCATGCCAATCAGTGTATCTCCTTTTCTATGATCCCTTTTATAGTCTTCGGGTCGGCCTGCCTCTTCGTCTCCTTCAGCACGAGACCTATGAGGAACTGTAGCGCCTCTCCCTTGCCTGACTTGAACTCCGCAACCGCCTTTCCGTTCTTAACTATTATGTCCCTCACTATTTTAACTATATCTGATTCGCCCAGCTGCATGCGCTCCTTGGCCGCGAGCGCCTTGGGCGACGTCCCGGTGTCAACGTACTTCTTTATCAGCTCCTTGGCGTACCTCTCCGTGACCTCCCCCCTGCCCATCATCCTTATTAGCTCCACGAACGTCTCGGGCTTCACCTTAGAATCCTCTATGCGCTCCGACCTCCAGTTGAGGCTCTTCAGGAGGTAGTTGACTATCCAGCTGGCGACCTGCTCCGGCCTGGCCTCCAGCTTCACGCACTCCTCGTAGAAGTCGGCCATGGGCTTGCCGGTGTAGACGATGACGCCAGCATAGTGCTCCGTTATCCCGTAGTCCCTGATCATCCTGGCTATCCTCTGCTCCGGAAGCTCCGGCATGCTCGCCCTCAGCGAGCTTACGAGCTTCCTGTCCAGGGCTATCATGGGCAGGTCGGGGTCGAAGATGTAGCCGTAGTCCTCCTCGTACTCCTTCTTCCTGAGCGCCTTGGTGGTCTTGAGGTCGGCGTCGAAGTGCCTGGTCTCCCTCTCGACAGTGCCGTTCGCCCTCGCTATGCCGCTCTGCCTCACCACCTCGTAGCTGAGCGCCCTCTCGGCGTTCTCGAAGCCCGTTATGTTCTTTATCTCTACCCTCTCGCCCCCGTTGATGGATATGTTGGCGTCTATCCTGAGCGACATCTCCCTCTTGGGGTCGTATACGCCGAGGTACTCGAGTATGGATGACAGCCTCTCCATGAACTGCCGCACCTGCTTCGGGCTCCTGAAGTCCGGCTCCGTCACTATCTCGGCGAGCGGCACCCCCGCGCGGTTGTAGTCCATGAGGACGCCGGTGGCGCTCGTTATGTCGCCGTTCGCGTAGACCAGCTTGGCCGGGTCCTCCTCTAGGTGGACCCTCCGTATACGTATCTTGGTCTCTCCCAGGTTCATGTGGCCCCCGCTGGCCACCGGAACCTCGTACTGGGTTATCTGGTAGTTCTTCGCCAGGTCTGGGTAGAAGTAGGCCTTCCTGGAGAAGAAGACCTTTTCGTTTATCGTGCTGTTCATGGCCAGCCCTATCATCACCCCGTGCTCCAGGGCCTTCCGGTTTACCTTGGGCTTCGAGCCGGGATATCCCAGGCATATGGGGCAGGTGTTGGCGTTGGGCTCGGCGTCGCCGTGCTCGCTCCTGTCCGAGCAGAACATCTTGCTCTTGGTGTTGAGCTGGACGTGCGCCTCGATGCCTATCATCACGCTGGGCTCCATCATGTCGCCTCGAGCTTCGCCCCTATCTGCAGCAGCCTTCCCTCAGTGAAGTGGTCGCCCATTATCTGCAGCCCTATCGGCAGGCCATCCGCCTTGCCGACCGGCACCGACAGGCTGGGCATGCCGGCCATGTTGGAAGCGATGGTGAGTAGGTCCATGTTATAGGTCTGGATGGGCGTCAGCTTCGCTATCTCGGAGAACTTAGGCGGCAGCAGGGGCATCGATGGGGCCACCAGGGCGTCGAACCTAGAGAACTCGGTCTTGAACTCCTTGATTATCTTTGCCCTGACGCGGAGCGCCTTGAGGTAGTAGGCGTCCCTGTAGCCGGCCATCCTCGCATAGGTCCCGAGGAGCACGCGCCTCTTCGCCTCGTTGCCGAAGCCGGCCGTCCTTATCTTCGAGAAGTAGGTATCGAAATCGCCCTCTATCTCAGTCTGCATCCCGTACCTGAGCCCGCAGTACTTGGCGAGGTTGGTCGACGCCTCCGCTATCGCGATTAGGTAGTAGGAGGGGAGGGCGTACTTGGTGAGCGGGAGCGATGTCTCCTGAACCGTTGCGCCCATGGATTCCAGCTTCTCCACGCCCTTCATGAAGCCCGCTATCACTTTCTTGTCCGTCGTGTCGGATACGTACTCCTTCGGTATCCCGAGCTTCATCCCCTTTATCTCCTTCCCCACATATGAAGTGAAATCCTCAGCCTTCGTCTCGCTGCTGGTCGAGTCGAGGGGGTCATAGCCCGACATGACCGAAAGCATGAGGGCGGAATCATAGACCTCCTTTGCTATGACGCCTATCTTGTCCATGCTGTTGGCGTAGTCGATGAGGCCGTACCTTGACACCCTCCCGTAGGTGGGGGTCAGTCCGACTGTCCCAGTGAAAGCCGCTGGGGCGGTTATGCTGCCTCCCGTCGACTGGGCTATCGCGATGTGGGGGAAATCCGCAGCCGCTGTTATGCAGCCGGCCCCGCCGCTGCTCCCTCCGCAGGCGCGCTCTGGGTCGTGTGGATTCTTGGGAATCCCGTAGGCGCAGTTCGTCGAGAAGGTGCCGAATCCGAACTCGTCGAGCGCGGTCTTCCCGATTATGATGCCCCCTTCCCGCTTGGCACTGACGACGCAGGTCGCATCGAACGGGGGAATGTAGCCCTCCAGTATCCTAGACCCGGCGGTTGTCTGGATGCCCATGGTGCAGATGCTGTCCTTGACAGAGATTGGAAGGCCGGCAAGCGCGCCCTTCGGCTTCTTGGCCCCGGGCTTCTTGGCCAATGTTATGAAGGGACTGTACTTGGACTGTATCTTTCCGCACTTCTCCATCACCTCGGCAATGAACTCGTCTACCTTCGTCTCGCCGCTCTTCACGGACTCGATGTACTCCCTTACGCTCGTCGCTTGCATTGAAACACTAGATGATCTTCGGGCCCCTGATGTACCTGTTCTCCGTCGCCTTGACGTTGCCGAGCGGATCCCATTTCGTCGGCTTGACCTCGTCCTCCCTTAGCCTATCCCTTATTTCTATGGGGTGGAAGGCCGGTTCGTCCTTCACGTCTATGCCGTCGAGCACCCTGAAGGCATCGAGCACTTCCGACAGCTCCTTCGCGTAGCTGTCCTTCTCGGCGTCCGTCAGGTTGAGCTTGGCAAGTAGGCAGATGTGCTCCATCATCTTCCGGTCGATCTTGCTGGACTTGTCCAAAATAGCACCTGCAGGGCAGGACAAGGATATATCGCTAATTTCCTATTTATTACTTGTGTGCCTGTCGAACCGCCTGACTATTTATACATTCGATTGTAATCTTTCCTGTGGCCGCTGAAAAGCATTTCATCGCCGTTGCCAGTTCCAAACTCGGCATCAACGAGCTACTTGACAGGGTATCCGACAGGGACGGCGTCATCCAGCTCTTCGACGAGGGCGCCATAGCCTGCAGGGAGCACCTCGAGTTCTCCTACCTCAATGCCGTCAGGATCCAGGAGCGGGGGGAGTCCAGGACGAAGAGCCTCTCGATGGAGATGCTGCTCTGCGCCGCGATGACCTCCCAGATAGGCGACGCGATAAAGAGGGCGGGCGCGAAGCCTGGCAGGCCGTTCATCGTCTTCTCGGACAGCGCGAAGGCCTACTCGAAGGTATCGGGGCATCTCGTCAAGCCTGCCGAATTCGACCCTGGAAAGAGGGAGAAAGAGGCGCGCGTAAGGCGCCTTGGGATAGCGAGCGGCAAGGTGGAGGACCTCATACAGGAGATTGCCATCCACGCCCTGGATAGGTAGTATGTCAATTATTAATTGATATGTCAATAAATACCTGTTTTAATAGATAGTTATTTATAGGTTTCGTTTCATAATACTGCCATGGAACAGATAGCAATCAGGTTCATCGAGAAGCCTGACCTGAATGACGCAGAGGG
The DNA here is from genome assembly GCA_963799075.1 of uncultured Microcaldota archaeon. Lineage (GTDB taxonomy): Archaea > Micrarchaeota > Micrarchaeia > Micrarchaeales > Micrarchaeaceae > JAJYUY01. The sequence goes on along the minus strand of CAWCVI010000001.1, from coordinate 337,215 downwards.
CATAATCAGGTGGTTCTGCAACGTTTTTGGGCTTTCCAATCCGGAAGCCGAGAACCCGGTCGAGGAGCAGATCCTCAAGACGTTCGTGGCGGCCGCAAGGGACGGGAAGGGGCTTTCGAGCTCGGAGCTGGACCTCGAGTCCAAGCTCGCAAGGAGCACTGTGATATACCACCTCAACAGGTTCAGGGACGCCGGGCTCCTGGTGAAGAGGGGAAGAAAATATTACCTCAGGGCAGGGGAGATGGAGAAGGTCATACAGGAGATAGGGTACGACCTCGAGAGGGAGCTGAGGGGGCTCATCGACACGGCCAGGAGGCTTGACGCGATGATGCACGGCAACATGATATCCATAAAGAGCAGGGGGGAGGGGAGGGCGCAGAGGAGATGATGATATGGCGGACGAGGAAAAAGCAGAGGAGGAAGTAGGAGAATCGGAGAAAGAAGCCGACGACGCAAAGCCGGACGGTAAGGCGGAGATGAGGGAGAAGATGCTCAGGCTCGCCGCGGAGTTCGACAACTACAAGAAGAGGATCAGGAAGGAGGTCGAGGAGGCGGGGATCGCCGGCAAGGCCAGCCTGGTGAAGGAGATACTGCCGGTGGTGGACGAGTTCCAGCTGGCGATACTCGCCCTGGAGAAGGCGGGTGACAAGGACATGCTCAAGGGCATCACGATGCTCTATTCCAACTTCATGGACACACTGAAACGGAACGGCCTCTCGGAGATAAGCTGTGAGGGGAGGTTCAATCCTTTCAGGCACGAGATAGTGATGGTCAGGGAGAGCAGGGAGAAGGAGGGGACCATACTGGACGTGGTGAAGAAGGGCTACGAGTTCAACGGGCGGATGATACGACCGGCCTCGGTGGTAGTGGCGAAGCCGGAAGGCGAAAAGGAGGACAACAGATGATATTTGGTGATATAAATGAAAATAATAGGAATTGATTTGGGGACCAGCAACAGCGCAGCGGCAGTTTTGGAGGGCGGAAGGCCGGTGATAATACCAAGCAGCGAGGGCAGCACGCAGTATGGGAAGGCCTTCCCGAGCTATGTGGCATTCACCAAGGACGGGCAGAGGCTCGTTGGGGAGGCGGCGAGGAGGCAGGCGGTCGCGAACCCGGAGGGGACGGCGTCGGCGTTCAAGAGGAAGATGGGGACCGACTACATTTACAGGATACATGGGAAGAATTACAAGCCCCAGGAGCTGTCGGCTATACTCCTCCAGAAGATAAAGACAGACTCCGAGGCGTTCCTGGGCGAGCCGGTCACCAAGGCGGTCATAACCGTGCCGGCGTACTTCGACGACAACCAGAGGCAGGCCACCAAGGACGCGGGCGAGATCGCCGGGCTGGAGGTGGTGCGCCTTGTCAACGAGCCCACCGCGGCGAGCCTGGCCTACGGGCTCGACAAGGGCGGACGCGACATGAGGGTCATGGTCTACGACCTTGGGGGCGGGACGCTGGACGTAACGATAATGGAGTTCGGGAAGGGCGTGTTCGAGGTCAAGTCGACCAGCGGGGACACCCAGCTGGGGGGAACCGACATGGACAACGCGGTCGTTGACTTCCTCGCGGGGGAGTTCAAGGGCCAGACCGGGGTCGACGTCAGGGGGAGTCCCCAGGCGATGCAGAGGCTCAGGGAGTCCGGGGAGAAGGCGAAGATAGAGCTCTCCTCTACGCTCGCAACGGAGATAAACCTGCCGTTCTTCGCCCAGGACAAGAACGGGAAGCCGCTCAACTTCACCTACGCATTCAGCAGGGCGAAGCTCGAGAGCCTGGTAGTCCCGATAATAGAGAAGTCGACGAAGCCCGTCATGGCAGCGCTGAAGGACGCCAAGGTCGAACCGAGCGGCCTCGACAAGGTTATACTTGTCGGAGGGCCGACGAGGATGCCCATAGTTCAGAGATATGTGGAACAGCTCCTCGGGAAGAAGGTCGAGAGGGGCGTTGACCCCATGGAGGCGGTGGCGCTGGGGGCCGCGGTTCAGGCGGGCGTCCTGACGGGAGAGGTGAAGGACATAGTGCTCCTGGACGTGACGCCGCTGTCGCTCAGCATAGAGACGCTGGGAGGGGTGGCGACCAAGATAATAGAGAGGAACACCACGATCCCGATAAAGAGGTCCCAGATATTCACGACGGCGGATAGCAACCAGGGCAGCGTCGACATACATGTGGTTCAGGGGGAGAGGGCGCTGGCGAAGGACAACGTCGAGCTCGGCAAGTTCACCCTGTCAGGCATACCGCCTGCGCCCAGGGGAACGCCCCAGATAGAGGTGACCTTCGACATCGACTCCAACGGCATACTCCATGTGGGCGCGAAGGACAAGGGGACGGGCAAGGAGCAGAGGATGGACATAGTCGCCCCGCACAAGATGTCCAAGGACGAGATAGACAGGAAGATGAAGGAGTCCGAGGAGCACCAGGAGGAGGACAAGAGGGTCAGGGAGCAGATAGAGACCAGGAACTCGGCGGAATCGCTGGTCTACGCCACTGACAAGTCGCTCGACGAGTTCAAGGACAAGATCCCGGCCGAGATAAAGACGAGGATCGAGGACGCGAAGAAGGAGCTCGAGGAGGCGATAAAGAAGGATGACCTCGAGATCATAAAGGCGAAGATAGACACGCTGAACAGGGCCCTCCAGGAGATAGGGTCGGCGGTCTACAAGAACGCCGGCGGAGCGGGGGCGGGCGGCGGGCAGCAGCAGCCGCCGCCTCCCGGAAGCGGGGGCGGAGGTCCCTACGAGGGTACCCAGGCGCCCGGGCCGGAATAGCAGAGGATAGATGATGCCGGAGGACTATTACAAGGTGCTCGGAGTGGCGAAGACCGCCACGCAGGACGAGATCAAGCACGCCTACAGGGGGCTTGCGATGAAGCACCACCCCGACAGGGATAAGAGCAAGGGCGCCGAGGTGAAGATGCAGCAGCTCAACGAGGCCTATGCGGTCCTCAGCGACCCGGAGAAAAGGAAGCAGTACGACACCTTCGGCAGCGAGGGATTCAACCAGAGGTACAGCCAGGAGGACATCTTCAGGAACTTCAACTTCGAGGACATACTCCGGGAGTTCGGGGGCGGAGGGGGGTTCGGCTTCCCGGGATTCGGGACCGGTTTCGGGGGGGTGGAGGAGCAGCAGGAGCAGGCGGGGGTCAACCTCTACCTCTCGTTCGACGACCTGGAGAGGGGGGTCGAAAAGGAGTTCGAGGTCCAGCGCGTCAAGAGGTGCGAGCACTGCGGCGGGACGGGTGGCGAGCCGGGGGCGAGGCAGGTGAAGTGCGCGGACTGCGACGGGCACGGGAGGAGGAGGGTGCAGCAGAACACCATATTCGGCAGGTTCGAGATGGTGACCCCGTGCAACAGGTGCAGGGGAAGGGGCAAGACCTACGATAAGGCCTGCAGGGAATGCAGGGGGGAGGGCAAGGTCGTGGTGAGGGACAGGTTCACGATAAAGGCCGGGAAGCCAGGGGAGTCGGGGAAGAAGGAGGACACGAGGAGGAAATTTGGGGTGTTTTGAGGAACCCCCCCAAAAGAATTCTTTATATATTTGAACGATTAGTTAATTTTTGGATAAAATGGTATCATTGTTTAACAGCAAGGCAAGAAAGGCCGAGAAATATGCCAATGCCCAGTATGAAGCCCTCAGGGCGATGCGGGAGGCGTCGGTAAAGGGGCTTTACGACTACTACAAGGGCATACAGGCATGGGCCAATATCACAGAGGGCGACATTACCGACAGGAAGGTCATGGCCTGCTTCAAGAAGCTGGCGGCAGGGTATGATTCCTCTACCGAGAAGATGCTCTGGAAGGAGATAAGCAGCGTATGGGTCTCCGGCGCGGGAACGATGGACAATGCCCAGAAGGAGGTCTTCACGCTTAGAACGGATAGCATCACCAGGGACACGGCGAGGGAGGATATAAATCTCCTGGGGAGGGAGATGCTTGCGGCCCACGTCATGGCTCATGCCCCCTACCGAGGGGACGTGGGGGGAGCCGAGCATTATATGCATTTTGTTGATAAGGTGGTGTCGGGAAGCCACGGAAGCGGGAACTATAGGGGGAATGACCCCGGATGGTTCCTGGTCCACAAAGTCCTCCAGGAATCCTGGCTCAGGCAGATGAATATTGAGATGGCGCCTGGCGGCTTTGACGAGCTGGTGAGGATTCATAGGGTTCCGGCGGTGGCGCCCAAGGTAGAACCCGAGGCGAAGCCCGCAGCTGTTGCCGCGCCGGAGATGGTTACGCCGCCTATCGCTACGGAGAAATCAGTGGCTGAGGCAGGCCCGTCTGGTGCAGCTGCAGAGCTTCCGACCCTCAGGCAGGAGGAACCTGTCCCTGAGACTCGTCGGCCGACCCCGCCCCCGCCCCCGCCGATTTCGGCGTTCGTGGAAGAGGAACTTCTCAGGAGAGGCGGCGGGAATGGGGCGCCGGAGCCGAAGAAGGACGAAAAGAGCCTATTGCAGCAGCAGCTAGATGACTGGATAAGGAAAAAGCTCACCGTGGGGGAGACAGGGGAGCTCGACAGGGATAGATTCGAGGTATTCGATACGTTTGAAGACGCTCTCGTGAAGGAAAAACAGGTGGTGAACGGATCTGATGTCCGCAGGAACGGATACAGCATGCTTATCCTTAGTGAGACGGAGAAAGCGGCGAATGGGGCAGGATTGGGGAAGGACTATTATGAGCAGTCCGTGTATGCCATACAGCTGGAGCATGAGGATCGGGCAGGCAGTATGGAGATCTATCTTGCCGCTGCGCTTCTTTCCGCAAAAAGCGTTATGCCAGAATCTGCATTCGCCGAATACATGAACCACGTCGGACTCAGGGCCGAGGCGCTGAGAAAGGGATACGAGGTCCTCTTCGACCTGGGCGGAAAGATATACGTGCTCAGGGCACCTGCCGAGCAGAGCATCCTCAGGAAAGCGGCTTAGGTTCTTTGGCTAGGAAGGCTTAACTAGGTCCCCTGATTCCCGTGGGATTACTGCCTACTTCAGCCTTATCGAGTCCAGGTTCATCGGCGCCCTGGCGTCGCAGTGGAGTATCCTGCCCAGCGTCCTCGCGAGGTCGTCGCATTTGTGCTCCTCCCCGTGCATCGTGAATATGGTCTTGGGCCTCGGCCTCAGGTTCTCGGCGAAGTTTATGAGCTGCCTCCTGTCGCTGTGGCCCGAGAAGCCCTCCACCGTCTTGACGTTCAGGTTGACCTTTATCGGGGTCAGCTTCCCTTCCTCGTTCGGCAGGACTATCTCCTTCGACCCGTTCTGTATCCTCCTTCCCAAGGAGTTGGAGCTGTTGAAGCCCACGAATAGTATCTGGTTCTTCTCCGAGTCCGCCAGATGCTTGAAGTACTCGACGCTGGACCCTCCGTTCATCATGCCTCCGCTAGCGAGTATTATCGCCGGGCCCCTTTCATAAATTTCCTCCCTTTCCCCCTTTATTATCTCGAATATCTCGCTCTCGAAGGGGCTCCTGTTGTTCAGTATCCTGTTCCTGAGGCTCTCCTTGAGGTACTCCGGATAGGCTGTGTGCATGGCGCTCGCCTCGAGTATCATGCCGTCCAGGTACACCGGCGCCTCCATCTTGAACTCCGGCTTCTTCGTCATGTAGTTTTCCAGCACCATCTGCATCTCCTGGGCCCTTCCCACCGCGAAGAGCGGCACTATGACCTTGCCGCCGTTGTCGATGGTGTGTTTTATGGACTGCATGAGCTCCCGCTCGGCCTCGTCCCTGCTCCTGGTCACGTCCGCATGGCCCCCGTAGGTGCTCTCTATGAAGAGCGCGTCGATCCTCGGGTACCTTGTCACCGTGGGGTCGTAGAGCCTGGTGAAGCCGTACTTCATGTCCCCGGTGTGCACTATGTTGTACATCCCCTCCCCGACGTGCAGGTGGACGGTCGCGCTGCCGAGTATGTGGCCCGCGTTGTGGTAGGTGAGCTTGAGCTCGTCGGTTATGTTGGTCACCTCCCCGTAGTCCCGGGTGATGGTGTGCATCAGCATCTTCCGTATGTCCTTCTCGTCGTAGAGCGGGGTCCCTCCCACCCTCTGGCTCAGCTTCACGTAGTCGCTCAGCAGCAGGGCCGCCAGGTCCCTGGTGGGGGGCGTGCAGTAGACGGGCCCCTCGTAGCCGTACTTGAACAGGTAGGGGACGAAGCCTATGTGGTCCATGTGCGCGTGGGTTATGACTATCGCGTCGAGCTCGTTTATCGAGAGGTTGGCGCTGTCCAGGTAGGGGAACGCCTTGTTCGAGTCCGATCCGCTGTTCGCGTCAGCCCCCCTGAGCGCCGGCTCCGGGCTTAGCCCGCAGTCTATCAATATCTTCGAGTGCGGGGTCTCCATGAGCAGGCTGCTCCTCCCCACCTCCCTGTACCCGCCCAGCGCGGTGACCTTGAGCCACTCGCTCTTGCCGTTGGCCTTGTTTATCGACTTGCCCAGGTTCGTCATGAACTTCTTCCTGAAGTCCGCCTCGTTGAACATGAGCTGCCTGACCCTGGCGAGGGTGTCGCTGGTCATGGTCGGGGTCCTGAGCACCTTAGGCGTCCAGTTGGTCTCTATCGCTATGGCCTTCAGGTTGGAGCCGTGCTTCCCTATGACCAGCCCGGGCTTCAGGGCCTCTATGTAGACCTCCGAGAACTCGGGCACGAACCTGATGTTGTGTATGGTGGCCTCCTTGGGTATTATCCTCTCTATGGCCTCCTTAGCCTTCTCCGGCTGCATCAATGAGTCCGGGGCGCCCCTGACTATCAGCTTCTTCTTTATCGAGGAGGCTATGTTCCTTATGGTGGTGTCGTCCTTGTACATCTCCTTCGCGTTGCTGAGGTAGACCACTATGTCCGGGCCCTCGAACTCGGCCTTGATGTAGCCCGCCTCGCTGGGCAGCATGCCCTTTATCTTCTCGAAGAGCTCCTTGGGCGTCAAGGGTATTCTGTGCTCTGCCTCAAATCCACTTGCTTCCAAAAAATCACATGATCTGCGGGTTGGTTGTGCGTGCGGCATCTGCCTGGCTTGCCCTGCTGGTTACTTCTGCGCAAGGAACTTCTCGAGCTCCTTGCCCGTGTATTCCGTGTATCCCGATTTCGTTATAGTCGTAATTATCATCCCGCCCCCGGTCGACGCGTTCCTCTTCATGGATATGGCGAGCGCCTTGGCCGCGAGCTTGATCCCTTCCTTGGTGGTTATGCCCTTCTTGTAGGACTCTTCCAGGAATCCCACGGCCGGCTCAGTCCCGCTTCCCGTCACCGTGAAGGCGGACTCCTCCGCGTATCCCCCGACGGGGTCTATGCTGTAGAGCTGCGGGTCCGGGCTGTCGATCCCTCCCACGACCAGCTGCACATAGAATGGCATCATCTTGTTCTGCTGCAGTATTATGGAGAGCAGCGTGGTCGCCGACTTGGGCGAGAGCGGCCTGTTCTCGTTCATCTTGTATATCTCGTTTTGGGCCTTCATTATCCTGATTAGCTCCTGGGCGTCGCCCACTCCGCCCGCCACGGTCATGCCGAGGTTGTTGTCTATCTTGTAGACCTTCCTCATGTCGGAGTTGCTTATGTACATGCCCATCGTGGCCCTCATGTCAGCGGCGAGCACGACGCCGTCGCTGCACACCATACCGATAGTGGTCGTTCCCTTCATGTGTTTGGCATAATCTGCGTTTTCCATATACGCACCAATAAAAGTTTGAATCATTCGGGCCCTATGCCGCTAATTTCCCAGATAGCAGACCATCCAACCGGCCGAAAATCTGACAAAAACAAAAACCTGACACTAATACTCAGCAACAATACATATATAACTGTTGCTGAAGAGGGAGCGCTAGATCAGCGCGCTCCCGTTGCCGACGAACAAATGCCTTGGATGATTGAGCTCCGCGTAGGCGAACGTCCGGTAGACCTTCGTTATCCTGACGTCGTAGGCGTTCCCTATCCTCGTCTTGGCGTTCTTCACGAAGACGACCATCGGGCCGACCTTTCCGATGCCCTCGCCGCGGGCGCCCTTCGCGTCTACAGTCACGTTGTAGACCGAGCCCTCCTCTACCTCTGATAGTCTATATTCTCCCATCTAACCCACCCATTAACGTTATGCGTGAAAACTTCCAAACCCATAGGGTATAGCCGCACCAAGCTTAATAAAGCTGCCGTGCAGCTTTGGCTATTTTATTTCAGCATTTGACTGTTCTTACGCCAAGCGACTGGGCCACCTTGAGCTGTCTGTCGTCTGAGGAGACCAGGTCGTATCCTGTCTCCAGTGCGGCGGCGATGAACATGCTGTCGTACACCGAAGAGCCGCTTGATATCGATTAAACAGATATAAACATTTTGTATACAAACGGAGCTATGGGACTGTAATGTGGTTTTGGAAAAGAGAAAAGAAAAAAGAAAAAGAAGATGCCCTCTAGGGGCATCGTAATCAGAGGTTCACGTCTATGTTGAGCTGCTCCTTGAGCTCCCTGTACCGGTTCCTTATGGTTACCTCGGTGACTCCCGCCACGTCGGCCACCTCTTTCTGGGTCCTCCTCTCACCGGCGAGGGCACCCGCTATGTAGACCGCGGCTGCGCTGACCCCGGTGGGGCTCCTTCCCGATATGAGCCCCTTCTTCATCGCGTTCTTGAGCAGCTGCACGGCCTTCTCCTGGGCGTCGCCGCTCAGCTTGAGCGCGTTGATGTAACGGGGCACGTAGCTTATCGGGTCCGTGAGCGGTATCTTGAGGTCGAGCTCGTGCGAGATCACACGGTAGGCCCTCCCTATCTCCTTCTTCGGGAGGCCGGATATGCTGGCGATCTCGTCCAGCGTCCTCGGCATCCCCGCCTGCCGGCAGGAGGCGTAGATGACCGCCTGCACGACGGTCTCGATCGGCCTTCCCCTTATCAGGTTGTTCTGCACGCACTTCCTGTAGAGCAGCGCGGCGCTCTCCCTGATGTTCTCCGGGAGGCCTAGATAGCTTGATACCCTGTTGAGCTCCGGCAGCGCGATGAGGTAGTTCCTCTCGCTGGAGCTCGCTATGCTTGCCCTCTTGTGCCACTTCCTCATCCGGTATAGCTGTGCCTGCCTCTTGCTTGGTATCCGGACGCCCCTTATGTCCTTGTTGTAGAGGTCGATCTCCGTTACCAGGCCCTTGTTGGGCTTGGTGTACCTTATGGGCGCTCCCGTCCTGGCCCTGGAGTTCCTTTGGTCGGCGTCGAAGGCCCTCCATTCGGGGCCCGAGTAGGTGGCGTTCTCCTCGATGACGAGGCCGCAGTTGTTGCATACCAGTTCACCCCTCTCGCTGTCGAAGAGTATGTCGTTGCTCTCGCAGCTCGGGCACTTCCTGACGCGCCCGACGGTCGAGCTCGGGTCCGGGCCCGCCGGCGCTTCCTGCTGCCTTGCGGGATTCTCCCTCAGGGGAGCGGAGCTCTCTACGCTGATCCTGTTATTGTTGTCCAGGACGAGCTTCTTGGGGGGCGCCCTTGGGACCGACTTCATTACGCTTTTTTGAGACTTTTTTGTTGCCATTCTCTCACTTTGTAAATATGAACCGGGGTCAAATCCCCGATAGGTTTTTAAATATTTCTAAAATCAGACGCTATATTCTCTCATGACAAGATATTTAAAGCTTTCGTTTTTGCGTTGCCGTCGAAGCCCCGACGACAGGAAAAGCGGAAGTGTGGCGCCTCTGAACCGCGAAGAACGGATTGGAAGGATGTTTTTATATATTAAATAAAACATAGACCATTCGTGATATTTTGATATCTAACGTCCAGAAGAAGCAGAGGCTAGCATCCGACCCCGGCAAGGCGGAGAGCTTCGCCGATATTCTGAGGGTAGTCACCTCTACTTACAGGCTGGGGTTGATGGGTGTAGACCACGAGGTCGTCAGGAGCATAGACGACTATCTTAGGGCCCTCAACTTTCAGGGAGCGCTCAAGGTCTCGAAGAGGGCGCTTTCCGAGAGGGGAATAAAGAATATAGCGATAGAGATAGCACATATCGCTGATGAGAGAGGCATGTACGACGAGGCGGTGGCGGCCCTCAGAAAGAACCTTCGGCAGGTCGGAGCCGCAGAAGCCGTGATAAAACACATAGAATTGATGCGTGAGACCAGGGGCCGGTCATGCTTCGGGGTTACGCCAACCAATTCGGCTAGGAGCGCGGGAAGACCGCTGCTATGATCTGGTCTTCCGGCTGCCCTCCTCCTTTTCATAGATCGTCGTGTTGGGGCTCGACACGGACAGTATCGCCGCTATGAGGGTGAGGGCGGCGGCGGTCCAGAGGACTATCTTGAGCCCGTTGATGAACGGCTCGGATATCAGCTGGGGAAAGAACTTTGTGCTCACTATCGTGGACTGCTGCTGCGGGGTGAGCTGGCCGAGCACCGAAGCCGGGATTATCTGCTTGAGCGGGTTGTAGCCCAGGAAGGTCGCAAACAGGGCCTCGGTTGGAGGTATGTGCGACAGGTTCAGCGCCTCGGCGGCCGGGATGCCCTGCGCCGCCAGGCCCTTGTACATGGACGACGGCAATGTGAGCGCGAGGCCCGAGATCAGAAGCGTGAAGAATATTATTATGCTGAACATGAAGGACATGTTGTAGAGCGTTGCCCTCATCCCTCCGACTGCACCTCTCTGCGGGGCCGGCACCGAGTTCATTATGCTCGTGGTGTTGGGCGAGTTGAAGAGCCCCTGGCCGACTCCTATCATAAAGGTTATCAGGGCGAACGGGAGCAGGGAGAACTGCACAGGGAGCGCGGAGAGCGCCAGGAAGCCGATCATGTTGAGCAGCATTCCGAAAGTGGCGAACCACCTTTTGCCGTACCTGTCGGACAGCCTGCCAGATATGGGTCCGAATATCAGGACCCCGAGCGTGAGCGGGATCATGTAGATAGCAGCCACAAGCGGGGTCTGGGAGAACTCCACCCCGTGGACAGGCAGCCATATGCCCTGGAGCCATATCACCAGCATGAGCTGGAGGCCTCCCCTGGCCAGGCCCGCGAGGAAGCCGCTCGCGTTGGCGCTCGCGAAGGTGTAGTTCTTGAACAGCCTGACGTCAAACATGGGATCGGTGGTATGCAGCTCAAACAGGATGAATGCTGCAAGGAATACCACCCCTGCCGCTATTCCGCCATAGGTGATTGGGTTGGTCCAGCCGGTTTCTGAGGCGCCGTAGGGGAGGAAGGCGTAGGTCAGTGATATCAGTATGAGCGTAAGGGCCAATGCCAGCAGGACATTGCCTACCAGGTCCAGCTTCCTCCCCTTCTTTATCTGGGCGATCTCGTGGAGCGCCATATAGGACCAGATCGCCCCGGCCACCCCGACGGGCACGCTTATCAGGAACACCAGGTGCCAGTCTATCGCCGCAAGGACTCCCCCTATCACGAGCCCCAGCACGCTGCCCCCGGCGAAGGCTACCCCGTTTATGCCCAGCGCCATCCCCCTCTCCTTGTGCGGGAAGGCGTCTGTCAGCATTGCGAACATGTTGGCCATGATGCAGCTGCCGCCCAGGGCCTGGAGGAGCCTCAGCATGATTATGGAGAGGGCCCCATTGGTTCCGTGGATCGTATAAGTGGATATGCATATCAGGATGGACGAGAGGGCGAATATCAGGAATCCCAGGTTGTAGACCTTGACGCGTCCGAACATGTCACCGAGCCTTCCTATGGTTATGACAAGCACCGACGAGACGATCATGTAGCCGAGGAGCATCCAGATGAGGAGCGTTATGTTCTGCGGCACAAGGGGATTGACCCCGAGGCCTGAGAAGATTGCCGGCAGGGAGATGAGCACTATGGATCCGTCTATCGCGGCCATGAGCGCCCCGATGGTCGTGTTCGAAAGCACGATCCACTTGTAGTTGACACCGTACTTTATCTCCTGCTTCTCCTCGGCGACGTCGTAGCTGAGCGTTTCCTTGCTCCTCGAATCGCCTTTGGTGGTATTGGGTTCCATCCGACCAGTCCTTTGGACAGTTTCTAGGATAGTCGGGGAACTTATTTAACAGTGGCGGCGGGCCGTAGCCCTCTTTTTGTTTTAGGCAGCATTAGTCTGAGCGGCCATACTGGCCTTGCATACTCACTGCACACCCATCGGCCGTTTCATCCGTTCCCATGCGCTCGTATAGTCATCGCTTGTGCATGTTCCGGTATCGTTTCTGCTCCGAATAAGGCCTTAAGCCCCGGTGCGCTCTGTATGAGAGGAGCTTCCTCCTTTCGGTAGGCTGCCCGCCCGCCGCATTCATGTTTGGGCGCCTGATAATAATAGGCTATCGCAGGCCAATAGGTAACTTTATATATTAGGCGGAATGGAAAGATAGGCAAGTGATAGATTGGGATTAGTACACAGTTCGAGGATGCACCACCTCAACACGCATTCGGGAGAGGAGCTCAAGTCCATGCTAAGGGCTGCCACCGGCAGGGCGGGGACCTACGCGCAGGTTCGCGATGCCGTCTGCGAAGTGGTCGGCTTTGTGGCCAGCAGGGAAAGGGGGATCACGTTCGTGTCGGGCCTCATAAGCTCTGACGGACCGGGATTAGTGGACAGGAACATATTGGTGCTTTCGGACTTTACGGACCACATAAGGAGGGTCTCCGTGGTGCCGGTCGTTTCGGCGGCCGATGTCTTCCACAAGCACCTCCTTGACAAATACAGGGATCAGAGCAAGGATGACTGGTTCAGGTTCTGGAGGAGGGTCCTGGATAGCGGAGTCAGCCTCCTGATGATGACGCCGAGATGGCACCTTTCAACGGGGGCAAAGGACGAGCACGAGTTTGCGGTGGCCAGAAAGATAAAGGTGGAGTACAGGCACGACGACCCGGAGCTCCTGAAGATACTGCACAGGCACGGGGTGCAGTACAGGCACGACGAAGCCGAACTCGCCGGGGTATTGCGAAAGCATTGCACCGGACCTGGAAAATAACTTTTTTGCTAGAGGTTGGTCCAGGCATGGATTGCTACGGCTCCATCGAGCCCTACAATAGCTATATATTTGGCCGGCGACTGTTTATTTGGGGGAAACATGCAGAAAATCCGCATCGACGGTGATGGCGCGCCAGCGAGGCCCGTCGGAAGACCTAGGCGTGAAGCGTCCGCGATGGCCCTTTCAGAGATGGACGTGCCGCGATTCGCTAAGCTGGTAAAGCTTGCCGCAGCGAAGGAGGTAGTAGGGGAGACGCGACTGGAGCTTTATCGCAAGCTTGGGCTTTCCAGGGAGCAAAAGATAGAGGTAGAAACAGCTGTTGTGGAACATTTCTGCGATGTTCGGCTGGCTCCGGAATTGGTGGAGAGGATTGTCCGCCATAACCTCTTTTATGTTTGCGAGGATAGGAGCGGAAAGCCTATCTACGAAGATCAACTCTTTCGGGCGTTCGCAGACGGAGCGTCGGTTAGAGTAGCGGCAGAGCGCCTGAACCTTTCTTTTAATACAGCATGGAACATTAGAGCACGCCGTGGGATGAAATCGGCGTGGAAGAGATATGGGCGCCTGGATTCCTGGACGAATGGATCGGAGCCCGATGTAAAATACTTGAAGGATGGGAGGGCCGGAGAAGCAGTGATCTCACCCGAGCGGGAGCTGCTTAGGAAGCGTGCGTAACCCGCTCGGTTGGTTTCGATAATGAACACCTCGGATTATTGGCTCAAGCTCTGCAAGAAACAGATACTGCTTTATTCCTTCGTTCAGAAGCTAGTCCATGCTTGGCTCAAGCCTGCTGGGGACGGTGGGAGGGGAGGTGATGGTGCTGGTGGCGATAGCCCTCATCCTCTACATAGTCTACAAGATAGGGAAGAGCCTGCTGAAGATAATCGCCGGCATAATAATAAACAGCGTCCTCGGGATCGTGGTGATCTATATTGTGGACACGTTCCTGAACATGGGCATACCCTGGAAGATATATACGCTCATACCCGTCGCCCTCTTCGGCCTGCCTGCGGCGGGCACGCTGATGATACTCAGGTTCTTCGGGATCCCGCTCTAGCTCAGTCGAACGCCAGCCTTATGTCAGACGTCTCCACGGTCTTCCTCTTGGCGTGCCTGGAGAGCCTGACGGCCTTCTGCGCCGTCCTGAAGGCGACGCGGTTCAGGTACTTGCACAGCGCGTCCGCGGCGTCGGCGCTGACCCGGGTGGCCCCGGCCTCCTTGAGTATCTTCTTGGTCGTCCCGGATGAGATGTACATGTCGATCGGTATTACTAAGCTCGGAAGGTATATATTTCCTGCCTCATTCCATCTGCTCGAAGACCTTCTTGGCGACCTCCGCGCCCAGGAGGGAGATTACCTTCTCCCTGTTCTTGGGTATTTCCTGCGCCTTCTTTATGCCGCTGTTGAAGAGCAGCCTGGCCCTCGCCCTTCCGATCTGCTCCAGCCGCACCAGGTCCAGCAGCTCCTCCTTTATCCCGTACCTCAGCCTTACCCTAGCCTTCACGATGTTGGCCTTGGGCAGCCTTATTATGCCGGCCAGCTCGGAGGCGGCGTAGACGATCCAGTCGGCGTTGGTCAGCTTGGTGTAGAGCGCGCCCGGAGTGGACGAGTACTTCTTGACTATCTCGGCCTCCCTCATCTCGGACGTCCAGTCCTCCAGCATCATCGCGGTGCTGAAGACCTTGACGGGGTCGTAGTCCGCGTAGTTCATGTCATTGTAGGAGTAGAAGGGCACCTCCTGTCCTCCGGCTATGTAGGCGCTGTACCTCTCCTCCGCCTCCTTGACGGCCCTGACGTGCGGTCTCATCTCCAGGGTGTTGCAGAGCATCAGGAGTATGTCGAACGGGGTCGACACCTTCTGCATCGCGTCGAGCATCATCCTGGCCGAGAGGGGATCGATGTAGAGCTCGCTGACCCGCTCCCCCAGCCTCGTCGCCTTTAACAGGCCGCCGCCCATGGACTCCAGGAACTCCCAGCGCTCCAGGTCGGCAAGGATCTTCGACACCACCATCTTCATATACTCCCTGTTGCCGAACTGCTTCCCGTAGAGGCTGCCTTCCAGGAAGCGTCCTATCGAGTCCTCGGTGTTGAGGAAACGCTCGGCGACGAACGCGAGTATGTGCGACCTCAGGACTGGCGCGATGCCGAGCGAGGAGTTTATCGGCTCTGGATCGGCGGTTATGTACCTCTTCTTCAAGTCCGCTACCCCGTACTTGGTGCCCGAGGGCAGCATTGCCCGCCCCTCCGTGTCGTACTTGGGGCGGCCGGCCCGGCCGAAGAGCTGCAGGATCTCGTTGATGCCTATCCGCTCGCTGTAGTTCCCGTCGAACCTAGTCACATCGCGAATCAGGACTGTATGGGCGGGGAGGTTGACGCCGTAGCCCAACGTGGTAGTCGAGCATATGACCTTGATCCGATTTGCCTTGAAGGCGGCCTCGACCGCGCTCCGCTGCTGGTTCATCAGGCCTGCGTGATGGAATGCCACGCCCTTCTCGATGAGGGAGCCCAGCTTTACGCACTGCTCGGTCGGTCGTTCCAGCACAGAGGACACCTGCTTGCCCAGCTCCATCAGGTCGATCCTCTCCGGCTCCGAGAGCCCCTTGTGGACCGATTTCGCTATCTTGGCCGCCCCGAACTCCGCGCTCCGCCGCGTAGAGTAGAATATTATCGCCTGCTTGCCCCTCGCCAGGGTGTCCTCCACGACCCTTATCTCGGGGATCTCGCTCTCGCCCATCAGGGCCTGCTTCACCTCTTTCTTCCCCTCGTAGTAGTGGAAGACCCCGTCGTGTATTATCCCCTTGTCCAGTTTCACGGGACGGTAGTCGCTCTCCACCAGCTCCGCTCCCATCCATTCGGCGAGCTCCTTGGCGTTCCCGATCGTGGCGCTGAGCGCGATTGTCTGGGCCTCGGTCGCGTGCCTGAGCTTGGTTATCAGCAGCTCCATGGTGGGCCCTCGCGAGACGTCGCCTATCATGTGCACCTCGTCGAAGACGAAGCAGCCCACGTCGCGCAGCCAGTCGACCCCGTGGCGCATCAGGCTGTCGAACTTCTCGGTGGAGAAGAACATCATCTGGAACCCGCCGAGCCACTTGTCCTCCGCGTCCAGGTCGCCAATTGAGAGGACGCTCTTGACGTAGGGGTAGTCGGCCTTGAACTCGGCGAACTTCTCGGAGGCGAGGGCGCGCATCGGGGCGATGTAGACCGCCTTCTTGCCCTTGGAGAGGATCGCCATCGCGCAGGCGATCTCGGCGACGATGGTCTTGCCGCTGGCGGTGGGGCTGGAGACGACGATGTTCTTGCCCTGGAGGAGGCCCTTTTCGATGGCGGACGCCTGGGGCGGAGTCAGCCTGGAGATGCCGCGACCGGCGAGCGATTCGATTATCTCGCGCGGGAGCTCAGCCCTCAAGGAATCGAGTTCCATGTATTGTTATTGGTTTTGAGGGCTAAATTAGTTTCCCTGGGGTGCTTCTTTTCTTACAAGCTTTCTTGCAAACGCCGATAGTGTTTGGGCATCGTCGGGTTTTGGCTTGTTGCTTTTAGTTGACCCATTTGTATCAATGACCGACACTTCATACGGCTTGGCAATTTCTTGTGCTTTCGTCCTAAATTTCATAAAGAATTGTCCTATTCAATCACCTATATTTCACGGAGTTAACGGCCTAGGCCATAGTTCTTGGCGCCTTAGTTTCTGCGGTGGTACCTCCCTCCTTAACTGTTTAGAGGTGTCTGCCCCGCTTGTGGGTGAATCCCTTCTGGCTATTCTTCCAATCTCTTTATTGCCTGCTCTCCCCTTTCCAAGTTGTTGCTCGAATATTTGCGCCAAAATCACGCACCAATTAGGTGTTATGCATTTCTTGATAGTTATAACTTTTTACGTTAGATTTTAATATATAGGCATTTTAATGTGCTATTATTGACTAAATGTGAAAAATATGATTAGTATTGATATGAAAGATAGGAGAATACTGCTTGAACTTGACTTATCGGCCAGGAAGAGCGATGCGCAGATAGCAAAACGCGTGGGCATGTCGAAGGAGTCGGTAAAATATAGGATTGACCGGCTGATTTCAAATGGAGTAATCCAATCTTTTCACACCATAGTTGATGTTACCAAGTTAGGATTCCTTGTCTTCAGGATTTTTTTGAAATTGCAGGGGATTTCTAAATCGCAGGAGCAGGAGATGGTAAAGTACCTGCTCAAGAGCAAGGGGGTCATGTGGTTCGTATCGTGCTACGGGAATTGGAGGTATAATATACTGGTCAGTGTAAAAAGCCCCTATGATTTTATAGATTTCTGGAACGATTTCTACGAGAATTTCGGGTCCTTTTTTGAGGACAGGCATATCTCACAGTTCACGAGGATGCTGCATTTTAGGCGTGACTACATTCTTCCGCCAAAAGAGAGGCCAGAGCCCCTGGTTTGGGGGGGAGGCGGCTATGTAAATCTTGATGCAAAGGACCTCGATATCCTTTCTGTGCTTTCGCGAAACGCACGGCTGTCTCTGACAGAGATCGGACGCAAGGTGGGATTGACCTATAAGACCGTTAGGGTAAGGATTGCGCATCTTGAACGCGAAAAGATAATACTAGGGTATCGCCCGACTTTGTCGCTGGATAAGATCGGTTACAAATACTACAAGATACATTTTCAACTCCAGAGGCTGAAGAGGGCCGACCTAAATGCGTTCAGCTCTGCTCTGGCGCAGAACCCGACCGTGTTCGTGTTCGACGAGACGATAGGCGGCCCTGACTTTGAAGTGGAGGTGGAGGCACCAAGCGATGATGATGTTGTCAAAATAATAAACGGCGTGGAAGAGGAGTTCCCCGAGTTGCTTAGGGGATACGAGATCCTGCGGTACTTGAACGAGTATAAGGTGGATTACCTCCCGTTTGGTTAAACGTATTTATGGTTTGTGAGAGGATTATGATGGTGCTTGGGATGCGGGGAAGGGGAAGGCCGAGGGGCCAGATAGCGCTGGAGTTCATAGTGGTGTACTCCGTGGTGCTCATCGTCTTCCTGCTGGTCTTCGCCATCATCTCCGGGCAGCGCGCCGCCTCCCTGAACGCCCAGCAGGCGTCCATCGCAAGGATAGAGGCCCAGGAGATAGCGAGCTACATGGACCGCGCGGTGAGCGCGGGCAGCGGGTACTACTCGTCCGTCTCGCTCGCCCAGGGGCTCGGCTCGGTGCCCTACAACATATACATCACCACCAGCGGAGTGGTGATAGTCAATTCGACGGCGGGCGGGCAGCCGGTCAGCGCCTTCGCGTTCAGCGACGCCCGGAACGCGAGCATCGGCGGGATTCTGCAGTACTCCGGCAATGGGATAGGGATATACCATATCCCGTCATACACCGGGGTCATAGGGATCTCCAATATGGGCGGCACGGTGTACATAGACAAAAACCCGGTCTCCAATGCGGGGCTGCCGGGCAGCGGCATACTCACCAACGTGCAGGAGAATTACGTGGCAAACTTCAATACCAGCGTCGCGGACAGCGAAGTCATAATAGCTTCGGACAATGCCCTAAACCTCAGCTCCAGCCCCCCGAACTACACCATACTCATATGGTTCAGGGAGGCCAATGTGATATTTACAGAACCCGAGCAGGAGATGAATTTGGTTTCCAAGGTATCGGTCGACACGGGGTCGGGGTACAAGCTTGAACTGAACGGGGGGGGCTGCAATGGCTTGATAGACTTTGACGAGGAGGGGATCGGAGCTGGCCACTGCATGAGTCCGACGCCGCAGGACACCGCATGGCACCAGCTCGGGTTGATTGCCAACTCGGTGGGCCTCTTTATGTACACTGATGGGGCGCTGACGCACTATGCCCCGGTAACCACACCCATAAAGCCGGGCAGTTGGTCGCCGTTCTTTATCATAGGGAGCCAGAAGCAGCCGGGCACCTCGCAGACAAACTATTACTTCACAGGGCAGCTTTCCAATCTGCAGATATACAATGGGAGCATCACCCCCAGGCAGATAAACGCCTCCTATGCCGCCGGCCCGCTCGGCGGGCCCGTTGCCCAGACCAACAGGCTCCTGGGGTGGTGGCCGCTCAACGGCAACGCCAACGACTACAGCGGCAACGGGCAGAATGGGCTGCCCCTTAACGTGACCTACCAGACGCTGGCCTGGCTGAACCTCAGCATCTCGGCGAGGAACGGCACCGCCCTCTCCAATGTGCCCGTGGGGGTGGTGATCAGCAGCGGTCTGGCGGGCGGGTTGCCCTTCTCCACCAATAACAGATCAACCAATGGCCACTTCAGTTCGATAGTCACCTACAATACCGTCAACCCCAATGTGACCGTCTACACGTTCGACGGAAACCTTACCACCGCCAACAGCCTGGTCGGGTGGTGGCCGCTGAGCTTCGGCGACCTCGGCGGAGGGAACACCCTGTACGACATCGCGGGCAACGACAACGCGGTGGCGGCAGCCAACACCGTCGCCTGGAAGCCGCTGGCGGTGGGCAGCCAGTTCGCCGGCGCCCTGTTCCCCGGCAACACAGTAACGTTGAACGCGAGCACCGAATCGCTGCAGAACATAACAGCCGCCAACAGCCTTACCCTGGTCGCCTGGGTCGATTACAACGGGGGTGCGGGTGGGGCGTGCGCAGGCATCTTCGGCAGCGGCGGCATGGCCGGGAACGGGATACAGCTCACCGCCAACAACGTGGGCGGCAACTGCAGGGCCCTTTACATCGGGGGGAACGGCCTCGCGACCAACCCGCTGACGCTCAGCAGGTTCAACTGGACGATGCTGACGGCCACCTGGAACGGGAAGACAGGGATGGCCGCGGTCTTCGAGAACGGCACGGCCATGGCCTCCTCGCAGCTCCTGCCCGGCGGCAACAGCATAACGCCTTTCAACAGCCTCTATTACATCGGTGCCGAGACCGGGGCGGGGGGGAACCCCTTCAACGGCCTCATATCAAACGTGCAGATGTACTCGCAGCCCCTGGGCGCCGCGCAGATAGCCCAGCTCTATGCCCAGGGTCCGACCGGCCTCCCGCTGGCGGGGAGCGGCCTCTCGGGCTGGTGGCCGCTGGCGGGCAACTCCACGGACTACAGCGGCGGCAACAGCACCCTGGCAAACAACGCGCTGTTCGGGCCCACCAACTACACATTCGGCTACGGCACGCCCCCGACCTCCAGGATGGCGACCTTCAACGGCATGGCGGAGATGAAGATTGCGGGAGGGCCGGCGACGCCATTCGCAGCTGCAGGCCCGTTCAGCACGAGCCTCTGGTTCACGAGCTACAACAGCCCTTCAACCGCATTCGACTACTATCTCCTGGACGCGGACGTGCCGGTCGGCGGTTATGACGTCCAGCTCTGCGGGGCGTGCGTGGGGGGCCGGGCGGGGCTGCACGGTGACGTGGGCACAGGATCCTCGGGGCTCAGCAGCAGCGTCAATTACGCCTTCAACTTCGTGCCCATGAGGCTGTACAACCTCGTCGAGACATTCTCCACCTCGGGCTGGACGATGTACCTCAACGGCGTCAACGTCTCCAATGGCGTCTATGCCGGGACCCCGAAGATCGCCGGGGCGGGGGGCACGAGTAATATGTACATGGGCGGAGGCACCTCCGCCACCAGCAATTTCATAGGGCAGATCGCCGACGTGCAGGTCTACAACACGGTCCTGACTCCGGCGCAGGCCAGGCAGATATACCAGCAGGGCATCTCGCCGCAGAGCGGGGTCACCCTCTCGATGGGATGATATGATGCGACTTCAGATATGGAGCATGGACCTGATCTTCGCGGTCGTCATATTCACCTTCACGCTCACGATCATAGGCATCATGTGGCTCCACATAAACAACGGGCTCTCCTCGTCCTACGGCAGCGCAGAGGGGATTAGCTACATGCAGGCGGGCGCGATGTCGGACATCCTCCTCTCCCCGGGCTCGCCGGCGGACTGGCAGGGCGCGGTTACCGCGACCAACAGCCTGACCTGGAAGGGCGTCTTCCCGGGGATAGAGTATGCGGGGGGAGGGGGCCAGATATCCGCCCCGAAGCTCTATGCCCTGATGTCCATGACCTCGTCGAACTATACGGCGACCAAGCCGCTCTTCGGGATCGGCGGCGACTATTACATAGTCATAACGAGCCCAGGTTCGGGGATCGGCAACATAACCCTGGGGAGGAACCCGCAGAACAGCAACGCCACCACGATACTGGTGGACAGGAGGAGCGCCGAGCTCAACGGCAACCCGGTATGGGTCGACGTGGAGGTGTGGTTCAACAGCACCACGGGGGCGGGATGATTCCATGAAGGGATTCGTGTTCACCCTTGACGCCGTCTTTTCGATAATCTTCGCGGCGGCCGCCATATCCGGGCTCATCTACGTCAGCTACAGCAGCTACACTCCCCCCTCCACCCTGTCCTCGGCCGCGGGCTCGCTGGGCGGGGCGCTCCTGTCGGCGAACCTGCAGGGGATGGGCCAGGGAAGCCCGCTCTACGGCATGGGAAGCCCGGGGAGCTGGCCGCAGTACGGGGCGAACGAGGGGTTCAGCTTCGGCGGCCAGTACGGCCCGGCAGGGCCCTATCTCATTTATTCGTACCAGGCATCGGCCAACATAATCCCCGCGCCGGTCGTGGGCGGAGGATATGTCGCCTTCGCGGCCGGCAACCAGGTGTACGAGGTCAGCGCCGCGACCGGGGCGCTGGCCGCCAACTACCCGGTGCGGAGCAGCAGCGCGATCGCCGGGGCGCCGGTCTTCTACAGGAACCTGCTCATATACGCGAACGCCAGCGGGTACCTGACAGCCGTCAGCGCTTCCGGCGGCCTGGCGAGGATGTGGAGCACTAACATCGGATACTTGCGCATTACGTCCCCGCTCGTGGTGGACGAGGGCTACCTGGTTTTCGGGGCGAAGGGCAGCACTGCCGGGACCGGAACGGTCTATTTCCTCGACCCGTCCAACGGGACCGTGGTGGAGAGCGACCTGGCTCCGGCCTCCTGGATAGCGCACCACAAGGGATGGTACTATATCGGCATCTCCTCCGGGACATTCGGCGGAGGGCTCCGCGGGGAGGGCGTGAACGTCTCGGTGTACCCGTATAACGGCTTCGCCTCCTACGGGAACTTCGCCCTGCTCAACGCCAAGGGGTCCGTCGCCATGTACGGCAACCTCACCGCCTCCTACAACAGGGGCGCCGGGGTGCTCAGCCTCACGAGCGTCCCCTACTACGGCTACGCCCACAGGTCCAACTTCTCGGAGGCCGCGGCGCTTTTCAACACGACGCCCTCCATAGGCGGCAACGTCACCTACCTCCTCTACAACGGCATTTACTTCCAGGCCTTCAGGCAGGGCGGCATGCTCTTCAACGTGACCCTCCCGGCGGGCCAGCCCTACTGGTACAACTACTCCGACATCGCGCTCGCCTACGGCAACGCCTACCTCGCGAAGGGCAACACGCTCTACGCCTTCGGCGCTGGGGGAGGGGCCGTGCCCCAGAACACGAGCCTGCTCGCCGCGCTCGGAAGCCTCTACCTCTCGGGGCGGGGCAGCCTTGCCGACTACGCGCTCTACAATGCCTACGGGTCGGGGAACATAGGGATATTCATCAACGGCACCTACGCGCCGTCGCTCCACGTCTCCAAGTTCAACGGGTTCGACAGCTACATCGCGATCCCCGCGACCAACAGCCTGAGCCCCGAGGCGCCCGGCAATAACGCGATCAGCCTCTGCGGATGGTACAGGATAAACAGCCTGGCCGGCTACAACGGATTGCTCATCAAGGGCACGGAGTTCGCGGTGGATTCGGGCGGGGTGGCGCCGCAGAGGGGATTCACGGTGGGCAACCCCAGTAACCCCGCGGCATCCTACAATTCCCCGATATCTGCCAACGCGGTGGGCCCGTGGAACAGCTTCTGCTTCACCTACAACCAGAGCGCGTCCTATTACTACCTCAACGGAACCCAGTACGCCGCCACGCTCAACAACGGCATTTCCCTTTCCGCCGGGAGCAACGCGCTGATCCTGGGGAGGGGAGCGGCCGGCTACTCGAACGTGAGCGTGGCGAATCTGCAGCTCTACAACTTTAGCCTGCCCGCCTCCAGCGTGAGCGGCATAAACAGCGAGGGTATGTATGGGGAGCCGCCGAACTTCTCGGGGCTGGTCGGCTGGTGGCCGCTCCTCGGCGACGGCAATGATTACGGGGGCGCCGGCCATGTCGGCTTCCCGAACAACGTGGTCTATGCCGCGTCCAACCCGGTTCCTGGGATAATAGGCAGGTCGGTGCAGGTCGGCAGTTCCGCCGCTCCGCTGCAGCTTACGAGCAACGGCGTCAGCAGGCTATTCAATGTGAGTGTTGTCATATGGAGCGGTTAGGGAGCAGGAAGGGGGTCATGTTCAGCCTTGTGACGCTGGTCATAGTGGTTCTGCTCCTCGGGGAGGTGCTGACCTACCTCTACACCAACACCCAGTACAGCAGCCTGGGCGCCCAGGAGGGGCAGGCGCAGGCGGCCGGCATGCTGTACTCGCAGATAAGGGCCCAGGCTCCGTCATTCCTCCAGGCGAGCCTGACCGACGCCGTGTACGCGCTCAACGCCTATGAGATGTCCAGCGCGGTGAACCGCACGGTGGGCAGCGGGGCCTACGCGCTCCAGTCGCTCATGGACAACGGGACCATCTACGGGACCAACATGAACGGCTACATGGGCGGATACACCCTGTCGGCCTACGCCAACTCGGTCGGCGTGGCGGCGGCGGGCGACGGGTTCACGGTTTCGATGCCCAACGCCAACGCCGTGGTCTTCCAGGCGTCTCCGGGGCGGATAAGCGCGAGCTTCTCCACGCAGCTGAACGTGAGCTCGCCCTACGGCACGGTCTCGTACCCGATAACGGCGAACGCGAGCATCCCCATATCGGGGCTCCCGGACCTTTTCGGCGGGGACCTGGGGACCGGAGCAGTCGTCTACAGCCCCAACAGCAGCCAGCTCGTCAACGCCAACTACCTGGCGGGGGGAGAGGGGTCGATCTACTCCGCCCCCAACAACGCCCTGGCCCAGCTGAAGGCCGTGTCGGGAAGCAGGTCCCCCTACCTCTTCGCCTACGGCTCGCTATACATCGACAGCAATATTCTCGCCTCCTGCTCGGATGTGAGCGGGGTTCCAAACAAGGGCAACGAGATACTTGCGACCTCGAACAGCTACAGCCTGAATGGCGCAGGGAACGCCTGCGGCTTCGCCGGCCTGGTGACCAACGCCGTGAATCCTGCCTCGCCGCCGCTGGTGCCCTATCTCGTATACTCGCCGAACGTCATATCCTACCTCAGGCCGGGAGCCAGTTACCTCCTTGACGGGAACAGCCTCTCCCTCTACGACATGGCCGGCCTGCAGGCCGCGGTCTGGTCCGGCTCCTATGCGGCCTCCAGCTCCTCGCCCACCTACCTCAGCCTGATCGGAGGATCGCGGTTCGCCGCGTCTCCCTACGGGGTCGCGCCCCTTGGCCTGGCGTCCAGGCAGGTGGCCAGCTTCACAGGGGCGTCGAACGTCATCGCCCTGAACGTCCCAGTCA
Source organism: uncultured Microcaldota archaeon (assembly GCA_963799075.1). GTDB lineage: Archaea > Micrarchaeota > Micrarchaeia > Micrarchaeales > Micrarchaeaceae > JAJYUY01. The sequence continues at coordinate 312,822 of CAWCVI010000001.1, read as the reverse complement.
ACGCCATCGCGGGAGGGCTCAACAGCGTCTCCTTCTGGGTCCAGTGGCCGGGCAACCAGGTCAGCGCCATGGTGCCGTTCTCTTCCAACTCCTATTCGATATATGTCAGCGGCGGTTCCGTCGGCTTCGGCTCGGGCGGCAGCTACATGGGCACCCCGACATACGGAACTTCGGAATTCGGGACCACTCCATGGGTACATATCGTGGCGACTTTCAGCAACGGCTTCCCGGCGAACGACCTGCTTTACGTGAACGGGGTCCGGCAGGCCCTCACGGCGGGCGGCTTCCCGTCTTCCGCGGCAATGGGCAACTCCATAGCCATCGGAGGCGCGGGCCCCGGCAGCTACCTTACAGGCCAGGTGGCGGACGTCCAGGTCTACAATGCGGTCCTGACGCCATTCCAGGCCTACAGCCTGTACCTGGGCGGCATAAACAGCGGCCCGGTGAACTACAGCACGCTGGCGGGATGGTGGCCGCTCAACGGCAACGCCAACGACTACAGCAGGTACCACGACAACGGCACGGCCAACGCCCTGTACAGCAGGCTCTCCGGCTATGCGGGCGACACGCTTGATGGGGGCTCGTTCTACAGGTCCCCCGTCTCGGGGGTAGAGGGAGTCTCGCAGTGCTACAGCAGGGGCGCCTGCGCATGGGGCGGCCCGGGAAAGGTCTACGCCGCGGTGCCGCAGGCCTATGCGACCAACACGGTCCAGGCGGTGGGCAGCCTGCTGGGTTCCGCTAACATCACCATTCCCGCGTCGGCATACTTCAACGCGGCTGAAAACGCCTACTACATCGCCAGCAGGATACCGCTCAACACCATCTCGGCCGGATACGACACCATCTCGTTCTGGATGGACTTCGTCCCCAACGCCATCACCGCCACCGCGCCGGTCTACTTCGGCGGCGGGTACGGTGTCGTCGGGACAAGCACATGCTTCGGGATAGGTACGGGCAGCACAGTGCACGGCATCGCCGCGTCAACTGTCGCCAACAGGTGGGTGAATATCGTGGCTGTGCTCTCTGATGCTGCCGACCCGTCTTCGGGGAGCAGCACGCTGTATGTAAATGGGACGTCAAAGCCTTACACCTGCGGGTCTGCGCTATCGGGAGGAAGCGCGCCGGGTATTACCACTGTTTACCTAGGGGGGGAACCGGGGGCGTCCGCAGGATTCTCCGGCTCCATCGCCGACGTGCAGGTCTACAACACTGTCCTGACTTCCATACAGGCCCAGCAGCTTTACCTGAACAACACGGTGCCCAACCTGAAGCCCGCCGGATGGTGGCCGCTAAGCACCGGCTCGAACCAGACGGGCGCGCTCGCCGGCAACGTCGCGGTTGAGTGGGCCGGCGGTCAGATCTGCACGGTGGCCAACTCGCTGGGCATAATCGGAAGCCCGTGCGGCATCGCCTACCTTCCGTTCGGCCCGAGATGAGGCATGTTCTGGGCTTATATATTTGAAGCCGCTTAGCCATAGCTGATAAAATGGCCGTTGCAAAAGGTAATGTTATCACCATAAGCCGGGGCTCCACAGTCGCGCGGATAAACCCGGAGAACGGGCAGCTGTTCAGCCTTGTTCGCGCCGGAACCGAGGTTATGTGGAAAGGAGGCGCACCGGAGGGCGAGAGGCCCGCCGCCGGATGGCAGAATAGCGAGTTTGTCATGTTCCCGATCGTAGGCTCGGCGCTGCGCGGGGTTCACATAAGGGGCGCAACATTCCCCGTGGCGAAGCATGGGATCGCCCGCGACCTCCCCTGGTCCATGGAATCTACGCCCGATACCGTCATCGCGGTGCAAGCCTATACGGGGGGAAGGGAGGTGCAGAGAGGAAAAGGGGAGACATCGGTCTTTCCCTGCTCCTATAGGCTGACAAAGCTTTACCATGTGGCTGAGGAGCTGCGGGCCTGGGGGCGCCTGATCTTCAGCGTTGAGATAAGGAATACGTCGGACGCTGTGCTGCCGTATGCGGTGGGATGGCACCCCGCATTCGCCGCGCAGAACCCCAAAGAATCGGCCATAGAGGTGCTTGATGGCCCCTTGTATGCCCCGATCTATTCTTCGCGCCTGGGAGCGGTAAGGAGGGCCGAGGGAAATGTCGTTATTGTTGAGAATTCGGCCCGGGTCACTTACGATACCCTGAATTTTTCCGTTATGCTGAAGCACAATTTCGGCAATACCCAAATCTGGCACACCGGGGAGGGGCTGGTCGCCCTGGAGCCCATGACCGCCGCCTCGCTGAGCAGGCGAGGGAGGGAGGGGCCGGTGGACATCCTGTCATGCCCCGGCTTCCGGAAGCTGGCGCCCGGCATGAGCGAGACCTTCACCGCGGAGGTGGCCGTGCAGGCCTGCAGGGCCTAGCGCTCGCCTGCCTTTCGATTCGGCTGCGCCCTGCCCTATCTGCTCACAGTCCTCCGGCTATCCCGGAGAATACCCCGCCTATCACGGTCTGCATCGTCAAGAAGAGGACGATCCCTATTATGATGAATATGGGGAGGAACTTCAGCCCCCTGATTGCCGATCCCGAGGATATGGCCGACATTATCAGGGCCGAGAACCCGGTTATGACGATTATCGCCGCCAGCGAGAAGTACTGGTACTGCTGGGGCGTTATCTGCGGGGGCGTCGGCTTCAGGAATGTGAATCCGGTCGACGGCAGGCCCCCGGGGTTTGATGCGAGTATCCCGGACCAGACCTTGTCGGTGACCACTATCATCTGGCTGGTGAGCCCGTAGAGCACGGGCGAGGCGGCCAGAGCTGCGAAGACTATGAATATGCTGTAGAGGAAGAGCTGGCCCGATATCTCCTTCTGGGCGAGCTGCTGGGACCTCATGTCCTTGGAGAGCTGCTCCAGGAGGTCGGACATGGCTCCGCCGTAGGTGAGCGACTCGAGTATCATGCGCACCGCGTGCTTGAGCTGGTAGGACTTGTACTTGGATGCCAGGCTCCTCAGGGCGTCGGCCAGGTTCTCGCCGGAGAACACCCTCCGGTTCATCTCCTTCACGTCATCGCTGAAGAAGCCGAACTCGGGCCTCGCAGAGAGCAGCATCGCCCGGTCGAGCGATATGCCGCTCCTCAGGTTGGCCGAGGTTATCTGCAGGTAGTCGGGAAAGAGCTGCTCGACCTTTGACCTCCTCTGGTCTATCTTGTATTCCATGTAGGCGTAGATCAGGGCGACGAAGAGGCCGGCGGCCCCCAGGCCGCAGAGGAACGAGAGGAGGGTGCTGAACTTTATCAGGATGTAGACGGCGAACGGCACTGCGATCAGCAGCGCCACGCTCCCGACCACCGCCATGCGCGCCACTCCCTCGACGCTTGCCTTCATGCCGGCCATGTCGAGCTCGTTGGACAGAGCCACCGCAACGCTTCTTGATATGAGCCTTTCGAACCTTATTGCCATCCCATCACATCGAAAATACCGGCCTCGAGGACCGTATCAGCTGCAGGAAGACCACCTGCAGGAAGACTATCCCGACCACCACCATCTCCAGGAGCCTGATGTTCACCTGGAAGATGGGTATGAATGTCGTGAGTATGGTGAGCACCGCTATGCCCATGCTGGGCAGTATCACCCCGAAAAGCATGTAGAACATGGCGATCGCGTTCAGCCTCTGCCCGTACCTGCGCATCTCGATGATCCTCTCCTGGGAGAGCTGGTCTATGACGCTCTGGAGCGCCGCCGTGACGTCGGCCCCCACCCTTATGCTCACCGAGGCCTGGAGCATGATCTTCCGGAAGGACTTGCTCTTGGTCACCGCGACCGTCTGGTCTATGGCGTCCTCGAGCGGGGTCCCGAGCTGCACCCTCTCCACTATCTTCAGGAACTCCTTGCTGGCCTCCCCGTAGCCGCTGCTGACCGAGGTGATCGCGTTGAAGAGGGGCATGCCGGACCTCAGCGCTATTATGAGGTCCCTGGCAGCGAAGAGTATGTCTCGCTCCACCTTCTTGGCCGATGACCTGCCTTTCGCGGTCGGGTAGTTGAGGAATGACCTGAACGCCGTGACGAAGACCGCCACTGCGACGAGCAGCGCCAGCACCACCGCGTTCGTCGTTGTGTGGAGGAGCTCGAAGAAGACCACCGCCGAGACCGCGCCGATCACTATGGCGAATACGGCGGCGAAGGTGAGCATCCGCTTTATGAAGTCGTACACGGAGGTCTTGACGCCCTCCTTCTTCAGCGCGACCTCGAGCTCCGGGTTCTTTGACGCTATGCCGAGTATGTAGAGCTTTATCACGCTCGGCTTGGGCCCGAGGGACTGCCGGGGGGCCTGCCTGGAAGCCTGCCCGAACGCGCGCGGGGCCGGAGCCGGCCTTATCACGTAGGATGGCTGGGCGGACGAGGACATGGCGGATTCCTGATCCGGGATTTGGGGGGGTGTTGAAGGCTGGGGCTGGGGCTGAATGTAAGGCCGGGGCGCCGGGGCTGAAGATGACGGAGGCGGGGATTGCAGGGGCCCGGGCGGGGCTGGCTTCGGGGCCAGGGGCTGCTGCGGGCGGCGGGTCGGGAAGTGGAATGCATATGGCTTGTTCGGCATCACAGGTTTCTTTCCCTCGGCTGCGGCCGCGGGGGGCGGGCTCGGGGCCTGGGTCTGGGGGGAGGATGTGACCGGCCTTTGCGGCTGGGCGGCGGGGGCGGGCTGCTGCCTTGCCTGCGGCCAGACCGGAGCGGGCTTCTGCTGGGCGGCGGGGGCGGGAGACGCCGGCGGCGCCTGCTGGGGCGTCTTAGGCTGGGGCGCTGGGCGCTTGAAGGGGTTGGGGAACGCCATGGGCTTGCCCTGCAGCTCGATCTGCTTGCCGTCCACCTCGATCGTCTTCTTTTTCTTTGCAGGTATCCCGAGCATCTTACAACACCTGTATTATTGACAGCGCCTCGGCGAGCCTGGCCTTGCGTATCTTCAGCAGGTCCTGCTCGTAGGAGGGCAGGGCGAGCGTGGTCTCGGGCCGGGAGGAGAGGATGTCGGCCAAGCCAGCGACCTCCTCCTTCACCACCTCCATCTGGTCGGCATCGAAACTTCCCTTCCTCATGTTTTCGACTATCTTGTCCAGCTCGGCCACCTGGTCCGCCAGCGAAAGGTTGGGCAGCACCAGCCTCTTTGCCGGCTGGGCGTAGGCCCCTAGGGGCGGCGGCGCGGGGGCGACGGAAGCGCCCCTCATCGCCTTCGAGAGCTCCTCCGAGGCTGCCTCCTCGAGCGACCTGGCCTGGGAAGACGACGCGGGCTGGAAGGGAAGCGGAGCGGAAGCCCGGGGCTGCTGCGCCTTCCTGCGCATCGGGAAGTGGAGGCCCGGCATTCTCGTCGCGGGCTTGGCAGCGGGCTCTGCCTCCGGCATGAATGATGGGACGGGCTGCTGCCTCGGCGCCTGCTGCGCCTGCTGCTGGGCCTTCCTCTGCTGCCTTGACGGCTGGACGTAGGCCGCATCCACCTTCGCGATCGATCCGAGAAGCTGGGAGAAGTTCTTCGGGGAGGCGGAGGCGACGATGCCGCCTGCGCTTATGTCCATCTCCACGTAGTTCACCGCCGGCTTGGGGGCGCCTGACTCCATCTTGGACACCATCCCTAGCAGCTCCTTGTATTCCCTCATTAGCGCACCTATAGCGTATCCCTATCGAACGCGACCGCGTCCTTCGCAAGGCCGAAGATCTTGTCCTTGTCCTTGTAATAGCGCGATACCACGAACCCGGCATCGTCTATGCCGGAGACGTTGTTCTTCACCATCCATTCGAGTATCACCCTCTTCTGCTCGAGCTCGTCCACCATGTCCTTCCTTGTGTAGCCCCCGTAGAGCTGGAGCGTCTCCAGCAGCCGGGTCATGTCGCTCGTCTGCAGGAAGGTGTCGTTGATTATGTTCCACCTGTGGAGCACGTTCACGTCCCCTGTCTCGAGCACCTCCCCGAACTCGAGCAGCCTCCTTATCCCCTTGGACCTGTGCCTGAACAGCACCGCGATGGCCCCGATGGCGTTCATGGTTATCTTCGGCGCCTCTATGGGCGGGTTGGTCATACGCACTATGGTGTCCTGGGCGTTGTCGGCGTGGACTGTCCCGTAGACCGAGTGCCCGGTGTGTATGGCCTCGAAGAGCGTCTCGGCGTCCTTCTTGGTTCTCACCTCTCCGACCAGCATTATGTCGGGCCTCTGCCTGAGGGCGTTTATCATCAGGTTGTAGAGCGTCACTTCTCCCTTGCCCTCCGGGTTTGGCTCCCTGGTCGCCATGGGCAGCCACTGCAGGAAGTTGGGCAGCTGCAGCTCCCTGGTCTCCTCGATGGATATTATCCTCCTTATCGGCGGGAAGAACATGGAGCAGGCGTTGAGGAAGCTGGTCTTGCCGGACGCCGTCCCCCCTGAGAAGAGCAGGCTTATCTCGTTCTGGATGCAGAGCCAGAGGAGCGCTGCGATGGGGCTCGATATGGTGCCGTTCGCTATCATGGCCGTCATGGTCCAGGGGTTCTTGGCGAACTTCCTGATGGTTATGGTGTTGCCCGACTGGGATATGGGGAAGAGCGTGGCGTTGACCCTGGACCCGTCCGAGAGCTGCGCGTCCATGAGCGGGGCCAGGTTGTTTATCTCCCTCCCTATCCTCCTCCCGATCTGGGAGGCCTGGTCGTATATGGCCTCGTCGCTCTGGGGCCTTATGTTTGTCTTGCACCAGCCGAGCTCCTTGTGGAAGACCCAGATGCTGTCGTGGGCCCCGTTGACCGCTATCTCCTCGAGGTTCTCGTCGGCTATGGGGATCTCCATCTCCCCCAGGCCGAGCATCATGTTGACTATGTAGGATATGAGCAGCACCTTCACCTGCGGGTCGAGGCCGGGGATGTACTTGTCTATGAGTATGGTGCTGACGTCCTTGTAGCGGTTGTCCAGAGACTTCATGTAGCGCTCGTCCTGGACCAGCGCCGGGTCTATGGACACCATCGACGTCAGCTCGCCCCTGAAAGACATCAGGAGCAGCTTGGTGGCGTTCCCGATGCCGGGGAAGGTGACGATGTACTGGGGCGTGAAGTCGGACGACGCCTGCTCTATCCTTATCTCCACCTTCATGCCGTGGACGTCAAGGTTGTAGGTCGAGAACCTTTTAGCTTCGTTTTTCGCCATCGGTATCATCTCTTGCCCTCGGACTGGCTCTTGAGCGCGGTGGAGGTCTCCTTCAGCGACTTCTTTATGCGGTCCCTCTTCGCCCTCGTTCCCATCGCCTTCCTGCTCAGCTCCTCCACCACCTTCGCCTTCTCCATCTGGCCCATGTTCTTGAGCGTGTCCATGGTCCTGAGTGTCTCTAATATTGACTGCACGGAGGCCTTGGAGGCCTCTATCGAAGTCTGTATGGCGCTCAGCTCCGCCCGGGCTCCGACTATGGAGTCGTGGAGGTGCGCCACCTCGCCGAGGGCGGCCTTCATCTCCGCCAGCTGGCTCTGGGCTGCCATGTACTTCTGCTCCACCGCCTTGGAGGACTTGGATACGTCGTCTATTATCTTCTGGTACTTGTCCTTGAATATGTTGCGCGAGCCTATGAGGTCCGCCCGGGCCCCCTCGGTGTCCTTCTTGAGCTTCTCGACCTCCGCCGTCGTCTTGGACATCTTTGCGAGCTCGGCCTTGATCTCCCTGTCGACCGCCACCGATTCGGCCGCGTCGGCCTTCAGCTCGGTGTACACCTGGGCCACCGACCCCTTCAGCCCGGCCTTGAACTCCTTTACCTGCCGGTCGATGTCGGAGGATATCTTCGAGTAGAGCGCCTGCTTGGTGTCCTCCAGGTCGACCAGCGCGGCCTTCGCCTCCTCCGCCTTGGCGAACGTCGCCCTCAGCGATTCCTCCTTCTGCCTCAGCGTCGCCCCCGCAGACCTGCCCTCCATGGAGGTTACCTTCTCGAATATGGAGTCCACCCTCTTGTCCAGCTGGCCGAAGTAGGACTCGGCCGACTTCTGCACCTCGTCAAGCTCCTTCGTCTTCCGGGCGATGGGCGCCGAGAGGCCGTCCAACTCGGAGAAGAGCTTCTGTATGTTGGGGAGCTTCTGCTTGTAGAGGTTCTCCATCCCCGCGACGGTGGACGAGAGCTCGTCCAGGTTTGTGGAGAACCTGTCGAGCGTTATCTTCTCGACTTCCATCTCGTTCTGGAGCACCGACTTCTGCGCTTCGGTCATTATCTCGGCGCTCTTCCCCTGGTCCGTTGCCGCCCCGGTGCCAAGGAGCTCGAGGTACATCTTCCCGACCTCATAGCTTATCTTTATGAGCTTGCCGTTCTCCAGCACCTTCGCCCATCCCTCTATTATCTTGGGCCCGATGCCCAGGGATATGGAGACCGTGTTCAGGTCGACCTTGCCCTTCTCCTTGAGAAGGTCAAGCAGCGAGTCTATGCTCGTCGTCGCCTCTGAGGAGGGCGCCTGAAGTGGCGTGGTCATCCTAACACAACCCCTATGCTCAGGAAAACTTTATATAGGCTTAGCGGATTCCGAGGGCGGTGGCTAGAGCGCGTAGCCCAGGAAAAGGCCGGCCAGCAGCACGACTATGGAGAGCATGGCGACGGCGTATACCCGGATGTCCCAGGCGAGCACCTTGGAGCCGTCCAGCGGGAAGATGGGGAGCATGTTGAAGAATGCGAGCCAGAGGCTGATGAAGGTCACCACCCCCACCGCAGTCTGCAGGTAGGCGGAGCCTGATCCGACGGCGAGGCCGATGGCGGAGAAGGCGAAGAAGACAACGAGGTTGGTGGCGGGGCCGGCGAGCGAGACGATGCCGTTCTGCCGCTTCGTGAAGCTGTTGGAGAATATGTAGGTCGCCCCGGGGAGGCCTATCAGGAAGCCGAAGAGGCTCGACACAATCGTTATCATGAGGCCCGTGGGCCAGGTGCGGAACTCCGCCCAGGCGCCGTAGTGCTGGGCGACGAACTTGTGCATCAGCTCGTGGAGGATGAAGCTCAGCGCGACCGCCAGCGCGGCGATCGGGAGCAGGGCGATGAAGGTGGAGTGGAACTGCTTGTTCCAGATGCCCCCGCTGAATATGAACGAGAAGGCGAAGGTTAGCACCACGTAGGCCACGATTATGTCGCGGATCTCGCGGGCGCTGGTGGGCCGGCGGGAGATGTGTATGGTGGAGGAGGCAGGCATATGAACGATATATAAACACTAAACCTATAATAAATACGCACTAGCTCCATCGTCTAGTGGTCAAGGACGGCGGCCTCTGGAGCCGTAAACGCCAGTTCGAATCTGGCTGGAGCTATAAATCGATTCCCTCGTGGGCGGTTCTAATCTGATAGGCGCATAATCTCACTTGGCCCCAAATACCCCCATAGTCTAACCTCCGCCAGGGCATGATCAGTTTCTGACGTGATTGCGTCATCAGTAGTTTAAGCTGGAGTCTGCTTCATTTTCAACAGTTATTGGACAAGGCCGTGGAGACCGCAACATAGATATATTATATGCCCCCTCATTTCTGCAGTTAGGTGAAAATATGTGTGCATCCTTAGACAGGAAAAAGTTTGCGCAGGCCAGCAGCACGTCAGACCCGCTTACCAGGGTTAGCGTGAACGGGCTCAAAAAGGCCGAGCATTATCTGCGGAACGCGCTGGGGCATGCCCCGAGCCGGGAAGAGCTGAGGCATCATCTGCGCTCTCGGGCCCAGGCCTGATCCCGAAGCCTTCGGCAGGATAAGAAAAGGCTTCAGCTGAAGCTCTTGCCTAAGGAAAAAATAAGAAAGCGGCCATGATGGGCGCGGAAGTGCGCGCCCTGTGCATGGCCCAGAGCCGTGCTATTTCTTCTTCCTCGTCATCAGGGCAGCCGCAGCGATCACTATGATTATGATCACCACTATGATCGCCACTACCAATTGCATGCTGCCCGACATCATCGACGTGGTCGGCTGGATCGTTGTCGTTGCAATGGTGGTCGCGATGGTCGCGGGCGCCACAGAGGTGGTGGCAGCCGGTACGCTGGTGGTGGGCATGCTTGTTGTGGTGGCCACTGCATTGCTCACGGCATTCGCCGGCATCAGATAGTATACGTGCATCTGCGCCTTCTCGAATGTCACATCCGACATCGTGTTGGAGATCGTGTTGTAGATCCAGTTGTTCTTCTTGCTGTACGTCCCGCCGACGAACCCCGTCCCGTTGACGGTCTCATTCACGTAGCTCCAGGATGTCCAGTTGATCCCGTGGTTGACAGTGAATGTCACCGGGCTCGGACCCCCGAAGGCGCTGGCGAAGGCCGAGGACTGAATTATCTTGCCGTTTATCTGGAACAGGAATGCGGATTTTGGTATGGAATTGGAGGCGTTTGCAGGGGCGGGGATGTTAAAGGTGGTGTATGTGGACAGTGTAACGTTGTAGGTCGAATAGAGCGTGTTGCTTAGGTTCGCGTAGGTGCCTGGCGGTATCGACAGGGTCATGTTGAACCCCCTGGGGCTCCTTATGTATAGCGTGCCCCCCGTGGCCGTGCTGATCGTCTTCGTGGTCGAGTTGAACAATATGAAGGTGGGAACTCCCGCCGTGCTGTTGGCCGCCATGACAGACATGGAGGTTGCAAGTATTGCCAGTGCCATTACCGTGAGGTAGAATCTCATCGCATCACTGCACAATCACTCGGATGGAATATATTAAAACCTTTCCATCTTGGCTCGTGGGAGAAAGGGTTAAGAGGGTTGGCGGCAATAGACTAGAAATCTGCTGGGAAGGGGTTATTTGCCGGGAAAGGCGCGGGCCCCGCAGGAGAGTGATCAGGATATGCGCAGGATGTTGCAGAGCTCGATAGAGTTCATTTCGGTGTACGGCATGACGTTCCTCATCATAGTGGGGGCCACGTCCATACTCTACCTGTTCTCCACCATGCCCCAGAGCATACTTCCCTTCAGCTGCAGCGTCTACAGCGGCCTGAGCTGCCATGACATAGCGTATTCGCAGGCCGCCGCGGGCACCAACGCCGTCCTCACCATCCTGGTCTCCGAGTCCCAGTTCGGGATAATGAACATCAGCGCCTTCGACGCCGTGGTCGACGGTGTGAACAGCATAAGGGGGAGCTGCAGCCCCTCAAGGCTCACGGAGGGTCAGAATGCCACCTGCACCGCCAACGTCCCCTCCCAGATCAACCAGGGCCAGCTCTACAAGGGGATATTCGTGCTCAAGGCGAACTACTGCACCGCCTCGCTCTCGGAGGACGAGCAGTGCCAGGCCTCCGCGGACTACGACTTCGCCGGAAGCTTCATGGTCCAGGGGTTCGGGAGCAGGGGATGATTGGCTTATGGGGATGACCCAATCTGCCTCTTGCAACAGATAGGGGAACTTATCTGCGGAGCAGAACGCCCGTTAGTCTTGCCAGCTGCTCGGTATCCCTTTGAATTCTCGATAGGGCAGAACCGACAAAATTGCTTGCGATTTTTTCGAACTGCTTGCGTCTTTCAAGGGGTACGAGGTCGGACCTTAGAATCGATACAAGTACTTCCGAGACCATATATCGGCCGTGGGGATTTCTTTCCTTGCTTTTGTCGGTTAAAAATTCGGTTACGGCCTTGCTCGACCTGTCTGTTTCGCGTTTTGCTCCGCAGCTTAAAGTCCTGACAAGGCTCAACCTTTGATTGGCGAGGTTTCCTTGGTCTATTGGTTTGCCCCTGCTCAGCAAGAGTATTGCCGCCTCGTGGCCGGTTAACGCTTCCTTGGTCTGCTCAAAGTGCCTGGAAGTTTTCATGGAATCCCGTTTACAATCGATTTCCAAATATTTATATGTTGCGAGAGTATGATATCTGTGGTGCTTGGATGGCCAGGAAGACAGAGGGTCACGTCATAGTCTGCGGTTACGGGATAGTGGGGAGCAAGATAGTGGAGCAGCTCCAGGAGAGCGGGGTGGGCTTCGTGGTGGTCGAGACCGACCCCCAGAAGGCGGAGCGCCTGCGCGGGGCCGGCTACAGCGTCGTCCTGGGGGACGCCACCAGGTCCTCGGTCCTGAAGGAGGCCGGTATCGAGGGCGCCAAGGCGGTCGCGGTGGTGCTGGACAACGACGCCAAGAACCTGTTCGCGGTGATAACCGCCAGGGACATGCGCAGGGACATATTCATAGCCACGCGGGCCAACGACGAGTTCGTGAAGGAGAAGCTCATAGAGGCCGGGGCGAACCACATCGTGATGCCGCAGGTCACCGCAAGCAAGGAGATACTCAAGGAGATACTGAAGATGAGGTCTTGATGTTTTGGCGAAGATAAAGAGGGCCGATGTCATCGACAGCGCGGAGATAGAGGTAGCCAAGGAGATCCTCGTGCTGCTGGCCATCGTGATAGTGGCGGCCACCGTGCTTTCGGTCTGGGGGACCTATGCGGTGTCCCACGAGGCCTATGGCTCGGTCTACTACACCCTCTCCTCGCTCGCGGACATCAACAACGAGGGCTTCGCCTTCGCGATAATAACCTCGCTGGCGCAGTTCGGGGGTGCGTTCTACCAGATAGTGGTAATAGAGCTGCTCGACGGGGTCGTCAAGGTTGTAGTGATAGGCTTCGTGGTCGCGGTGGTCATAAATGCGCTGACCAAGGTCGACATCAGCTCCCGGATAAACAGCATGAGGAGCGGGCGCCTGGGCAGGCACATCGTGCTCTGCGGCTATTCCGGCCTCGGGGAGCGGGTGGTGGACCAGCTCGGCAGGGAGGGGAAGCGGTTCGTGGTGGTCGAGAAGAGCCAGACCAAGCTCGAGGAGCTCGGCGAGCGGGGCTATACCGCCCTGGAGGGCGACTTCACCGACATAAACGTCCTCCGGAAGGCCGGGGTCGAGCGGGCCGGGGCGGTGGTCTTCTGCGCCGACAGCGACTTCACCAACCTCATGGGGATACTGGCGGCAAGGAGGCTCAACCGGGAGTTCACGATAATAAGCAGGGCCAGGGACACGCAGAGCGTGGTGAAGATGCAGCGGGCCGGGGCCGACCTCTGCGTCATACCCGAACTGGTGGCGGGGCTGGAGCTCGGCAACAAGCTGGTGGGGGTCTGATGGCGTCCGTGAAGAGAACCAAGCAGCTGCTGGCCATCATCATAGTTGCCCTGATAGCGGCCTCGGTGGCGATAAAGGTCGCCTCCGGGATAGGGGTGCAGGCCTCGGTGGTCGACACCCTGATGAGCGGGCTGCAGATGGACTACATAGGGATCTCCCTGGCGGCCGCGGCCAGCTGGCCCGTTATGGCGGCGAAGGTGCTGGACGCTGCGGTGCTCCCGCTCCTCGCGATCCTAATCGCCACGGTTTTCGTCCAGGCCCTGGACAGCTTCGACATACGGGAGAGGATCGCCAGGTCGCGCATCGGGACGATGAAGGGCCACGCCATAATAGTCCCGTTCAACGGCTACGCGAAGGAGATCGCCCAGAGGCTCGGGGAGCAGGGGATCAGATCGGTCGTGGTCGCCAAGACCAGGAAGGGGCTCGCCGAGGCGGCGGAGCTCGGGCTTGTGGGCGTCCTCGGGGACATAGACGAGCCCGACAGCTTCGTGGCGGCCGGGATAGAGAGGGCCGCCTTCGTGGTGGCCTGCGACTGGGACGACATGAGGAACGCGATAGTTGCGATAACCGCGCGGTCGAAGTCGCTGGGCGCGAAGGTCATCACGGTGGTAAACGACTCGGAGAACCAGGACAAGATGGCGATCCTGAAGGTCGACGCCTTCGTGACCCCGGAGCTCGCCGCCGGCAAGGAGATCGCCGACAGGATAATAAGGAACGTGTTCTCCAGGCCCCGAGCCAAGGAATGAGCATCATGGCCTGCCCCTAGGAGGCAGGCCGCTTCTTCGAGGTCAAGCCGGTCTTGTGTCCGGCACTATCATTCTCCCGCGAAGGTATTTAACTCTTTACTTTGGTATATGATGGTTGCTCTTTGTATCCTTTGGTGTAGTAAAGTATATAAACTCTGCCGCCAGAATATAGTCAAGGAAACTGCGCTGCCTGCGCTATATAAGTGGCCAACCTGCAATCGTGGGTGCTTCTTCTGAGGTCTTGCCCTAGCGCAAAGCCGGTTCCGAGGTGTCTTGGAATGAGGTCAAACGAGAAAGTGGAGCGAGAGCTCTGCTTCTGGATAGACTGCCTGGTGGAGGAGACAGGGAACATGTACAGGGGTTCCGTGACGGACGGGAAGAGGATAGACAGGATGGTGCGGGATGCGTCCCTGAGGGACTCGCTCCTCGAGCATCTTCGGCAGCTCATAAAGCTGCGGATCATGTCCGAGCTGTTCGAGGACCAGGGAAGGGAGCGGTCCTACGTCCTGGAAGTCACGGTGTCGCCCGAGCAGTTCTCCACAAGAATCCGATGAAGGCCGGGCGGCCTTCCATTTAACCCAAAGGAGGGAATATATACCTGAAAAGGCGAGGGATTGGGGAGGGCAATGGCTTATCCCGAGATAAAACGGTTTGGTGGAGTCTACCACCCCAGGGAGGACTCGTACCTCCTCTGTGACGTGGTCGGAGTGAGGGCGAGAGGCGGAGTGCTGGACCTGGGGACCGGGAGCGGGATACAGGGCATAACCGCGGCGCTCAGGGGCTGCACCGTGACCTTCTCTGACATAGACCCGGAGGCCGTAGATGCCGCGCGGCGCAATGCCGGGCTCAACGGCGTCGGCGGAAGCTTCCTGGTTTCCGACATGTTCTCTGCCATAGTGGGGAAGTTCGATACCATAATCTTCAACCCGCCGTACCTCCCTTCCAGGGGGGTGAAGGAGAGGGCGCTTGACGGTGGGAGAGGGGGGAGGCGGCTGATAGATGCCTTCATCAAGGGCTACAAGCGCTTCCTGAAGCCTGGTGGCCTTGCCCTGCTTGTGGAGAGCTCATTCAGCGGTTACGAGAAAGAGGTCGAGGCGGGCGCAACGGTTGCGGCGAAGGCCCACTACTTCTTCGAGGACCTGGTCGTGCTGGAGCTCAGGTGACTCTTCCTGTTCCTGAAGCTCGATATGCCCTGGTATGCGCCCGAGATGAAGCTGAGGTTCGACATGAGCGGCTTTATCCCGCTTATCGCAGGCCTTTTTGCAACGGCGGCGGACTCCAGCCTTTTTCCCTCCTCTTTCGTCATCCTCCACCCGGATGCCCCGGCGTTCTCCTCCACGTGGGCCGGCGACGAAGACTTGGGTATCGCCACCGTGTTCTCGTGCGATATCACCCAGTTGAGCGCCGCCTGGGCCCCTGTCTTCCCGTGCCGCCCCGCTATCCTGCCCAGCTCGGCCGACAGCGCGGCCTGGCTGCCGTCGAGCATAGCGCCCCTGGCGACCGGGCTGTAGGCTATCACCGTGATCCCGTTCTTCCTGCAGTAGCTGGCCAGGCCATCCGCCTCTATCTCCCTGACCAGCAGGCTGTACTCCACCTGGTTCGAGGCTATCTCGTGCCTCTTCATCGCCTCCTGGGCGCCCCTCGTCTCCTCGACGGAGAAGTTGCTGATCCCTATGTGCCTGACCAGCCCCAGGTCCACGAGCCTCTCCATGGCCGACATCGTTTCCCTTATGTCCACCCTGCCGTTCGGCCAGTGGAGCTGGTAGAGGTCTATGCTCCTGACGCCGAGCCTCGAGAGGCTGGCCCGGCAGGCCCTGATCACGCCGTCGTAGCCGAAATGGTGCGGGGATACCTTGGTAGCCAGGAAGAACTCTTTCTGGCCCTCCAGCGCGCGGCCAACCAGGGCCTCGTTGCCGTACATCTCCGCCGTGTCCACGAACCCCATCCCGAGCGATATCGCCTTCCTTATAGCGGCGATCTCGGATTCCGGCCTTGCCCCCATCTTCCAGGTCCCGATGCCCAGCTCTGGTATCCTCTCGCCGGTCCTGCCGAGGCCCTTGGATTTCATTTCATCGCGACTCGCCTAGTTCTCGCTTATGGTGAGCGAGAGGGGTCCAGTGTAGTTGTAGGGCGGGGCGGAGAGCTTTATGATCAGGTAGGAGCTCGAGTTGGCCGGCATGTTGAGCGGGGTCGCCGGGTTCACCGACAGCACCCTGAATCCCGGCGTGGTGGCGGCTATCTTGCCTATGGTGAGCGGGCAGAGGCCCGACTTCTCCGTGTCGTAGAGGTAGAAGTCCGTGCTGGCGTTGAGGTTGGCCCTGTAGCTCTGGACCGTGCTGGTGGAGCTCTTGCCGCAGTCGGCGCCGTTGAACGACGGGGGGCCGCTGTAGTCGTACAGTATGTCAAGGTTGTAGACCGCGGACTTGTTGAGGTTGGGCAGCACGGTCGTGGTGGGGGAGTTGGACGGCGAAGAGTTGGGCACCGTGCTGGTGCTCAGCGTTATCGAGGTCTTGAGCGCCTTGGAATGGAGGGCGAGGTATGCCACCCCTATTATTATCACGACGACCAGGGCGAACAGGACGATTACCTTTGTCCTGCTGTCCTTTTCGGTGAAGGTGAGTATGCTGTCGCTCTCGTGGGGCGGTGCGGCGTCCTTGTCCCCCTTTGCCGGCTCTTCCGGAGCTGGCTCCGCTTCGGGAGCAGGGTAGTCGGTGGGTGGGGGGCCTCCGCCCTGGTAGACCAGTCCCTTCATGTCCTTCTCCGCTTTCCCGTTTGCCGGCTCCTGGGCTGGCTGCGCGAGCGGTACGGGCTGGTCCTGGTCCCCTTCTGCTTCCTTCATCTATATGCTTTCCCCACTTTTATTAAATACCTTTGCGGTCTCCTCCCGGAATCCGAAGGCGGCCGGGGGCGTGCGATAAGTATAAATTAGGCTGATATTATCTATTATGCATATGACGGTCATGCTATGGCGGGATCCAGCTTGAAGCAGAAAAAGGGCTCGCAGGCGGCCTTCGAGTACCTCATGGTGTACGGGATCGTGATCCTGATAATAGTGGTCGCCATGGTGCTTCTCTACTCCTTCTCGTCGTCGCCGGGCAACATCGTCGTGAACACCTGCCAGTTCTCGGGGGGGCCCACCTGCCTTGAATCGGTGATAGGCATCAATTCGGTGACGTCCAACACGGCGCTCGTCCTGTTCCTGGCCAACTCGCAGACCTACCCGATAACAGGGCCCAACGCGATCGCGAGGATTGGGTCGGTGAACTCGTCCACCGCGGTCTGCCAGCCGAACTACGTGAAGCCCGGGGGCGTGATACTGTGCATAATCAACCTGACGCCGAAGGCGACGCTGAACCAGCTGCTGAGCGGCAAGGTGTACCTCAGTGCGTACAACTGCGCGACCACAACAAGCCCTGACTGCATAGGCGCGGTGAAGGAGAGCTACCTGGGCTATTTCGCAGGCCACACCCAGTACATAAACGCCTACAAGGCCCACATCACATTGACTGCGGCTGCAAACTCGATCCCGCCCAACGGCCAGAAGGACGAGCTGGTCGCCCATGTCCAGTTCCTGGGGTACAGCATCGGGGAGGCCACGGTCAACTTCACCGCGGACAACTCCATTCCGATACTGGGAGGGCAGATATGCGGGAGCAAGTCGCCCCCCAGGACCTGCAGCAGCTTCTCGAATTCCGACCGGAACGGCACTGCGGAAAGCAACATATGGAGCTATGGCAACGTGCTGGTGACAGTCTATGCGAACTTCTCCGGCGCCACTGCGAATATGCTGATAGCATTCGGCAACGTGGTCGACGCGCGAACGGGTTCGTGCAGCATAAGCGGCCCGATAAACACTTATATACTCACGCCTGCGAACAACTCGTATCCGGAGAACCCCATCAATCCTACAGGGACCCTGGAGACCTACGTGGTAAAGAAGCTGATTCCGCAGACCCTCCAGATCAATGAAAACGGCGGCACCCTATTAAGCTGCTTCAGCATTGACACGAGCGTCGGCGGGGGGGAGGTGGACGAGAACATCAACGGGAACAGCGATAACAGCATTTTCAACATGGCGGGCAACGCGAATGTGGTGACGTACATCAATGGCGGTTCGGACACCCTGTCCATCAACGACAATACAGGAAGCGGGGCGATAAGCGCATCGGCAAACGGCAACAACAATAAATTGCAAATATCCGGAGGGACAGGCAACATGGTCCTTACGCTGAACGGCAACGGCGGCAGCCTCTCCAACATAACAACGGCAGGGCAGAAGGTCACATTATACCTGAACGGCCAGCACGAGGCGGTCAACCTGACGACCACTGCGGTGGGGGCGAACGTGATATTTAATTATATCAATGGCGGCTACGAAACGACAAACGTATTGGTCGCGGACAGCACATCCATCATTAACGTCCTGGCGGTGAATGGGAACAACAATGCCTTCACTTCGACAAACGGGAATGTGATGATCAGCACCATAAATGGCGGCCCGAACACCTTTAATTTCGTAAACGAGAAGGTGTACATAGGGAGCTGCCCCGGGAGCAACAACAAGATAACCCTGACCAACTCGCAGTATATTTCTGGTTCGCCGATCCATCCCTCGAGCGGGGGTAGCTGCTAAATCTTCCTGCGGTTGCCGTTCCCTCCGCTTTCCATCGATAGCGCGAACGAAACCGAAATGAAAACCGAAACATTCTGCTGGCTATTTATAGGTTTCCGCATACATCCATAGCTGTGGTATCATGAGCAGGATGGGGGACACGAAGGAGCAGATAATCAGGATGCTTGGAGACAGGAACAAGACACTTACCGACATAAGCGAGGCCCTTGACCTGGCGCCCTCCACCGTGAGCCAGCACCTCCGTGAGCTGGTCGATTCGGGGCAGATAAGGCAGGTGGGGGACCGGCCGAGGAAATGGAAGTACTACGAACTGAACCGCGGCTACCCCCAGTCGCCGTCCCATCCGGGCTTCCAGGTGAGGCGCATCGTGATGCCAATCGCCGGCATAATCCTGATGGCCGTTGTGGTGCTGGCCGCTGGCCTTTACCTTTCCGGCGGCGGGATCGCGTCGGCGCAGCAGGTCTATGTGGCGCCCGGCTCGGCCGTGCCCCAGGGCAGCACGGTCTTCACGCTTTCGGACTCCCCCCAGTTCTACAACATAAGCGCGCTCTTCGTGACGGTGACCAACGCCAGCGTGCGCGGCGCGTCCGGGAAGTGGTACAGGATACCGCTCCAGGAGCGCACCTTCAATCTCGTCCAGCTGCGCAACATATCGGAGATACTCTCCGGCGTCAACCTCAGCGGGGGAAGCTATGACGCGATCGCGCTGTCCGCGTCGAACGTCAGCGCAATAGTCAACGGGACCTCGCGGCCCGTCTTCCTGCCCAGCGGCAGGATCATGGTAGTCGGCAGGTTCAACATATCGGGGAACTCCACCAACTGGGTGAACATAGACTTCGACCTGGGCCGGTCGCTGCACATGACAGGGAACGGGACGCTGGTGATGATGCCCGTGCTGGTGGTGAGCCGAAGGACATCGAACGACATCGGGCTCAACTCTAGCAGCATAATCACTGCGGGCTTCACCCCGCAGGAGCACGAGGTGTTCAATTTCGGGATGGACATGAATGGCAGCATGAGGGACGGCTTCTGCGCGTCCCAGAACATGAGCATAGGCATCAAGACGGGCAGGCCCTTCGGCATGGGGGTGAGCCAGCCGATGCTGATGCTGAGGACGGGAAGGGGCTTCATAGTAGGCAGCAATGCAGGTAACTTCCTGAGGGACAACATGATGAACGGCACCGGGTCCTGGAACGGGATCGGGGGCGGAAACGCAGCGGCAGGGAGGGGGAGCTGGGTAAGGCTGCCGCCCGGCCTGGCCGGGGGCAACGCAGGCGGCTACGCCGACTGCGCCTTCCGCGATGGGGCCATTGGTTGTGACCAGAACTACAGCGCGAACGCCATTGTACCGATAGTGCGGGAAAGGTCCTGAACCTCTCCAGCTGGAGGGGGCTGGCTGCCTAAACGTAGGGCCCCTTCTCGAGAACCAGGTGGTCCATCAGCCTGTCGCCCTCGCCGAATAGGAAGAGCGCCTCCACGAAGCTTCCCGAGATGACATTGGGGAGCCAGAGAGGGTCGTCGGGCCACATCGAGGCGAACGGTAGCGAGTCCTTCCGGTGCCACTTCGGCGCCATCTCCTCCGATTCGGAAGGCTCCCCGCCCTCCCACTCGTCTGCAATGTAGACCGTCACTTTCTGGTCCGCCGGGCCCTGCCTGTGCTCCTTGTTGTAGAAGTAGAACTCCAGATCGGCCGCCTTCTTCAGCGATTTTGGGGTCACCCCTATCTCCTCCCTTGTCTCCCTTACTGCAGCGGCCTCCACCGACTCGCCCGGCTCCACTTTCCCGCCGACGCCGTTCCACCTGCCCGCGCCGAATCCCCGCTTCTTCATGGCGAGAAGGATCTTGTCGCCCTTCACCAGGAAGCAGAGCGTCGCCTGCCTCAGGCTGGGTTTTATCAGGCTCTTGTACTCCGAGACCTTCACCGAATCCCGAAGTAATTACCCAGCCAGCAGATATAAATATTTGGTGATGCCCATTGGGATTGGGGGAAATGGCCGGGAGGACAGTCGGATGGGATAATTCCGACCTGGGCAGGAGGGACATGGAGATCCTTTCAGCCGTGGCAGTAAGCCTGAGGAGGACCCTAGGGGAAAAACCCGAACCGTTGCCCAAGGACAGGGACAGCCTCGTTAGGGTCGTGGTCCTTCTGAGGGGTTCTGCACGCAAGAGCATAGAGGGAGGGGCACTTTCCAGGAAAGATTTCTGGAGCACGGCGCTTCCGGATGCGTTCAACGGCATTTCTGTTCCGAGGAGGAAGGCACCAGGGGCGGGTCCTAATGGCAGACATGCCTAGGATAAACAAGCAGCTTCTTTTAAACGAGACCCGCACAGAGATAAATCCCCGGAGGGAGGTGCAGCTCCACCTTTTTGGCCATGTGCGGCCCCTCCGGCATCCCAGCAGGGAGAGCCTCATGGGCATCGCGCTGGACAACGCCACTAGGCTCGCCACGCGCCATGCCAACACCGTATACGAGGGAAGCAAGCATCACGCAAAATTCGGGAGGGCCCAGCGGCTGGCTTTCGCGCGCCTCCTTGCCGGGGCATACACCTGGCCGGCGCTTTTTGATTCGCGGCGCGGCTTCGTGGCGGCCAGGGACGCATACAGGAGGAAGAGCGTCGACAGGGAGACGGGCAAGATCGAGTACCACAAGGGCGTGGACTCTGCGCTCTACAGGCTGCTGGAGGCCGGGATGACCATGACGGAGATATCGTGGCTCACGCGGAACCTCCTGCTCGACCATGTCGAAGAGATAAAGGGCCTGCACATCAATGAGGTGGCCCCGGCGACCACGGCTGCGCAGTTCTATGCCGAGCGCATCAGGTGCGGACTCGTGATCATCGCAAAGGACCTGATGCAGGACGATGAGAAGGGGGCGGCGGTGGCGCACAACGTGATATTCATCCTCTACCTGGGCATGAGGAGGGAGCTGGGCGACAGGGCGATGGGAAGGTTCAGGGAGGCGCTGAGGAGGCAGGGCGAGAGCCCGGATGACAGGCAGCTCAGGATTGCGCTTGGGAGAAAAGACGTCAGGGAAGGGCTCGCGGAGGAGCCTCCTGTCCCCCTGGAGCAGGCGATGGACATGCTATACCGCCCTAGTACGAAGGTTCAGCCGGCCTTCTATGACTCGTTGAAGCGCGCGGAGAGGGAACCGAAGGCGGAGGCCGCTCTGCTAATTCAGGAGGTTTCTCGGCCCCAGAAGGAGGCAGTTGAAAGGGGATGGAGGGAGTATGTCATGTCTTTCTTCGTGTCCGTGAGGGTCTTCTTGAAAAATTTGCTTGGCTGACTTATTGCCTGCGTGTCGAACTGCCGATCCAATTGAGGTAACGCCTGCTTCCCTTCGCTATCGGCAGGGCGATTATCTCCGGCAGCTCGTAGCTGTGCAGCCTGGTTATTTCCTTCTCCAACTTCTTGTAATCGGAAGATCTCGCCTTTATGAGGAGCATCCATTCCCTTCCTTCCATTACCTTGCCCTTCCACCTGAAGGTGGAGCTTATGGGGCATGCCTGGACGCAGGCGGCCAGCCTCTTCTTCACCAGTGATCGGGCAATGGCGGCCGCTTCCGATTTCTTTCCTGTCGTCGTCATGGCCTGGATGTACCTCATCGTATCATCATATTCGCCGGGGTTGGGATTTGAACCCAAAATTCCCGAGGGAAACCGGTTTGCCTGTTCGCATCACATATCAGCTCTTGAAATGCGTTCATTTCAAGACCGGCGCGTTACCGGATTCCGCCACCCCGGCATGAGCATATTACGCCTCCTTGGGTTAAAAACACTTCTTTTCGGTGACTTTATGGCATTTGGCAAACTAGCGTCTTGGATCAGCGGCAGGAGGCCGTCCGGCCTCTCCATACAGCTGGGTACGACGAGCAGCGTCCTTAGGTCTGGCGGAAGGTGGATCAGGGGGCACGGCCCCTACATGAAAATGCAGGGCGGGGGCTACCGATGGAAAAAAGCCAGGAGGGAGGCAGTCCTGCATCCGGCGGGAGAGCCGAACCCCCACATCCTCGTCTCTGGCATGAGCGGCTTCGGGAAGAGCATGTTCTTCAAGTCCGTGCTCCTGGACATCGCGAATGCCGGGATATCATGCATGGTCTTCGACGGCCACAACGAGCACGAGAAGGCCGTGCTAGGCCTGGGCGGCACCGTCCACGACTCGAGGAGCGGCGGCATCAACATACTGGCCCTGGACGGGGCCAGCGTAGCCGACAGGACGGCCGAGCTCACCGGCCTGCTGGGCAACGTCTACAAGCTGGGGCACATACAGTCGGCCAAGCTTGCCCAGTGCCTGCGGTACACATACAGGAGGTTCGGGGCCAGGGGAGGCTCCGACAGGGTTCTGGAGAGGGAGCCCCGGATAGGCGACCTCCTCTGCGAGATAGACGTCTTCATAAGGAACGCGAGGAGCGCCAGCGAGAGGGGCATGCTGACCCATCTGCGCGACAAGGTGTCGAACCTCAACACCCCGGCGTTCAACAGGAGCGCGGCCTGCTCCGCCGACATCAAGAAAGGCATGCATTCCTTCTCGGTATCGGAGCGCATGGGCAGGGAGGCGAGGATCGTGTACCTGGTGGAGCTGCTGGAGAGAGCCTACGCGGCGATGAAGGACGACCCGAAGGGCTGGGGGATCAGGCAGTACATAATGATCGACGAGTCCCAGGTGCTCATAAACGAGTCCGAGGAGTGCAGCGGCATACTCACCAAGTTCATAGAGGAGGGGAGGAAGTACGGCAGGGGAGTGCTGATAGTCACGCACATGTCCTCCAGGCTCAACCGGCAGGTGGTGGCCAACGCGGCCACCTTCATGGCCTTCTACTCGCGCGAACCGTCGGAGGCGGCCTACGTCGCTAGGATAATGAGCTCGAACCGCGATGAGGAGGAGGCGGTGAGGTCGAAGGTGGCCGGACTTGGTGATGGGGAGGCGCTGGTGATAAGCGCGAACGACAGGAGGCCGAAGGTCGTGTCGACCCTGGGGCTGCACGGCAAGGTGGCGCCCTATCTGGGATCCTCTACGAGGGAAGCTGCGCTTCCCGACCGCCCCATGAGGCTTGGCGATTTTTGCGCCGAGGCGGGAATCGGGAAGGAGGAGGCGGTGAGGCTCTCCGAAAGCGGGGCGAGCAGGTTTGCCGTGGGAGGGGAGGAATGGGTCATGAAGCCGCGGGCCCGCCTGGGCATAGAGCACGAGGTCATGGTTGCCCTGATGCAGGAGGTTATCCGCAACGCCGGGATGGATTCCTACATCCATGACAGGGCGAACGGGCCCGACGTGGTCGCCTACGGGAAGGACGGGAAGGTTGCGATAGAGTACGAGACAGGCAGCAAGGATCTGTCCGAGAGCCTGGCCATGTTCAGGTCAAGGAGGCCGGCCTATGCCAGGGTGATTGTTGTCGTGAAGGACAGCGAGGCGGGGAGGTACAGGGAGGCCCTGGCCGGCGACGGCGTGCCGGTCCTGGCCTCTTCGGACATCTCGGCCCTCCCCGCCATGGTTTAGGGCCGTTCCGGCCCCTTTGGTAAGGTATTAATACATTTGCGAGATAAACTAACTTACATTCTTTTGCTTCTTTTCAGAAGGAGATGCTATGTCTAATGTGTACGAGGTAAAGGCGGCGGACTTGGTGAGGGTAGCCTCTCTGCGGCTCAAGGAGAAGAACCTGAAGAGGCCCGCCTACATCGATTTCGTCAAGTCGGGGCCCGGCAAGGAGAGGGTCCCCCAGGACCGGGACTTCTGGTTCACCAGGGGCGCCTCGATACTGCGCCAGGTATACCTGAACGGCCCCATAGGGGTCTCGAAGCTGAGGACCAGGTACGGGAGCACGAAAGGCCACGTGGTCCACAAGCACCACCACATGAAGGCCGGCGGGAGCATAATAAGGGACGCGCTGATAGAGCTGGAGAAGCTCAAGCTCGTCAAGAACACCAAGGAGGGCAGGGTCATAACCCCGCAGGGCAAGTCGTTCCTGGACAAGATAGCCAACGAACTCAACGACCCCAAGCGTGGTTCATGATGGAAGGCGGAGAAGAGGAGAATTACCAGAGGAGGCTGCAGAAGAGGTATTCGGAGGCGATGAAGAGGGCCCAGGCCGAGAGGCAGATGGCCGAGGTCGCGAAGCGCCTCCTCGACGCGGGCGCCTACGAGAGGCTCACCAACATAAAGACCTCGAACCCGGAGCTCTACAGGCAGCTCATCAGCATGCTCCTATCGCTCGCGCAGCAGAACAGGATACAGGGAAAGGTGAACGAGCAGCAGTTCAGGTCGCTGCTCGAGAGGCTGACCCAGCGGGAGGAGACAAGCATAGAATTCAAGCGGAAGTGATCGCATGACGAAGAAGACGAATTACGAAAAAAGGAGGCTCGGCAAGAAGCTCAACCAGTCCAGGCGCATGCCGGTCCTGGCCACGATAAGGACCCACCGGAGGCTGCAGTTCAACATGTTCAGCAGGGACTGGAGGCACAAGAAGATAAAGAAGATAGACGAGTGATCCCATGGCCGACAGACTATTGACGATAAACCTGAGGAACTACCTGGTGAAGCAGTCCAGGCGGAGGAGGCACATGAAGATATCGAAATACGTGCGCAACCGGGTCTCCCACTACATGAAGGTCGACGAGGGGAACGTGAAGCTGAGCGGGGATCTCAACATACTGATGATAAAGAGTCACTCGAAGAGCATGCTGCCCCTCAAGGTCAACGTCAAGGTGGAGAACGGGAGGGCGATGGTGACCCCGTTCGCCCAGGCGAAGGCCGCTGCCCCGGCGTCTGCCCCCAAGAAGGCAGAGGCGAAGGCGCAGCAGGCACAGGCCGGAGCGGCAACTCCCGCCAAGCCCGACAGGAAGGCCGCGGCGGAGGCGAAGAAGGAGGCCAAGCCCGCGGCGGCGAAGAAGTAGCTGGTGGCCATGGATTCGGCCAAGCTTAGGCTGAAGGGGAGCGACTACCTGGGCGTATTCTGCACCGCGTCCGAGAACCTGATTTTTGCCCCTCGCAACCTGACCAAGAAGGAGCACGACGTGCTGCTCGCGACCCTCAAGACCGACCTAGTCGAGGTAAGCCTGGGCGAGTCGAACCTGGTGGGCCTCTTCGCGAAGGCGAACTCCAATGGCATCATACTGTCGAACCTGGCCACCGAGGAGGAGGTGCGGGCGCTGAGGGCCGAGGCGGGGGAGATCAACGTGGCCGTGCTGGAGAGCAGCATGAACGCCATAGGCTCCAACATACTGGCCAACGACAGGATCGCGATAATAAACGAGGAGTACTCGCCCCGGGACGTGAAGCTCATCGGAGACGTGCTGGGCGTCGAGGTTTACAGGATGGTCATAGGGGGCTTCAAGACGGTCGGCGCGAGCAACATACTTACGAACACGGGGCTTGTCATAAACAACAAGGCCACGGACTTTGAGCAGAAGGAGTGGGAGGAAAGGACGGGCTTCAAGACCATGAGGACCACGGCCAACACCGGTTCCCTGGCGGTGGGGCTGTCGGTGGTGGCGAACTCGAAGGGCGTGGTCGCCGGCGAGAGCACGACCGGCTTCGAGCTGAACAGGGTAGTCCAGGGACTGGAGAAGTAGCCGGGCACTGCTCTTTTAGGCTTGCCTAATCTTGCGGATGCCCGATTACGCCCTTTGCACCGAAAGGTTTAGTATGTCACACCATGTCCCATACGTATTGCACCTGGCCGCTCGCCCTGCTGGCCGGGCTTATCCTCTTGTTTTCCCTTCTCAGCTTGTTCGCCAAGCCCCTCCTTGCCGCGGCGAGGGACGCCGGATCGAATTCCGCGTATCCTGTCCGCAGCCCGACGCCGTTTGCTTTCCCCTGGGAGTTTTCGGATCCTCCATTTTTTAATCTGGTCATCATGAATCACCAACCCGGAAACAGGCCGGATCAGGCTATAAGGAGGACGCTGCCGAGAGGCAGGGCCTGGGCGAAGCTGGCAGGATTAGGCAGAACCCTCCTTTGCGGATTGTTCATCGTTTCGCCTCGAAGCTAAATGCCGTGAGGCGGTATTAAAGCGTTTTGTGCAGAATATTATTGCGTGTTTACATGGCGGAGAATGCTGGCGGGAGGAAGGTGTCCGGGGAGGAGCTCGCCTATCTCGAGAGGGTGTACCAGAACCAGTACATGATGGTCGGCAACGCGATAAACTCGGCGCTGGATGAGCTGCGGGAGCTGAACTCTGCCAGCGAGGCGCTGGAGAGCATGGATAAGCTCGCCGGGAAGGAGTCCTTCAGCGGCATCGGCGCGGACTTCTACCTCAGGTCGCAGATAAAGGCGGGCACCAAGGTGATAATAGGCGTCGGCGGGGGTTTCATGGTGGAGAAGGAGACCGCCGCGGCCCAGCAGACGGCGAAGAAGAGGGTGGACGCCAAGAACGAGATGATAAACAAGCTCGTGAAGAGCAGGAAGGAGCTCGAGGCCGCGATGGCCGGGATACAGTTGGGGACAGTGCCGGGACCAAACAGTGGATAGGATGTTCGAAGGGCTCAGGAAGAAGTTCTCTGAAGTGATAAAGGGCTTCGTCAAGAAGGAGGAGGAGGCAGCGGAGCAGAAGGTAGGGGAGGCCAAAATCCAGGAGCCCGTGGCCGAGCTTAAGCAGAAACCGGAAAGGGAACCTATGCAAAAACCGGCCAGGGAGAGGGAGAAGGGATATGGGGAGAAGGAGGCGGTTAAGGCGGAGGAAGAACCCAGGCAGGAAAGGGGGGAGAGAAAAGTCGTGGAGCAGCCGAAGGCTGAACCAAAGCGTCTGCCGAGGCAGGAGCCCAAGCCGGAGAAAAAGGACGAGGTGATAAAGCTCTCGCTCATCACCAAGGTGAAGAAGGCGGTGTTCGGCTCGGTGGTCCTGAGCGAGGCGGAGATCGACAGGTTCCTCTCCGGGCTCAAGATATCGATGCTCGAATCGGACGTCGCCTTCGACGTGGCGGAGAGCTTCATCGGCGACCTTGGGACGAGGCTGAAGGGCAAGAAGATAGAATCACGGGACATAAATGGGGAGGTCGTCGCAGACGTCCGCCAGGCGCTCCTGGACACCCTGCAGAAGGGCGCGCCCGGCTTCAGCTTCACGGAAAGGGTCAGGGGGAAGGCCGAGGGCCCGTTTGTCGTCCTGTTCCTGGGCCCCAACGGGACCGGCAAGACCACCACCATAGCGAAGATAGCCAGCAGGCTGAAGAGGGAGGGCGTCAGCACCGTCATATCGGCCAGCGACACCTTCAGGGCGGCGGCGATAGAGCAGATGGAGCACCACGCCAACCGCATCGGGGTGCCCATCATAAAGAGCGTCTACGGGGCCGACCCTGCAAGCATCGCCTTCGATGCGGTGGCCTACGCGAGGGCCAGGAACATCGACACCGTGCTCATAGACAGCGCCGGCCGGCAGGAGACCAACCCGAGCCTCATAAGGGAGATGGAGAAGATGGTGCGGGTGGCGAAGCCCAGCATGATTGTCTTCGTGGGGGAAAGCACGGCAGGGAACGCCATCGCGAACCAGATAACCGAGTTCGGAAAGCACATGAAGATAGACGGGATCATACTGACCAAGCTTGACTGCGACGCGAAGGGCGGAGGCGCGCTCTCGATCTCGCACCTCACGGGCATACCGATACTCTTCTTCGGGGTCGGGGAGGGATACGACGCCCTCGTTGACTACAGCCCGGAGTTCATAGCGGATGCGATAGTGCCGAGGGCAAAGTAGCCGCCAGACCAGCAGGATTAATATCTTTGCCTGGATTATAGTAGCGATGGTTGGATGAACGAGAGGCTGCTCAAGATAGAGGATGCGGTGCTGGAGGGCCTCGTGGGAAGGTTCAACGACGTCACCGACCTGGACGAGAGGAAGGGGCTTGTCAAGAGCGTCGCCGGCCAGATCAGCAACACGCTCAGCCAGGAGGAGATTGACACGCTCTTCCAGGACATAAACGACATAGGGGTGGTCGGGAAGCTCATCTACGACGAGGAGATAGAGGACATAATGATAAACAACACCGCCAACATCTTCGTGACGAGCACGAAGCTGGGGGAGGTGAAGCTCGAGCAGAAGATAAAGACCAGGGAGGAGCTGAACAGGTTCGTCGGGAAGCTCAAGCTCTACGCGACCAACATGGAGTACGGCGGCAGGGTGTTCGACGTCCAGATGCCGAGCAGGTCGAGGGCCAACATAGTCTCCTCGCCCCTGGGCTACAACATAACCATAAGGAACTTCAAGAAGATGACCATGAGCATACTCGACCTCGTGAACATGGGCACGCTGGACTACACCATGGCCGCGAGGCTCTGGCTCTACGTGGACGGGCTCAAGATAAGGCCGGCCAACATACTCATAGGGGGGATACCGGGCGCTGGCAAGACTACCCTGCTCAACTCCATGTTCTCCTTCTTCAGGCCCGAGCAGAGGATAGTCACGATAGAGGAGACCTACGAGCTGAACACGCTCACCCAGGAGAACTGCGTCAACCTGCAGACGAGCGAGGACCTCCCCATGGAGGCGCTGGTCAAGGAGTCGCTCAGGATGAGGCCGGACCTGGTGGTGGTCGGGGAGGTCAGGGGCGCCGAGGCCAACGACATGATGACCGCGATGAACATAGGGAAGATCGCTATGGGGACGATACACGCCTCGTCCTCGAGGGACATAGTCAACAGGCTCGAGCACACGCCCATGAAGGTGCCGCTCGACATAATATCCGTCATCGACGTGCTCATGGTGGTATCGATAATAAGGGCGGGCAACAGCAAGGCGCCGGTCAGGAAGATAACCCAGATCTCGGAGATATCGGGCATGGAGACCAACGTGCTCCTCTCGGACCTCTACAAGTTCGACTACAAGAGCATGAAGGGGACCCCCATACTCCCGAGCGTCACCTACAGGGACATGCTGGCGAAGCTCGCGGGTGTCGCACCCACTGACATACTCGCCGAGGAGCTGGTGAGGGCGTCCATACTCCAGAAGCTCAACGAGACGGGAAAGAGGGACATAAAGAGCATCAGCGAGGCGGTGAGGGACTACTACTACAGCCCCGACCAGACCCTCAAGAAGCTGGGGATAAAGGGCGAGCCCGCGATCAGAATATGAGGCAGGTTCAAGGAAAGGTTCATTAGGACGCCCTCCCTCTCTATGTTGCAAAAGTATTTAAATATTAAGGTTATATTAATATATGATGAAAATTGCAACAAAGCTGGCCGGATATATAGAAAGTGCAGGGATGGCGGAGTTTGGCACCTTGAAAACGCTTGGCCTTACTTCCGAGAACTCGTTGAGGGTTACTCTGAGCATGCTGGCGAAGGCCAGGCGCATATATAATCCCGTCAGGGGAATTTACGTATCCAAGAATGTGGATCCCTTTTGGGTGGCCACGAAACTGTACCCAGGATACGTTTCCATGCTCGCCGCATTTTATCTCGACCATCTGATAGACGAGTACCCATTTACCATAATGGTAGGGAGCGGGGCGAGGAGGTCGGTGGTGATGGGCCAGTACGAATTCCTTTATTTCAAGGCTAAAAATTATGCCGGGGTGGAGCAGAAGCAATACAGCGTTGCCTCTGTGGAGAAGGCCGTCTATGACTCTCTGCTTAATTGGAGATTTATAGGTTTTCCAAAGCTTACCGCAGTTTTATATCGGTCTCGGTTGGATTCGAAAAAATTATTGGGCATCTGCAAGGGCGAAAGCAGCGCCTTTTTCCAGAGATTGGGATACTTGCTTTCCGTCCTCCCCTCCAGGGATGTGGAAAAAGAGGGGATAATGAGGTTCTGCGCCAAAAAGGTGCGCGCCAATGCATATCTTCAGGGCAGGGATGGCGGGGAGTATATAAAAGGCTGGAAACTCATAGATAATGTGGGCAAAGGGGTGCTTTTGTCATGGTGGCATCAATAGTCTTTACTCCTGAAATGATTAGGGACTACGCTGGCAGGGCGGGGCTTGGGTTCCAGTTCATCGTAAAGGAGGCATTCCTCTTTGAGCTGCTTGAGACCCTTGGGGACTACGACTTCGTCCTGAAGGGAGGCACAGCAATCAACAAGGCTTACTTGCAGGGCCACCAGCGCTTTTCAGAAGACCTTGATTATGATGCAAATGAAAGCAAGGAAGGGGTTAGAAAGATAATACGGGGGGCGGGCTGGAAGACGAAAAAGGAGTTTTTCACAAAAAATGCGATAGGCTTCCTGCTGCTGTATGAATTCAACGGGGTTAAGGACGTTGTGAAGGTCGATTTTTCTTTTGGTATCAAAGGAAAAGGGGAAAAGACTAAGCTCGTCTCGGATTTTCTCCCCGTTTCAAATAGGTCTAATGTTTACACGTTGGAGGAACTGAATGGGCAGAAGGAGTCCGCCTTTGAAGACCGGAAGGAATGGAAGGATATGTATGATTTGTATTGGATTAAAAACCTCTACCCCGCCAGATTCAGGATTTATGACAAGGGCAGATTTTCCGCAGCGGTGGATCAGATTAGCGTCCCGAAAACCGCGAACTCCTTCATACCGATCCAAAAACGGGTGAATTGGGAGGAAGTTAAAGAGGAGATGAGACGCGCAGTTAGTGAGAAATAGTCAGGGGAGGAACTCCCGGTTCTTTATCTTGTCCTTGATGTAGTCGTCCACGAAGGTCAGCCTGGGCCCCTGCAGGGTGTCCTGCTCCAGCTTTACCTTCGACTTCAGCACCATCTTGAGCTCGTCCACCCACTCCCTGTGCCGGTTTATCCAGGGGTAGTTGAGCATCTCCTGGGCCCTCTTGAGGTCCACCTCGGTCGCCCTCATGGTCATCTTATTCAGGAACTCGTACTTCTGGAGGTCTGACATGGTGACCCCGATGAACTTCGCCTCTGGCGTCGCGATGGAGTTGCCCATGTAGGCGAGGTTTATGCTGCCCGTCTTTATCGTCCAGTAGATGTACCATCCCCAGGCGTCGCCGTCGTTGAAGACGTAGACCGGCAGCCCCTGGTCGGCCAGCTTCCGTATCAGCCTCCTGGTGCCCCTGGCCGCCTGGCCCTGGGGCGAGATGAGTATCATGTTCTCCTTCTTCCAGAGCCCGTCCTCGTTGAGCCTCTGCCAGAGCGCGTCCTTCTCGACCACCAGGACGCTCTTTGCCTTCACGTCCACGAACTCTATCTCGTTGTCGACGTCGCTCGGTATCGCCCAGCCGCTCCTGCCCATCTTGCTCGCGTCGATCTCCAGCTTCTCCTCCCCGAAGGTGTCCATTATCTTCATGTTTCCCGCCAGCACCCCCTTCCGGTTGGCGTTGAGGTTCAGGTCCTCCCTCTTCAGCGATAGGGCGGCCTCCAGGTCCTCTATGAGGGGGTTCGACTCGGCCTGCTCATTGAATATGTTCTCGTCAACGTCGTCGCCGAGTGAGTACTTGAGCTGGTAGAAGAGGCCCCTGATCGTGGTGTGAAGGTTCTCGTTTATGAACCTGTGGCACTTCGCCGCGATGGCGACGGTCTGCATGAACCTCTTGGACTGGGCGGTGTTGACGAAGCTGCGCTCCTCCCTCTGATCGCCCAGCTTTAGTATCCCCCTCTTCTCGTCATAGATGACGTTGGAGCGCCCCCTGGCCATGGTAGAGAAGGTGGGGTTCTCCATCGCCTCGATGTCCCTCACAATCCCCTTGCCGAAGCCCTCGAGCTTCTCCTTTGACTCCAAGTCTTTCGGCTCGGCCTTCCGCTTCACTTGTCCCCACCCTTCCCGCTTCCGTTCTTGAGCTCCTTTATTATCTCGTCCTTCTTCTTGCAGTCCTTGAGCGAGTGCTTGAGGACATCCGCCAGGTCGCGGACGGTGATTATCCTTATCTTCTTCAGCATGTCCTTGTCAAGGGCGACGTCGTTGGCGTTGCTCGCCGGTATTATGACCGTCCTTATCCCGGTGTTTATGGCCGCCTCCACCTTGCTGGTGACCCCGCCTACGGGAAGGACCTCGCCCCTCACGGACAGGGAACCCGTCATCGCGACCGACTGGTCTATCGGGACGTTCTCCATGGCGGATATTATGCTGACGGCGACCGATATGCTCGCGCTGTCCCCCTCCACCCCGTCCATCTGCACGAACTGGACGTGCATGTCGTAGTTGGCGATGTCACGGCCCATGTGCTTCTTGATTATGGCGCTGACGTTCTTGACGGCCTCGGTGGCTATCTTGCCCAGCTTCCCGGTGGGTATGAACCTGCCCTCCGACCTTGATCCGGCCGGGGTGACCTCAGCGACTATAGGTATGACTACGCCTGAGTTGGTGGCGTTGTTGCCTATCACGGCTAGCCCGTTGACCTTGCCGACGCTGTAGCCGCTCACGTGGATCACGCTGTAGTCCTTCCGGTACTCCAGCTCCCTTGAGACTATCTGGCTCTCGATCGGGGCGGAGAACGACCTCGCGTTTATCACGTCGTCCTTCGTGACTATCTTCTTGTTGTTCTCGACCGCCAGGTCCCCGGCGGCCCTTATGATCCCGCCCAGGTCCCTGAGTATGAGTGTCAGCTTCTTCTTCCGGCCTGCCCTCCTCCTCGCCTCGTTTATTATCTCCTCTATCGCGCTGGCGTCGAACGGCGGGATCTTCCCGTCCTTCTTTATCTCCTGCGCTATGAACTGTATGAGCAGCTCCCTGTTCTTCTCGTTGTCGTCCATCACCGATTCCATGTAGACCTCGTACCCGTATCCCCTAATCCTTGACCTGAGCGCCGGGTGCATCTTCTGGATGTCCTGCAGGTTCCCGGCGGCCACTAGGACGAAGTCGCAGGGCGCCGGCTCGGTCTTGACCAGGGCGCCAGAGCTCATCTCGCTCTGCCCTGTTATGGAGCACTTCTTCTCCTGCAGCGACGTGAGGAGCTCCTGCTGGGCCCTGGGCTCAAGGTTCGCTATCTCGTCTATGTAGAGCACCCCCTTGTTGGCTTTGTGGACCGCCCCGCTCTCCACCCTGAGGTGCGCCGGAGTCCCGAGACCACCGCTCTGGAGGGGGTCATGGCGGATGTCGCCGAAGAGCGCGCCTGCCTTCGTTCCCGTGGCGTCGATGAAGGGCGCGTGCCTCATCCCTGTGTTGTCGACTATGAGCTTGGGCTCTCCGGTGTCGTTGCCCATCATCGGCATGCCGACCCGCCTGCCCAGGCCGCCCACGAGCATGACGACTGCCGCCATCATCATGAGTCCAAGTATTATCGCGGAGAGCAGGATTATGTTGTAGCCCTGGACGAATCCGAAGAGCGCCAGGCCAATGAGCGCGAGGACTACCACGAAGACTATTAGCGTCAGGTATGAGGTGTTGCCGACCATCTGCTGCATGCGCTTCGACCTCTCCCTCTGTAGTATCTGCCTCCCCTGCCCGTCGCCCTTCATGTCGCTTCCGGAGGGGTAGGTCTTGACCGACTTTATCAGCGGCATGTTCTCGTCGTTGAAGTTCCTGTAGGCGAGGACGTCCTCGAGCTCGGTGGTGGGGAGAAGTTCGGCCATGGCCTGGGCGAGCATTGTCTTCCCAGTGCCAGGCGTTCCGATCAGGAGCACATTGCGGCGCTGCCTGGCGGCCTTCTTCACTATCTCGACTGCCCTTTTCTGCCCGATGACCTGCGAGATCAGCTGCACAGGTATCTTGACGTCTTCCGTTGTCTTTATCGCCATTCCTTATCACTGAAAAGTCGCAGTATTAGTAGTGGCATTATGTTTATTAATCCCTATCTGTGCCCTTCGGTTATTGAAACCGGTTGTTTGAACATCAGGGGTGGAGGCCATCCTGCTAATATTTCTTCCACTTTCCTTCGGAGATGACTTTTGTCTTACCATCGATGCATAATACTGCTGATTCGTCGTCAAGCGCATATAGGTCACCTTTGAGCTTTTTTGAAATTTTCTTTAGGTATCCATCTCTCGCTTTTGGGAAATCAGGGGAATTGAAATGGGACCGTACGTTGAAGTTTATATAGCCTAAGCCCCGAGGAGCTTTGTCTATTTTATAATCATACAGGAATTCAGAGCGGGCAGATATCTTTTTTGCGGTGACTATGCTGCCTGCACTTATGCCGACATATACCCTCTTCTTCAATAAAGTCGGAAGCTCCTTATTTAGGCCGCTCTTTGTTATGCAGATCGCTAGATGTTTGGTGTCCCCACCTCCAACAACGATGACATTCGCTTTCTTTAACCTTGGCAGCCAGTTTTTCTTGTCTATTGCTGAAATATCGACTATGTCTACCCTGCCAAGCTTTTCGCATTCATTGTAATTTTTAATTAGCCAGTCCTTCTCGCTATCTAACGAATTGGCTGCGGTAGGTATGAATGCGATTTTTATCTTTCCCCTTACTAACCCTTTTAGGGTCTTTGCTATTGATTTGTTGGTAATGCCAGCAGAGGTCAAGAGCAGTTTCATCTAGATTCCCCTATTTGATATGCTGAGCAAACCTATTAATACGTTGAAAGGCCCAATTCAACTGGCAGATAGGTCGGGGAGCTAAGGGTTTCCCGTACGCAAATCCCTTTTGGCGGACCAATGCCGGTCGAGTGCTGGACGCGCATAACAGGTCCTGCGTTTTCGGCGACGACGCCCTGCCTTAGGTGATAGCCAGGTGTGTGAATCAGGCCAGGCCGGAAGGAGCAACCTTAAGCATATTTCAGCTATGCTCTTAAGATACAGGGCCGAGCCGTGATGCAGATCAATCTCTATGCAAATCCACGTGCCAGGCCGGCTTCTGCCACGACAGATAGCTATAAATTAAGTGTCCGGCGAATCATATTCATGCAATTGCCAAGTTAGCCTAATCTGGTAAGGCGCAAGATTGCTAATCTTGTCCCGAAAGGGATTGGGGGTTCAAATCCCTCACTTGGCGTTTATTCTTTATCGCGGCAGCTTGTCCTAGGCAGGTCTGACCTGGAATAACCAAAGTTGTACAAAAGCTTTATTAATCTTGCAACTACTACCCATTTGGGTATTAGGTTATGGGTGGAAAAATGGGAAAATACGAAGCACCGTGGATCGAGAGGGGGGAGGTCTACAACGTGACTGTAGACGCGAAGGGGGCGCGGGGGGAAGGCATCGGAAGGGTCGGGAAGGTGGTCGTCTTCGTGAAGAACGCCAAGACAAGGATAGGCAACGCCTATGACGTCAGGATAACCAAGGTCTACCGCACATTCGCCTACGCCGAGCTGAATAATCCGAGGCGCCTGTTCATCGGCAACGGGAGCGCGCTGGTATAGCGCGCTCCCCATCCTGCTTTTATAGGGTATCTTGCCTTCGGCACTCCTCGGGGGAGGTCTAGCATCGAAAGGAAATCCTCTTGCCTGACGCTTTTATGCTTAGGGTGTATTACTGTTTGGTAATACCATCGGGTAATCTTTTTATATCTTTAGTATCATAAATTAATATGGACGATAGGATGGTTACCATATCTGTGAAGATACCTAAGGAGCTTAGGGCTCGGCTTAAAAAATCTCATATACGGGTTTCGGCAGTGGTACGCCACATATTGGAGAGAAAGGCCCTTGAGGAAGAGGCCAGAAAGCTCAATGGCGAGATAAAAAGGCACAGAAAACTTTTTGACAAGATAAGCGTAGAGGACGTTGTTAGAGACCTCAGGGAAGACCGGGCGAGGGGATGAGATATCTTTTTGATGCCTCTTCTGTATACAGGACAGCGTTGGCCGCCGATACGGCAAAGTTGATTAGGAGGTATACATGCAGCCTGGCATGGTATGAGCTTGGCAATATTCTAGTTACTGAAACTAGGGTTAGGAAGGCGTTAGATGAAACAGAGCAGCAACATTTACTGCAGTTTGTGTCAAGGGCACTCAGTTTGATGGCTTTTGTGGGTTTAAATGGGGAAGAGTCAAAAGTGGTTGCGGTGGCAATGAAGTACGGACTGTCATTTTACGATGCCTCTTACGTTTATGCAGCAAAGAAGGCGGCGGCTGTTTTGGTAACCGAAGACGGAAAGTTGGCCAAAAAAGTAAAGGGTTACGTCGATGTTATTAATGCAGAGACTGTGGAATGACAGTAGGCAACAGGCTTGTGCTTCGATGTCAGCGGAGGTGGTAGACGCAGATCTCCATGTCGTTGAACACGTCCTCTATGTCTTTTTCTATCCTGTTCCAGTCCCCTCCCCCCAGGCCGGCGCCTATCTTCGGGATTCCTACGCTTAGCCCGTTCTTCTGTGCGAAGTCATGCAGCTGCTCCATGCATTTCCTTATGGCCGCGTAGTTCACCTGGAGGCCGTTCCCCACCTTCAGCTGGGTGTAGCAGTTGGCCACGAACCTTATGCGGTTTCCGTTCACCTTCACCAGGTCCACCAGGCCGAGCCTCTCCCTGGGCCTCTGGGGCTCGAACGCCTTGTCGGCCCTTTCCGCCTGGGGGAACTCCCGGGATATCGCCACGGCGATTCCCGCCCCCATAGCCTGCATGCAGTTGCAGCCGTGGGCGATAATATCAACGTCTGCCTTGAGCAGGTCACCCTTAACGTATTTTATTGGCATCTTATCGCACCTGTCGGTAGATGGTATTTTGAGCATATCTATAAGTAGCTCTTCAATCTGCTTCGCTGATACAGGGGCACGGAGCGGGCCCTTGGACAGCAAGGGGTTTTAAAATATGGTTCCGATATAATTAGGGCTTCCATGAACGACCTGGTACTGATATTGGCGTTTGCGACGTTCGTCTCCACCCTGATAGGGGGAATCCTGGCCCTGAAGCTGAAGAAGGTGGTTCATTACTTCTTCGCCTTCGCCGCCGGCAGCCTCATAGCTGTGGCGATGCTCGATCTGCTTCCTGAGAGCCTCAGCAGCGCGCAGGTCGTCGGGATGCCGGTAAGGTATGCGCTGATCGCGGTTGTCCTGTCGTTCCTCGTCTACAGCATAATAGAGAGGGTGTTTTCGACCCACCACATCCATGAGAACGAGAATGACACCCATGCACACATAATGGGCCCGATTGGGGCCGGCAGCCTGGTCATCCACAGCTTCCTTGACGGGGCCGCCATAGGGGCGGCGTTCCAGGTGAACCCGAGCGTCGGCCTGATCGTCGCATTCGCCGTCATATCCCATGACTTTACCGACGGCATAAACACCGTGACGCTTATGCTGAAGAACAACCAGAGCATAAGGAATGCTGGTCTGTTCCTTGTATTCGATGCTGTTGCCCCGATAGTGGGCGTTATTGTCACCTTCATGCTGATAATAAACCAGGCGGCGCTTGCCCTGATACTGGCCGTCTTCGTGGGAGAGTTCATCTACCTGGGGGCTTCGAACATGCTTCCGGAAACGCGCAAGCACACCCCGTGGAAGATGATGCTTTTCACTAGCCTTGGAGTCCTTGTGATCATAATCCTGACTTCGATAATATGAGGGGATATATTGGCCAGGCATAAAAGGAAGGCTACTTCCCTGAGGAAGGCGTTTCTACGCTATGAATTGACTCCTGAAAGGTTTACGAGGAGCGATGATCCCACTCTTCCCGATGGCGTAACAATTGCGAGACTCCTAATGAGAAGGGATTCCGGAATGGGGGAGGATGCAGTGGAGGGGCGCTGGACGGGACGCGGCCGCTCTGCCATCGGGAATGAGCGATAGATATTTAGCGTGACCCAAGCCAATAGTTAGTGGTTTCATGGAAATCGTGATGCTGAAAAAGATGAGCCTGGAGGGCTACTCCTTCGTGGAGGGCTTCCCCGGCATCGGGCTCGTGGGACCCATGAGCATAAGCTACATGGTGGACAAGCTGCAGATGGAATACGTCGGCTACATGGAAAGCACGACTTTCCCCCCTCTCATCTCGATACACAAGGGCGAGCCCGTTCCTCCCGTCAGGGTCTACTGCTCCTCGGAAAGCAAGATACTCACCATATTCGCCGAGTTTGCCATGCCCATCGACCTGGTCAGCGAGATCACGGACACCATCTACGCCTTCGTCGAGAAGAGCAAGATAGCCGCGATATACTCGATTGGCGGGATACCGATGGGCATCCCCAGCGGCCCGAACAGCCAGAAGAAGTCGGTGTTCGGCATCTGCTCGAAGAAATCGCTGTCCGGGGCGCTGCTGAAGGCCGGCCTCGTTCCGATAGAGGAGGGCGTTTCGACGGGAGTCGGAGCGATGCTCCTGCTCAGGTCCACGCTCGAGGGGTTGGACAACATAAACGTCATGGTCTCGGTGCAGCCCGGGATAGTCGACCCCATATACGCCGAGTCGGCGATAACGTGCCTCAACAAGCTGCTGAAGCTCGACGTGGACATAACGGACCTGGACAAGGAGGCAAAGCTCGTCGAGGCCAAGATAAAGGAGATTATAGACAAGCACAAGGAGACCCATGAGAGCTACAAGAACGCCGTGGGCGACTCCGGACCTTCGATGTACGCTTAATGCAGGGGTGGCGGAGCCCGGTCTGGCTTTCACTAGCCACGGAAAAACGCGCGGGACTTAAGATCCTGTGGCCTAGCGCCTTCGGGGGTTCAAATCCTCCCCCCTGCACCTGATTATCTTCCGAAGCATAGCAAAAGCCTTAAAGAGTTTTAATCCCATGCCGTCCATGGTGTGATATGTATGATGCTGCTAGCTTGGCTCGGAATCGGAATCGTCGTCCTCATAGCGATCGTGGTGGTCGCGCTGTACAACGGATTTGTCGGCAAAAGGAACAGGGTCCAGGATGCGCTTGCGCAGATCGACGTCCAGCTGAAGAGGAGGTACGACCTGATACCGAACCTCATCGAGACAGTGAAGGGCTACGCCAAGTATGAGAGGGGCGTGCTCACCGACGTCACGAAACTGAGGTCTTCCATCGTGACCGGGACTGTCGACCAGAGGCTCAAGGCCAACGACCAGCTCAGCGGCGCGCTCAAGAGCATATTCGCGGTCGCCGAGAGCTACCCTGACCTCAAGGCCTCGGCGAACTTCAAGGACCTGCAGGAGCAGCTGGAGGGCACCGAGGACAAGATATCCTACGTCAGGACGTCGTTCAACGACTACGTGCTCGACTACAACAACTCGCTCCAGACCTTCCCGGGCAATGTCTTCGCCAACTGGTTCGGCTTCAAGCCCGCAACCTTCTTCCAGGCTCCGCCCGGACAGAGCGAGCCTGTCAAGGTGGACTTCAGCGACCTGGGCGGGTCCGACACCCCGGCGGCGAAGGGCAAGGCCAGGAAGGGCAAACAGTAATCCGGTGCCTTTGGGATGACAAGCTTCTTTGACGAGATAGCGCGGAACAAGCTGCGGTCGATAATACTGCTCGCCCTGTTCTTCGGGCTCTTTGCGGGCGTAATCTACATCGTGGTGCTTGCCCTCGGCGGAGGGCCGCTTGCGATAATCATCTGCGTCATCCTCATCGCGCTCTATGCCGCTTTCTCCTATTTCGGGGGAAGCAAGATGATACTCAGGATATCGGGGGCCCAGAAGGCCGACCCGAGGGAGTACCACTATCTCTATGACATAATCGAAGGGCTCGCCCTGGCGTCCCAGATAAAGATGCCGGACGTCTACATAATAAACGACCCCAGCCCCAATGCCTTCGCGACAGGGAGGGACAGGAAGCATGCCAGCGTGGCGGTCACCTCAGGGCTGCTGGCCATGATGAGCAAGAAGGAGCTCCAGGGGGTGGTGGCCCACGAGATGTCCCACATAGCGGACAACGACATACTCTATCTCATGGTCGCCGTGGTGTTCGCGGGAGTGATCGGCCTTGTGGCGGCGGTGATGAGGAGCATGTTCTTCTTCGGCGGGATCTCAGAGGGCAGGGGGAGGAACGGAGGCCTCATAGTTATCATCGCCCTCGTAGTGGGCCTGTTGGCCCCTCTTTTTGCGCTGCTGCTCAGGCTTGCGATATCCAGGAGGAGGGAGTACATGGCGGACGCCAACGGGAGCAGGCTCATAAGGGATCCGCACTCGCTCGCCAGTGCGCTCATAAAGATAAGGGACTATTCGAAGAACCCGCAGGCGAGGCCAGTCGCCCATGCGAACGACATAACCGCATCGATCTACTTCACGAACCCGCTCAGGATGAGCGGCGTGACGAATCTCTTCTCTACCCACCCGCCCATAGACGACAGGATAAAGAAGCTGGAGCAGATGTACTAGTGATCAGGTGGGGGACAAACGGCAACCGAGGGCGTTCCTAGCATGCTATCTCGTCCTGATAAGGGACGGGAAGCTTCTCCTTTCGAAGAGGGGCCACACGGGTTACCAGGACGGGAAGTACTCCATGATAGCGGGACATGTGGAGGACGTGGAGACTGTCTGGGAAGCCCTGGTGCGGGAGGCGAGGGAGGAGGCCGGCCTCTATCTGGACCCTAGGGGGCTCAGGATGGCCCATGTCATGCATAGGCAGGATGTCGACAGGGAATACGTGGATTTCTACATCGCATCGGACACAAAGGAGGAGCCGAGGAATCTGGAGCCGGAGAAGTGCGACGGCCTGGACTGGTTTGACAGAAACGGGCTTCCCGACAACGTCATACCCTATGTAAGGAGCGCCATAGAGTCCATAAACAGGGGAGAGCCCTACAGCGAATACAGGGTCAGCCCTGCTTGAGGCTTGCCCCTTCCAGGCTTATCAGGGATACTGCCTCCCCGTTTTTGTCCAGCGTCAGGATGCAGCAGTCCGATACATCATCCATTTCTCCCAGCTTCAGCAACTCCCTCACGATGCACTTTATCACCCCTCCATGGGTGACTATGACTATTGGAGACCCGCTCCCTTTGGTGGCTTCGCCGAACGCCCCGATGACCCGTTCCTTGAAATGTGAGTAGTTCTCTGAGCCCTTGACATTGTGGTGAAGGCCCTTCCGCATCTCCGCCACGTGTTTCGGATGCCTCTTTTCCGCCTCGGCCTTGACCATACCCGTCAGTATGCCGTAGTGGTTGCGCTCGCCGAGTCCGTCAATCACAGTTATGCCTGCCCCTGTCGCCTCGCCCATGAGGCTTGCAGTCTCTTGTGCCCTTATCCTGGGGCTGGAATATATCGCCTTTATTCCTTTGGCCGCGAGCTTCCTGGCCAGCGCCTTCGATTCCTCTACTCCGTGCGGCGTGAGATGGTCCTCATAGTCGCCGCCGAAGCGGTCTTCCAGGTCCCCTGTTGTCTCGCCGTGCCTGACAAGGTAAATCCTCATGTGCATTTCTTGCTTGCACGGTATAAAATACATTCGGCGGGGAGCGGGGAAGGCTTTTATAAATAGGCTTTGAATAGTAATCCGGTGCTCCTGTGAGGTCCCTGTCGCTTCTTGTTGTCATGCTCGCCCTAGTGCCGCTTCTCGGTCTGGCCCATGCGTCCTATAACGTGACAAGCATGAACGTCAACGTCTTCCTGAACCCTAACACCAGCGTCCACGTGAACGAGACCATCCAGATCGCCATAACGAACCAGTCGGTCAAGCAGTACCAGACCAACAGGGTCGCCCTCAACCTCACGCTCAGCCAGTGGCAGCAGCTCGTGGGGCCGAATCTCGTGCAGCACATAATAAACCCCAAGGGGAGCATATACAACTTCGTCATGCTTCCCGGGCCTGTCGTCCAGAGCGGGGCCGCCTACAGGGCGGACATAGTGCTCAGCTACGATGTCAACAACGTCACTACGGTCAACCAGACCAGCCCGAGGGTCTTCGTCTACACGCTTCGGTCTAACGACTTCAACTTCGAGCACGGGGCCAGCGGCCAGGTGCTCAGCCCCAATACCACGCTCAACGTCACCATTCCCCGGGGCGCCAGGATAAGGTCTGTCTACCCGCTTCCGGACTTCCCGCCCTACGGAATCACCAACAACTACGCCAATGTCAGCTCCGTATCGTGGTTCTATGGCGAGCCTCTGTCCAAATTCGACCTCGTATTCGTGGTTAACCAGAGCATAAGGGACGAGGTCGGGGGGTTCTTCTCCGCCCTCTACAGGGATCTCGGGATATACTCCTACGTCCTGATAGCGGCCGTGATCGCCATCTTCCTGCTCTACGTCTACTACAGGGCTAGCAAATAGTGGTACATTGCACGAGTACGAGATTGCCGCGCTCAAGCTCCTTAAGAAGAAACGGAGAATGGGCCTCGACGAGCTTCAGGAGGAGCTCGGGATGGAGAGGGACAAGCTTCTCTGGGCCCTGGAGAACCTCAAGGCTGGCGGCTTCGTGGAGCTCGACAAGAAGGAGGAGACGAAGAACACGCTGACCCAGGAGGGGCTGGGCTACCTTGACATGATGCCAGAGGAGGAGCTGGCCAGGGCGGCGGCGAAGAGGGCGGTGAAGGCCGACGATTCGGTGAACAAGGTCGCGCTGTCTTGGGCGAAGAGGAACGGATGGGTGGACATCAGGGACGGGAAGATAATAGCGACGCCGAAGTGGCGCGCGGATTCATCTGGGGATTACAGCCAGAGGGCGGCGCTCATACAGATAAGGGACGGGAAGGCGCCTTCCAGGAAGGCACTGGAGACCCTGCTGAAGAGGGGGCTCGCCAGGTCGGCCACCAGGCTGGGCTCCGTCTCGGCCAGGATAACGAAGAAGGGCGAGGAGGCCGAGCCCGAGAAGGGGGGTATAGGGGCGATCACCAGGGAGGTGCTCGTCTCGGGAAGCTGGAAGAGGGAGGAGATAAGGCCTTATGACATAAACGCCCCCTTCGAGAGGGCGGATGCGGCGAGGATGCACCCGCTCCACGAGATGATAACCGAAGTGAGGAAGGCCTGGCTCAGCATGGGCTTCGTGGAGTCCACCGGGCCCATTGTCGAGTCGTCGTTCTGGAACTTCGACGCGCTCTTCTCCCCGCAGGACCACCCCACGAGGGAGATGCAGGACACCTTCTTCCTGTCAAACCCGAAGCTCCTGAACATCGACGACCTGGAGCTGCTCGACAGGGTGAAGAAGATGCACCGGAAGGGGTGGGGGCAGGCGTTCAACGAGGAGCTCTCGCGGCAGGCTGTGCTCCGGACCCATACCACCAGCGTCACCGTGAGGGGCATCCACAGGTTCGCCAAGGCGCTGGAGGAGAACTACCCGCTGAAGCTCTTCTCGGTCGGGAGGGTATTCAGGAACGAGACGGTAGACTACAAGCACCTGGCGGAGTTCTACCAGACCGACGGGATAGTCGTGGGCGGCAACCTCAGCCTCTCGAACCTCATCGACACGCTGAAGAAGTTCTACTCGCTGCTCGGGATGGAGAAGGTCAGGTTCAAGCCCTCCTACTTCCCCTTCACCGAGCCCAGCCTCGAGGTGCACTACTATGACGAGGAGAAGGGCGAGGAGATAGAGATGGCCGGAGGGGGCATCATAAGGAAGGAGATAACGAAGGCCATGGGGACGGACAAGACCGTGCTCGCCTGGGGGCTCAGCATAGACAGGCTGATGATGCACAAGCTGGGCGTAAGCGCGATCGCCGACCTGTACAAGAACGACATAGGCTGGCTGAGGAACAGGCCGCCGGTCAGGGTGTGAATATGCCCACCATATCGATTGCATTGGACGGCATAGCCGAAAGGGGAATCGACAGGAAGGCCCTGCCCGGCCTGATAGACAGGCTCGGCATGTCCGTCGAGAAGATTGACGACAAGGAGGTCACTATAGAGATAACCCCGAACAGGCCCGACCTGCTGGAGGTGAACGGCCTCTGCAGGGCCCTGAAGCTGCTCGACGGCAGGACAGAGCCCAGGGAGAACCAGTATTCGGCCAAGGGGAGGCCGGCCCTCAGGATAACGGTGGGGAAGGGGGTGAAGAGGTGCAGGCCCTTCATCGCGGGCTTCGTGGTCAGGGAGGCCGACCTGAAGGGTAACAGGATAAAGGAGCTCATGAACTTCCAGGAGAAGCTCCACGAGACCTACGGGAGGAAGAGGAAGAAGATGGCGATAGGCATATACGACCTTGACAGGATTGAGGGCGACATCATCTACGATGCCTCGAAGGAGGGGCGCATGCAGCCGCTGGGAAGCCAGAAGAGCATGAGCTTCGGTGAGGTGATGAAGTTCGCCGGGAACGAGGGGTGGGACAGCATAATAAAGGGCTACAAGGCTTACCCGCACGTCAGCGACAGCAGGAAGGTCCTCTCACTGGTGCCCGTGCTCAACTCCAAGGGCACAAGGATCACGGAAAAGACCGTGAACCTGTTTGTGGAGGTGACAGGAACCGCATGGAAGACTGTCGATGACACGGCCAACATACTCGCCTGCCTTTTCCTGGACTCGGGGGCGAAGGTGCTGCCCTGCAGGATCGAGGGTGGAAAGGTTGGGGCCACGCCCACGATGAATTACAGGGAGTTCAAGATAGCATACCCGAAGGTCGACAGGACGCTGGGGCTCGCCTTCAGGGCGGAGGACATAATGGCGCTCGCGAACAGGATGGGCTACATGGCCGCCAGGTACGGGAGCCGGCTGTTCTTCATGGTCCCGCCCTACAGGACGGACGTGATAAGCGAGAGGGACATAATAGAGGACATAGCGATAGCCTACGGGTACGACAGGATACTGCCCATCGGGATTTTTGGATCGTCGGTGGGGGTGCCGGACGAGCTCGTGGAGGGCGCGGACGACGCGTGCTCTGCGCTCATCGGGATGGGCTTCAGCGAGGCGTTCAACACCTTCCTGACGAACGAGGCCAGGTGCTTCGGGATGGTGGGGAGGAAGTACGACAAGGAGGCCATAGTCAAGGTGGCCTACGCCAAGACGGAGAACATCTCGGTGCTCAGGGACTCGGTGCTCCCGTCGCTGCTGGGCA
Source organism: uncultured Microcaldota archaeon (assembly GCA_963799075.1). GTDB lineage: Archaea > Micrarchaeota > Micrarchaeia > Micrarchaeales > Micrarchaeaceae > JAJYUY01. Next base: position 267,901 of record CAWCVI010000001.1, on the reverse strand, counting down.
ACCTCGGGGACTCGCTCCAGGCGACGATGCCCCAGAGGCTCTTCGAGTCGGGCAGCGTCTTCAGGGTCGTGGAAGGCAAGGTGGCGGAGGGCAGGAATATTGCCTTCGTGAGCGAGCATTCGAGGTCGAACTTCTCCGAGATAAAGTCGGCCGTCTACGAGTTCATGCAGGTCATGGGGGCGCCGAAGTTCGAGCTGAAGGAGGCAAAGGACCCCGCCTTCATAGAGGGCAGGTGCGCGGCGCTGTCCGTGGGAGGCAGGCAGGTCGGCGTCTTCGGGGAGATAAGCCCGCAGGTGCTGCAGAACTTCGGGCTCGAGGAGCCCGTGGCCGCAGCGGAGCTTTCACTGGAGCTTATCCTTTCATTGAAGAAATAATGCTTATTTCCCTTTCCGGAGCATGGACGGCCTGATGGAACCCCAGTAGATGCCGCCCTTGAATGTGCGCTTGCCCCCCTCTGGTACCCTCAGTAATGCAGAGGTCAGAGGCCGTGCCGGCTTGGTCGTTCTTGCGTCCATAGTATCACACTATTATTGCGCCTTGGGAAATATATAAAGCTACCCTTCCGCCTTTGCGGAGGTTTACAGGGAGGAAGTTGGGCCTTAGATCCCGTGGAACCAGAAGCCCTTGGACCCTCCGCCTTTCTTCGGGGCCTTCCTTGTCCCTGGCTTGAAGCTCGGGTCGATCATCGGCGCCATCTCGGGGTTCTCCTCCAGGTACTCCTCCTGGAAGGCCTTGAACTTCTCCTGCTTCGATACCTCTCCCCTCTTCACCTTCATCTCCCATTCGGGCTTGAGCTTCCGCCACTGCTCCATGGTGAAGCCGTAGGGCGCGGTCTCCCTCACCGCCGCCGGGTTGTAGGCATAGTTGTAGAAGTTCTTGTAGTAGTCATAGTCCTCGTTGACCGTGTGCGCCTGGTCGGTGGTTATCCCCTCCTTCGTGAGGACCTCCCTGATCTGGTCGAGGCTTATCTTCTCCTTGCGGTTGTCCGATGTGTCGGGGTTGTAGATTATCGTTATCTTCAGCCTCGTGAAGTCGACCGAGGCCTTCAGTATAGGCTCCAGCAACATGAGCCTGTACTGCAGCCTTGCCGCGTGGGGCAGGTCCACCAGGTCGGACTTGATCAGGTCATTGAATGTCACCCTCTTTATCATCCTGTAGGGTATGCGGAACCTGTCCCCGTTTTCCGTGACATAGATGTCCGTGCCCTCCTCGGCGGCCCCTGACTGTCCCGAACTTCCGCTTCTATGGTCCATTAACTCACTTCACTCGGCAGCGCAATTGCCGCTTCCGCAACCGCAGGAGCCCTCCTCCTTGCCTTCCCCCTTCCCGCAGGTGCATCCCTTGCCCCCGCATCCGCAGGCGTCTGCCTGCACCTCCTCCGTCTTCGACCCTGCGGCTGTCGCAGTCTCTACCACCACCGCCTTCTGCTGGATTGGCGGGACTACCGCCTTCTTGTCCGCCGGATTGGAGAAGTTCTTCACCGGCTTGCCGCCGTTGACCGGAAGCGCGAAGTAGTCGAGCATCTTGCCGTAGGTCTTGATGTACGGGGCCGACGCCTCTATCTCCTTTGTGTTCCTCATGTACTTGTCCTTGGAGTAGGCCCAGCCCGGATGGCTCTTCTGCCACTCCGAGGTAGGTATGCTGTACTGCTTCTGCGCCTTGTCCCTGTAGATCTCGGGGAAGACGTTGAACGTGCAGAACGGCAAGACTTGGCCGTCGGGCATCGCGTAGTGTATGTCGCACTTCTCGACCCTGTGTATGTCATAGGTATACTCGTCCTGGAAGTGCATCATCCCGAGGAACAGGGTCTTCATCTGGATCTTGCCCATGGTGGAGAAGTCGTGCTTGAGGAAGAGAGACATCAGCATCTTCGTGAAGTTGACGCTCTTCGGCTGCTTCTTCTTGTCTATGAACCTGTTCAGCCCGAGCAGCGCCTTGACCGCTATCGCCCTCCTCACTATCTTGGACTTCCCGTCCATGTCGTTGACCGCCTTCTGCAGGTGCTCGATGAGCCCCTGGGCATCCACGAACTCGGTGATGGGTATTATCTTGTTGTCGCTGTCCAGGAAGATGTAGCATCCTGCCCCGCAGGCGAAGTGGATGGAGAGGTCGTACTTGAACTCCCCGGTGAGCGCCTCTATGAACTTGTTTATGCCGCCCACGTAGGGCACCGAGAACCAGTGCTCCTTCCTTATCACCCCGTTGGTCTGCTCCTCTATGAGCTTTATCGCGCCCGGTATGGTGATCCTCTGCTTCTCCCTCAGCCTTGCGGGCATCCTCCCCACCAGCGAGACCGGCTGGAAGTTCACCGCCCTGACGACGTCCATGTTGTTCAGCGCGAAGTTGACCATGGCGCCGAGCTCGTGGTCGTTTATGGTCCTTATGACCGTGGGCACCAGCACGATGGTCCCCTTGGACTTCCTTATCGCGTCCAGCGTCAGCGGCACTTCCCAGTGGTTCTTCGGGTTCGCCCTGGCGCTGACCCCGTCGAAGCTCATGTAGAGCGTGCTTACGCCGGCGTGCCTCAGCTTGAACGCCATGATCCGGGTCGAGCCCTATGTTTATGCCCGTGGTGTTGAGCTGGATCTGGTCGAAGCCCGTCTCCTTGGCCAGCTTGACGACCTCGACTATGTTGGGGTGCATGGTCGGCTCGCCCCCTGTTATCTGGATGGCGTTGGCCGCAATCGGCTTCTGGCTCCTGAGGTTCACGAATATCTTCCTAATCTCGGCGAGGCTGGGCTCGTATATCGGCTCGCCGTCCTTGGCATAGAAGAAGCAGTACCAGCAGGAGAGGTGGCACCTGTTGGTTATGACTATGTTAGCCAGGCCCGTGTGGGACTTGTGCCTCTCGCACATGCCGCAGTCGAACGGGCAGTTGGCCCCCTTGGTCTCGGTCACGTAGTTGGGGTTCTCAAATCCCCTGCCGAAATAGTTGTACCGCCTCATCTTCATGTACATGTCGTAGTCCTCCCAGTACTTCTCGATCGTCCAGTTGTGCTCCGGGCAGTGCTTCCTTATCATGACGTTGTCGCCGTCCTTGTAGATCGTCCCGTCTATTATGAGCTTGCATTCAGGGCATACGGTCATGGTCTTCTCTATGACGGGCATGGCCTCTATCTCCTCCATGGTCCTGTGGTACGGTGCGGTCACGGGGTCGTTCTCCCCCTGCACGGACGGCTTCATCTCCGGCCTCCTGGAGTTGATCTCCTCGACCTTGCTTACGCTCTGCGCGGCCGTCTCGGAGCGATCGATATGTTGTGGGCTGTTGGGCATCTAACCACGCTAATACCCTTTCGGGAAGCTATTTAAATGTTGCACCGGTCGCAATTTACTTTTTTCCGTTTATTGCAGCCCTTTTGTCGATAGGGCGCGGCGGGCGAGGACCGGGTCCGCGGCTTCCTTTTCCAGGGCTGCGGAAATGTCTGATTTCTTGGATCCGGAGAGCGCCATCTTGACCAGCCTCTTCTCAAGCCCCTTGGATGAGAGGTATGATGCGAGCCTCTCTGTCCGGGCCGACTGCCGGGAAGAGAGGTAGTTGCTCACGGATGCCTGCTTTACCCCCAGCAGGGCGGCCACCCTGCTCTGGCTGAACCCGTGCTCCAGGACCAGCCTTCTCGCGACAGCAATCCTGAACGCGGGGATCGTGAGCCTGCTCGCGGCCTCGCAGTCCAGCATTCACTCGTCCACTATCCCGAATATGTCCTTCAGCTTGCCCCCCACTCCGCCGCCCTTCCCTCGCTCGCGCCCTTCGTCTTCCGGGATTGGCTCCGGGTCGGGCTGCTGCCTTTTCTGCTCCCGCCTTTGGGGCTCTTCCCTTCTCTCCTTCTCGGCCCTCTCTTTCTCCTCCTTGCGCTCCCTGTCTTCCCTTCTTTCTTCCTTCCTTTCCTTCTGGGCGGGCGGCTGGCGGGCGGATGCCGGGCTCCCCAGGATATCGGAGACGTCAAGGCGGTCGCAGGCGTCCTTTTCGAGTATGAACAGGTTAACGTCCGAGCTTGCGGCCGACTTCAGGACCTTCTGGCTGTAGCAGGGCGCCGCCTTCACCCTTGCGTCCCTGTTGGCGGAGATCGAGTCCCTTATCGGGTCGTCCGAGACCATCACGGCCCGGTCGAAGGCCTTGCCGATGCGGCCGGCCACGTTCTTCAGCTCCTCGCCCGGAGCGGCTATTATCGCCGATGCGCCGCTCTCGTTGAGCTGGTTGGCGAGCTCGATGCAGGCATCCCTGTCGCCGCCGAACACGTAGACCTTCATGGGAGCACCGTTAATGGATGCCCCATGAAGGATTATTAATCTTCTTGTCTAAATTAGGAATGGTGTTGAAGTGAGAGGAAGAGAGACATTAGTCAGTTGCGATTCATGCGGCAGGAAGATCCCAAGGAACAAGGCCGTGTCGTTTGACAAGCCCGTGAGCTACAGCACAGAGCTGAAGACGACGGCTGACGTCAGGTTCTTCGAGAGGAGGAAGATGACCTATTGCATAAGCTGCGCCAAGCACAGGGGAATCTTCGAGAAGCTTAAGAGACAGTCGATTGAGAGGTCGAAGCGCAATTTCGGATGATCGCATGGCCTCGGACCCGGACACCCTTTTGATATTCAAGATGAGGGGCATGAGTCCGGGAAGCGTCCAGCAGCAGGGCGGCGGTGCTCCGATAATGGAATACCATGAGCCCCAGCCCGCGGGCGGGGCGGCGGGGAAGTCGGCGGAGGCGCCGAAGGTGGAGCAGAGCTCGATATATTACAAGGCGGGGGCGGAGTATCCGGACCCGATAAAGTATTACAAGGAGGCGATCAGGGAGGAGAAGGAGGTGGTGATCCAGACCGCGCCCAGGGGAAGGTCCGCCAGTAGGGCGATGGCCAAGGAGTTCTCCTGCGTGGCGCACCCGTTCAGGCAGGCCTACGCGATCTGCGCCTACTGCCACAGGCCCTTCTGCTTTGAGGACATAATAGAGTTCCAGAAGGACTACTACTGCATAGAGGACATAGACAGGGTCACGGAGCACCACCAGGAAAGGCTCACCTCGGAATACAGCGCCTCCAGCCTGATAACCTCTTTCATACTGACTGCCTGCTTCGTCCTGTTCCTCTACTATTCCCACGACCAGCTCATGTACATTATCGGCCTCATTGCGGCCAATCCCGTGGGCTTCGCCGGCACTGTCAGCCTCGCCTACGCGGTGAGCCTGGCAAGCCTTGTGGTGGCGGTGCTGGGCTTGGGGGCGGCGGTCTACATACTGCTCGGCTCGAGGCAGAGCCACGTCATGGCCTCGGCGCTGAGCATCATGGCGGTGATGCTGTTCACCTACCAGTACGTTTCGACCGGGACGGAGTACCTGGCAATCATCACGGTGCTCGAATTCGGGGCGTTCCTTGCGGCAGTGCATTCAGCGGCATCCGGAGCGGTCGTCTACAACAGGGTGAGGGACAGCGCCGCGGACTATGCCCTGTCCTACGGGTACGGCGGCAGATACTGATTCATTCTGTTATCCGCTTCGCTATCTTCTCGAATTCCCCCCTGATCTTCTGATTCTCTTTTACCGGCACCTTCCCCCCGTCGCTGAGCAGGTTGAACGAGGGGTCTGCGGATACTATGCCCAGTATCTCTGTTCCCAGCGACCTGGCCGCCGCGGCCGTGCTTTCGCTGGGCGAGCCGGACGACATGTTTTCGACTACCCCGAGAAGGGGCGCGCCGAGGCGTTTGGCCATCAGGCCCGACCGGGCCGAATTGACTCCCGAGATTCTTTGGGGCGTGGTGACTATCACGAAGCCGTCCAGGGAAAGGAGCTGCATTATGGTTAGGGGTGCGTCGCTGGTGCCCGGCGGAAGGTCCATCACCAGGTAATCGAGCTCGCCCCAATCGACATGGGAGAGCATCTCGTTGAGCATCTTCGTTATCATCGGGCCCCTCCATATTATCGGCCTGCTCGCCTCGTCGACCAGCATCGCCGTGGAAACCGCCTTGACGCCGTCCTTCACAAGCGGCTTGAGGGGGAAGACGGACGTGTCGATCCTCCCCTCCATCCCCAGGAACATGGCCGTGTTGGGGCAGTCGATGTCGGCATCCAGTAGGCCGACCTTGAGGCCCACCGCCGCGAGCGTGTAGGCCAGGTTAACCGCAACGGTCGTCTTTCCGACCCCTCCCTTGGCGCTGTAGACGCCTATCTTGTGCCTTATCCCGGAGAGCTTTGCCTTCAGCTCCTCCCTCTGCGCTATCACCCGAGCGAAGGAGGGATGCATCCCTGTCACATCCTGATCTGCCATGTCAGGCTTAGACCGGCAGATTTTATAAACCTGGAAGGTGCATTATGGGTGGTATAATGGCTGGCGATAGGAGAGTCGGGGCCGGGGTCGGGGTAATCCTCGTCAGGGAGGGGGAGATGCTGTTCGGAAAGCGGAACGGGGACCCGAAAAAGGCAGACTCGGAGCTTCGTGCAGAGGGCACTTGGACACTACCTGGCGGAAAGATCGAATATGGGGAGGATCTTGAAGAAGCCGCGAAGAGGGAGACTCTGGAGGAAACAGGGATAATAGTAAGGGCGGCGAGGGTAGTATGCGTGAATACGGACAGGAACCAGCATGCACATTTCATCACTGTGGGCCTTTTGGCAGAGAGTTTTGTGGGCGAGCCCAAGGTTATGGAGCCTGATGAGATAACCGAATGGGGCTGGTTTTCGCCGGAAAGCCTCCCAGAACCCATGTTCTTCGCGGCGAGAAACATACTCGATTGCTACCTTGGCAAAAGGTTCAACAAATGCTAGTGGCTCAGTGCCGATATTACTAGTAGCCTTAAATAACTTTCTAACCATAAACCTTGTTGCTAATCATCGGTGCAGTAAATGAAAATAAGCGATCTAAAAGTCGGAGCGAGCAATGTTACCGTTCAGGGTAAGGTTACTCAGAAGGACAACCCGAGGGAGGTTGTCACGAAGTATGGGAAGAGACTCAGCGTGGCCAACATAACAATCCAGGACGACAGCGGCTCAATCGCCATGTCGCTCTGGGGCAATGACATAAGCACGGTCGATGTCGGCGACACGATAGAGATAGAGAACGGCTACGTCAACGAGTTCAGGGGAACGCCCCAGCTCGCCTCCGGTAAGTTCGGGAAGGTCAAGGTAGTCGAAAAGGGCAGCGGCGGGAGCGCAAGCGCCGAGGAGGCCCCCTCTGACTTCAGCGAGGAAGAGGCCTGACCTCTTCTTTTTTCTTTTCCTGTTTTTCATAGGACCCAGGCGAGAGCAACGCTTCTGGCTAGGCCTGCTTCCCGGCGGGCGCTTTCTTCGCCTGCTTGCCGTCGTTCCAGTACCTAAGCGTGTAGACGAAGAATACCATGCCTATTATAACGCTGAACCAGAGCGTGGGGAGCCTTGTCATTATAGTTGCCGCGGAGCTCAGCGCCGAGCCTATCTTGAATGTCGAGCCCAGGAGCAGGACCATGGTGGCGTCGGTCACGCCCACGCTTCCCGGAAGCGTCGAGACCATCCCGAATATCTGCGAGACCGAGTAGATGAAGACCGAAGGGACCGCGGTCGCCTTGATGCCTATCGCTATCGCCGAGAAGTAGAGCGCCAGGGAGTCCAGGAGCTCCGCTGGGATCGTGTAGATCAGGGCGGTGAGGTATACCTTGCGGTTGTTGAGCGCGTTCTGGGAGCTGTAGTAGTCGTTTATCTGGGGGGCGAACTTCCTGAGCAGCCCCTTGATGAAGTCCGACCGGTTCATCAGCCTGTAGGCGCCCTCGTGCAGCAGGAATATGAAGGATATTGACAGCAGTATCACGAAGGTTACCACGTACCAGAAGAACATGTGGAATATGAACGAGGTTATTATGGCGAGTATCGCGAACCCAAGGAAGTCGGAGAACAGGTCCATCGTTATGATCGGGGCGACCTTCATGAACTTCGAGTGGGCTACCTTGTTTATGGTGTAGCCCGCCACTATCCTGCCCACCCTTCCCGGAGTTATGTCCATCGAGTAGAGGGACATGTATGCCGCGAAGCTCTTCTTGAACGGGATCCTTATCTTCAGCGTCTTCAGGCAGTAGCTCCACCTTCCGAACCTCACTATCATGCCCACGAAGACCAGGAGGAACGCCGCGGCATAAAGGTAGGGATTCGCGCCCAGGATTATCCCTATCACCTTCGTGATGCCGCCGAACAGCGCCACCACCACGAATACGATTATGCTGGCGACGAAGGTGATTATTATGAGGTTCTTGAACTTGTTGACCGCGCTCAGGTACTCTGACTTCTTCATCTCGCCTCTGCCATCGGGTTTTTTGCTGCGGGCCATGGAATCCTTCAGTATTTGAGTGTGCTTAGGAACAGCTCTTCATATCTCTTTGCTATTTTGTTCCAGGAGTTGTTCTTTGCCACGCGCCTGCGCCCCATCTTGCCCATCTGGGCCGCTCTCTTGGGATCCGAGAGCACCTGCGCGAGCGCATTGGCCAGCGACCTCGGGCTTTTGGGCTCAGTGTAGATGCCGCAGTTGCCCACCATCTCGGGGAGGCCGCCTATCCTTGATGCGATCGTGGGCAGCTCGCATGCCATGCCCTCCAGCACCGCGAGCGAGGCGGGCTCGTAGAGCGACGGCGCGGCGGCCAGGTCGCACGCGGAATAGTAGTAGGGGAGCTTGTCGTCCCCTATGTCTGACCTTATCTCCAGATTTATCCCCAGCCTCTCGGCCGTGTGCCTGAGCTCGGGCTCCATCGGACCCTTGCCCAGCAGGAGCAGGTTGGGCGTCTCCCCGCCCTTGGATACGAGGCTCAGCGCCCTCAGCAGGTATATCTGCCCCTTCTGCGGGACGAACCGGCCGTTGCACATGACGGTCGGGCCGTGGAAGGAGAACTCGTCTATCAGCTTTGCCACCCTGGGCGACCTCTTGGGATGCCTTTTGAACGCTTCGGTGTCCACACCGTTGTAGACGACATGCGCCTTCGCCCTGTCGCGCTCCGGCACGGTCACATCGATGGCGTTCTTTGAGACGCCGGTTATCAGGTCGGCCCGGTGCATGATCCTCCTGCCCCAGGCGATGTCGTAGGCTCGGCCGAAGAAGTCCGTCTGGGGGTTTATGTTCATGGGGAGCGAGTTGTGTATGGTAAGGCATAGCTTCCCGGCTTCTTTGACCGACTGCAGGTTGTAATAGAAGTACTGGTAGCGGTTGTTTATGTGGTAGAGCTCGGCTCCCACCTTCCTTATCTCGGCGTTGAGGTTCTCGAATGATTCAAACGGGAGCGGGAGTTCGGGAAGCGGGATCTGGTGCGTTGTCAGCCTGACTACGTTTATCCCACGTATCTCCTCCCTCCTCTCCTCATTGCGTCCGGGCACCGTTGAGGTAAGGACGGTTATGTTGTGGCGCTTCGCCAGCCTGCCGTAGACTTCGAGAAGCACCTTTTCCGTCCCGCCTTTGTACGGGTAGAAGTAGGGATTCAAGACGCAGATGTCCATTAGGTTCACGTTATTTGATGTTTATTCCGCCTGATTTATAAGGGTGTCGCTGGCCTTCCGGTGAAACCGTTTCATGCCAAGGTATTTATAGGGTTTCCCATAAGCTTCTTTGATGACTGGAGAAGCGGGAGGGAGGAACATAATATTCCTTCTGACCGACACGATACGGGCCTCGGCGCTAGCCGAGCCCGGGCTGAGCAACATCAATGGGCTTGGGCGGAAAGGCACAGTATATGCGAACGCCGTTGCTCCTGGCACTTGGTCGCCGCCCTCCCACGCCTCGCTTTTCACGGACAGGCCAGTATCGAGCATCAGGGGCGTCTCCAAGGACTTCTTTGCCGGAGGCACGAAGAGCATAGACCCGTGGATGGTGAAAACATGCTTCCTGGACAACGGCACGGAGACTCTTGCCAGCAGGATGTCCGGCCTCGGGTACCAGACCTCCCTCTTCTCCAACAACCCTTTCCTCACCAGTTTCACCAACCTGGGGATAGGGTTCGACCACATAGAGGACCTCTGGCTCGATTCCAACCTCAAGTACAACAGGGGGCTCGTGGAGAAGCTGTCGCCCATAATAAACGGGGGCGCCGCGGTGAGGGAGAGGATGTTCAAGGTCAGCTACCTGATGACAAGGGTGCTTCCCCCAAGGCTGCTCGACTGGATCTATCTCTACCTCAGGCAGAAGCTCAACGAGGGGGTGTGCAATGCGGACGGCACCTACAGGTTCGACAGGGGCGCGAAGGACACGGAGAAGGCGGTCAAGAGCTACCTGGACTACAGGTATGACTACAGGCCGCAGTTCATGTTCATAAACTACATGGAGGCCCATGAGAACTATCCCATACGGAGGGACAGGGGGATAATCCAGGACAAGTGGCTTTACCTGAGCGGACTGGAGGAGATGAGCAGGGACGTGCTGAGGGAGCTCTACTCGGGCTACATGAAACGCGTCAGGTACCTCGACAGGATGGTGGGGAGAACCCTGGACCTGATGCGGTCGAAGGGCATCCTGGACCATGCGACCGTGGTGGTGGCGTCGGACCACGGCCAGTTCTTCGGAGAGCACGGGCTCCTGTACCACTCGCTGAAGCCCTATGAGGGCCTGGCAAAGGTGCCGCTCATAGCGACCAACTTCGACAACGGCAAGGCATCTGGCGGACACGAGGTGGTCGGGGATACGGTTTCGCTTAATGCAATCAACAGTGCCCTGGTAGGCCTTGCGGAAGGGAGGTATGACCGCCTGAACGGGAACATTAACAGGGGCCGTTATGTCGTCTCCGAGCACACGGGCATAAGCGAGGGCTGGGACGAGGAGTTCCTGCGCATGCTAAGGCCCAGGTCGAAGAGCGCCGACGCCATATACAGGGCGAAGAGCAGGCTCAACCAGAAGGCGACAGCAGTCTACAGGGGGAGGATGAAGCTCCTGCACAACTTCGGCAGGGGGAGGGACGAGCTGTACGACGTCTCGGCGGACCCGGAGGAGGCGCACAACATCATAGGCTCCCACAGGGGCATTGCGCTGGAGCTTGCCAGGGCGATGCCATGTTAGGCCTCTCCTCGGTGCCCATTGACTTTTATATTGATGGTGGGATAGTTAGGCCATAGGGAGGGGCATGAAGAGGGACACCAGGAAGCTTGAAAAGCTCGTTGCTGCCGCATTGATTGTAATAGCCGTGGCGAGCCTGGTGGGCAACTACATAAATACAAGCAATCAGATTCAGGTGAACAACGTATTGGCTGTGAGGCACCCGGAAATAAACAACATCGGCGTCCTGATAAAGGGAGTGGTAAACGTTCTTGAGGATGTCATCCTGGTCATCATAGCTGCTGTCCTCTACTTCGACATAAAGCCCTGGGGAAAGTGAAGTTAACAGATACTATGACAGGAATCTGCTCCCTGCCGCCCTTATGTAGCTCTGGGAGCAGGCGGGCGCCGTGTTGTTGATCACGTAGCATATCTCGGCGGTGTATATGTTGGCCGCCCCTATCACGTCCTGGGAGATCGTGGTGTTGGGCCGGGAGAGTTGCGACGTTATCGTTGACCAGCTCAGGCCCTTGTATATCCCTGGGCTGGCGACCGCCCCGCTCTCGGCGAAGTAGTTGCCGAAGTCCATGAAGGGTATCGCATTGCCGTATTTGGAGAACAGGCCGCTCGATGTTGGGTCCAGCTGTTGCAGCGGCTGGCCTGTCCGCGTCTCGGTCTCGAATGCGTTGAACGATAGGTACCTGCTGGCGTAGCTGTAATTTAGGAAGCTGAAGGTGGGGGTATTGGGGAAGACGTCGGTCGGGCTGGACTCGGAATAGGTCATCCCGGTGAAGTTGCCGAAGCGCATCAGCGCCAGTATCATCGCCCACTTGGTTGCGGCGCAGTAGGGGCAGAATTCGGCGCCGACGTAGAGGATCTCTGGCTTGCCGCCATACATAAGGGGCGTGGAGTTCAGGCGCTTGAAGTATGTCGAGGGGTTGAGACCGTCGTATGCCCCTGTGCCTGCGAGGCGGGCCAGGCTCTGGTTGTTCGCGATGGCGGAAAGGGAGGATAGCTCCTTGGCGCCTACGGTCTGGTTGTACTGCGAGGATGTCGAAAATGCACCGTTGAACAGCAGGTACCCTATCCCTACTATGATTATCGCGGCTATTCCCGCGTACAGGAGGATTTCCCGCTTTGCCGCTCCCATGAAAACCAGAATTTTATGGCAAGATAGGTATTTATAGCTGCCATCAAAAGAGATAGCAACGGGGTTGTGGCGTAACCTGGCAGCGTAGCTGGCTCCAGATGTTTGCATTTATTGAGCCGTTTGGCGATGATTAGGATCTGGAAAGTCTTTACATGAAGAAACCAGCTGGTTAGGGTTCAAATCCCTACAACCCCAAAAGATAACGCCCCAGCCGAAGCTCGGAGCTCCGCCAATCGCTCCTCGCAACGGATACCCGAAGGCCACCGGCAAGCCCAGGCCAGAAGCCAAGAAGGAGCCGAGCCGTGCAGAGGGGCCCAGGGAGAGCCCCGTTCCGCGTGCCTTATATAATTTGCCGGTAAATTCAACAGTGAAGACCGAGAGAGGAGGATTGAAGATGAATATGAATGACGCCCTGGGCCGCATCAGGTACCATGCGACTCACCTTTTGGAGCTGCCGAGGCAGCTTGCCGCGGTGCCTGATAGGATGGTGGAGCACGAGATGTTCAAGGAAGTGTTCATCCTGCAGCCTTACCTATGGCTCGTGAGGGACCTGAAACCCAACACCATTGCAATAGACATCGGGGCATGCCGGGGAGAAACAGCGGTGTATCTTGCAATGCCGAAAGAGGTGGCAATGGTGTATGCCTATGAGCTCGTGCCCAACAGCTATGAGGTATCAAAGGCCAACATAGAGCTTTCCCCTTTTAAGGACAAGATAAAGATCTTCAACCTCGCGATAAGCTCGGGGGAGGGAACGGTTTATGCCCCAAAGGACAGCGGTGCGGCAGGTAGCAGGGTGATGGAGAATGGAATACCCATAAAGTCCGTGGGGCTGAACGCGGTGCTCGAGGGGAAGAGGAACGTGATAATAAAGTGCGACGTGGAGGGCGCGGAAGTGCAGATATTCGACGGCAAGGCGGACTTGGGCAACGTCTATAAGATAATTCTGGAATACCACGGCAAGGAGGCGAAGGAGAGCGTAACAAAAGTTTTGGAGGGGCAGGGATTCCATACCGAATCTGTGTTTCTTGCGGTCCAGAAGGAAACCGGAAGGGAGATGGGTTTCATACATGCCAACAGGATTTGACGGGTGCCTTTATTATATATATTTGGTGTGATATTTGCTGGTGAGAATATGAAGGCCATGGACATAGCATTCTGCTGCTACCCTGTTGCAAGCCTTAAGAGGGCCAGGACATTCTACGAAGGCGCCCTGGGGCTCAAGGCCACGAGCGTGTGGGTCAAGAACGACTCCAGCGGGATGATCGAATATGGTATAGGTCCTGCAACCCTTGCGATAGGGGCCGGATCGGACAACTTCAAGATTGGGGAGGGAGGGGCTAGCGTGGCGATAGAGGTGGATGACTTCGATGCTGCGGTAAAAAACCTGAAGGCGAAGAAATGCAAATTCCTGTTTGAACCCACCGAGACCCCCGTATGCCACATGGCACTGGTATCCGACCCTGACGGCAACAAGATAATGATGCACAAAAGGAAGAAGACTTAGGCTGAAGACAGGGCCGGGTGTAGGAGATCAGATAGGGCCATCCGCACTGCCTCGTTTGAGGCATATTTGGGTAGTGTCCTAGAATAGACAGCATTATATACCTATTCTTTCATACCATTAAGGCGATGGTATGAGCAGACCGAGAGGCAAAATCGACGTTACCTGTCCTAACTACTTTTGTAAATACTATCTGAAAGAAGACAAAAAGGACATACTCAAACGTGGAAAGAACGCCGCAGGCCATCAGCAATATTACTGCAACCATTGTGGAAAATGGTTTGTCGAGACGTCAAACACCCCACTTTATCATAAACATCTTTCTGAGAAAGAGATCAAAACGATATGCAAACACCTTGTTGAGAAAAATGGAATACGGAGTATCGAGAGAATAACGGGTCATCATAGGGATACGATAGGGAATTTGTTGACAGATATGGCGGAACATGCGAAATTGATGAATGATTATCTGATAAAGAATCTGAAGTTGACACCTACTGAATGCGATGAGTTGTGGGCATTCGTAAAAAAAAGCAAAAGAATGTTGACCCCGAAAGCAGCAATTTCTCTGAAGTCGGTGACGCATGGATATACACCAGTGTGAAAAGAGGGACATACTTCTTTGTGTCATTTTCTGTCGGAAAATGGACTCAAAATACTTGCAGAGAAATGATAAACAAGATGTCTGATAGAGTTCAACAGCCCTCCTCTGAACATAAACTTCAGGTCTTCACTGACGGTAACGATGATTACACCTATATTTTACCAGAATGTTTTGGGAACAATAAGATAGAGTATGGACAACTGGTGAAGATAAGAGAAAAAGGGACAGTAGTCAGAAAGGAACGACGTGTTATTTTTGGAAACCCGGAATTCAAAGAGATTAACACAACTGACGTCGAGAATTTCAATGGGATTCTGAGAGAAAGAGTCGGCAGATTGGTGAGAGAAACCAAATGTTTCTCCAAAAAGAAGAGGAAACTGATAGGTGCGATCAATTTGTTCCAATTCTATTGGAACTTCATGAATAAGTTTGATAGACAGGGATCTCCTGCGATGCTGGAAGGAATCTCAAACCATATTTTGTCATGGGATGAATTCTTGCATTATCATTATGCTGTATAAGATAGGACATTACCCATATTTGGGCTTCCATCCATAGCCACAGAGTTTCTTCACATCAAGAAGGAAGGCCCTCACGTCTCCTGGCTGGTTTCCGATATGCCTGACGCTATATTTTCTCTTTACTGTGCTTTTGAACATCCGAAATATCTCATTGACGCTTGTCGCATCGAAGTTGCCTATGTTGAACGTGTCATTGCCCCTTTTTGCCCTCTTCTCCAGGAGGGTCATCGCCCGTATGAGGTCTGTTATGTAGATGTAGCTCTTGCTCTGCTTACCGTCGCCCCATATCTCTACCGGTTTTCCTTTTTTGAAGCTTCTTGCGAAATTGTATATTATCCCGTGGCTCGTCCGGCCCCCGACGACGTTCGCGAACCTCAGCGAGGCTGTTCTGATCCCGTACATTTCCGAGTAGCACCTTACGATGTCCTCTCCCATCAGCTTGAAGAGCCCGTAGTTTGATATCGGATTGGGCATGCACCCCTCTGGCGTCGGCATTTTCTTGGCGTTCCCGTAGACTGTCGATGAGGAGGCGAACATCACCATTTTTGCGTCTGCTTTCCTTGCCGCTTCCAGGACATTCAGCGTTGCAGTGACATCCCTTTCATAATGGTCCTTTGGCTCCAGCATCGAATTCCTGACATCGGGGTTTGCTGCAAGATGCATTATAACAGAGCCATGGGGCAGCTTCGGGCATCCCCTTCTGAGGTCGTATCTTACCATCCTTGCCTTCTTGTTGATGCGGTGCCCGGAGGATAGGTCGTCGACTACCATGACCTTGCCCCTTTTGGCTAGTTCGTCGACCAGGTGACCGCCTATGTAGCCTGCCCCTCCGGTTACGACATATTCCAATGGAGCACCCCATAATCCTAGCCACAGCAACTTTTAAAAGGTTGTGATATGTAGTTTACTTGGTGAATTGATGCCAAAAAGAGCCGCCCGTGCAGCTTCCAGGGAGAACAAGCATGAGCACTGGGTCAAGAAATCTGCGATAGTCGCAATTATCGCATCTGTGATAACGTTTTTGGGCGGCCTGAACCTGCTCATCTATTCGGCAGGCCATATAACACCCATCAGCGCCAGCGCCTCGTCGGCCCCTTTCTGGATAACCGTGGTTACGCTTTTCGTCATAGCGGTGCTCGTGGACTACATCAAGAGCAGCCTGAAGAAGGTCTTCTGGATTGAGGACCTTGTGGGCGGGGTTTTCGGAGCCCTCGGGTATGCGGCCTTCTTCGCGATACTTGGGATCGCCGCCTTCACGACTATCGCTGGGTTTGTTGTGGGCGCAGTGATACTCTTCGTTCTGTTCTACGTCGGGTTCGTGGAAGGGCACTCAATAGACATGGCCCTGAAGGAAGCCGGCCTGGACATAAACTGAACGCCGCATTCCGGTGCCCTCAGACAGGGGGCATCCCTTTTCTTTCTGCTTCTTGAGACGCAGGATAGCTTATGGTCCCGGACTGCTCTGTTGTCATCCTGTGTCCGTTTTCCCTCAGCCACCTCAGTTTCTGCCTGTTGTCCGGCATCGCCGCCAGAAGTGTGCTGTAGAATTCCCTGGAGTGGTTCCTGTGCTTCGTGTGGGCGAGCTCGTGGACTATGACAGCATCCATTATTTCCCGGGGCCCCAGGAGCAATCGGAAGTCTAGGTTTATGTTGTTCTCCCTTGAGCAGCTACCCCAGTTGCTGAGGTTGTCCTTGAGTCTTACCGCGCCCAGCTCTGACCTGAAGTGCATGTCGTTGAGCTGCCTGACGTGGCCTTCCACTTCGGGCAGGATTGCCCTGGCTATCGCCCTTCTGGATAGGTTGGAGATGTGCCTTTCCCGCTGGGAGGGCTTCAGGCCTGCCGGCATCCTTATCCTGACGGTCCCGTCCCTGGCACGCGCAGTGGAGTATTTGGCGTTCGGGTCCAGGGACACTGAAATGGTGAACGGCTTGCCCATTATTGTGGCGGTCTGGCCTTCGCGGAAGGCTATCCTGGCCTTGTCCGGGTGTATGACCCGCCTCCTGATTATTATCCTCCTGAAGAGCATAGTAGCGTTTAGAGCATGCCCATATTTTTACCTGCCGGTTTGAAGGGGGGGTTCGCATACTTAACCGCTTGGCTGTTTTGGTATGATCCCGCCATTTACACGAGGTAATTTGGTATTGGCATGCTTTTAGTAACTTGTGGGTGTTACAATACTGTTTGGTGTTTAAATGGGGCAGTTTTTCGTAAGATTCAGGAAATCCGTGCCTGCTGAGCCTTTCAAGCCCCGAGCAGGGCTCTCCGATGGCCAGGTCGCCGGGGCCTTGACATTGGCAAAAACGATAGAGAAGGTGTCCGCAGGCTTTGGCCGGGATCGCGGGGCCTACCTGGATTATCCAAGAGACGAGCCAGAGTGCGTGAAACTTGGATTGTTACGTCGCTAGCACTATGCTTTTTATTACTTTACAACGTTATAATACTGCTAATTGTGTGATGGTATGTTCGAGATTAAGATAGACGATGCGCGCTACTGGAAGAGCTGCATAGACTCCATAGTGAGCCTTATCGATGAGGGTTCATTCAACATAACGAAGGAGGGCATCTACCTGAAGGCCATGGATCCCTCCAGCATAAGCATGGTTAATTTCTTCATGCCCAACAAGGCATTCTCCAAGTACGAGGTCGACAAGGCCACCAGCGTCGGCCTCAACCTCGAGAACCTCGGCAACATACTCTCCAGCTCACGGCAGGGCGAACAGCTCGTGATGAAGGACAGCAACGGCAAGCTTGTTCTCGAGTTCATAGGGAAGAACAGCAAGAGGAAGTACAGGCTGCCCATGATAGACGTCAAGAAGGAGCCGGACAAGGAGCCCAAGATAGAGTTCGAGTCCGTGGTGGAGCTCAAGTCGGACTCCATAAGGGAGGTCCTGAAGGATGCCAGCCTGCTCTCGAGCCATGTCGGCTTCAAGACCGAGAAGGACTCGTTCTATGTGGTCGCCAAGGGCGACGCCGGGGAGCTTGAGGAGGAGCACGTCAACAACGCCGACGTGGTCAAGAAGATGACGATAACAAAGCCGTCCAACGCGACCTTCAACCTGGACTACCTTGAGAGGATGATTAGGGCATGCCCGTCAAACGCGGCGATGACAGTGTCGCTCAAGACAGAGGACCCCGTGAAGGTGGAGTACAAGATAGGCGACGCCGTCGTGTCATACTTCCTTGCCCCCTACATGGAAAGCTGATTGCATGAGGATAGCGATCTTCATCCCCCAGAAGGACTTCAAGGATGAGAGCCTCTCGCTGGTAAAGCTCATATTCGACAAGTGGGGCGTCCAGTACAAGATCGCCTGCTACGGCAAGGGCGGCCTGGGGACCCACGGAGCCTTGGCCAGGGCGGACATAAACCCGGCCCAGATGACCACGGACCAGTTCGACGGGATCATGTTCGTGGACGGCAGGGGGATCGACGACCAGAAGATCTACGACTACAGGCCGCTGCTCGACATAGTGGCCCATTTCAACGAGGCCAACAAGTATCTGGTCGCCATAGGGAATGCGGCCAAGATACCCATAAGGGCGAACATCGTGAAGGACAAGAAGATCGCCGTTTCCGACGAGGACACGAAGAGGCTTGCCCGCCTGTTCTACGGGATACCCTCCGAGAACGCGGTCGAGGGCATGGGCAACCTGATAACCATAAGGGACAGCAGGACCGTGGAGGACTCGATGGACCTCTGGCTGCAGCATATGGGCCTGATGTGACGATTGGATGGCCGAGGCAAGGGGCGCGGTAAGGAAGATCGCTGCCGAGCGGATTGAGATACTCTACGACGCCGCGGTGCGGGCCTTCCCCAGGGACAGGGAGCTCTCGAAGAGCTACATAAGGACCCTGGAGGAGATAGGAAGGCACTACAAGGTCAGGATACCGAAGGACGTCGCGGCCATCATATGCAAGAAGTGCTCCCTGCCGCTGATCGCGGGGCAGAACCTCGAGATCAGGGTGATAGCCGGCCAGAAAAGGAGGATATATCGCTGCAAGGCCTGCGGAAAGGTCAACTCCCTGGATTTCAGATTGAAAAGCGATCGGATGATGCAATGCAGAAGACAATGAACGCTGGCGCCGGGACAATCTTTGGCAGGCGCAGGATATCGCTTTTTGGCTATGACAAGCTCAGCGCCGGCAGGAACATGGCCGTCGACGAGGGATTGATGAGGCTGGCTGGCAAAGAAAACAGGTTTTTTGTCCGTTTTTACGATTTCGAAAGGCCGGCGGTAATCCTGGCCGCCTATGACCACCCCGATCTTGTGAAGAATGGCGGGGGCAATGGCTTCGACGTGTGCAGGAGGATGACCGGCGGAAGGCCCATCTGCATGAACGGCAACACGCTGGGTTACAGCATTACCGGGCCGGCACGGGAAGCGGATGTTGCGCCCCAGTTTATACACAAAAATCTAGGCGGGCTCCTTGCGGATACCATAGAAAGCATGATAGAGCCAGGACACGAGGTAAATTTGGGAAAAACGTCGAGTGTGCGCATCGACGGCAAGCCGATTGCGGGCCATGGGCAGTTCATAGATGCTGGCCGTTCTTTCCTGTACCACGGCCTTGTGGTTGCGGCGCCCTGGGATGTCGGGCTCATAGGCAATCTGATAAAGATAACAGAGGAAGACAAGGAGAACATTGGTTCGCTGCCCAATATGAGAGATCTTTCTGCAAAAAGGACGGATATTGAAACGTGCAAGAAGGGCATAATTGAAGGCCTGTCGGCAAGGCTTCCAAAGACCAGTTTGGGTGCGATTTCCGAACCGGAAAGGGCGGAGATACTCGAAAATGCGGAAAGGCTGTGCTCCGAAAAATACGCGAACAGCGAGTGGACCTACAGGAAGGATGTGCTTTTGCGGCGTGATGTTAGGTTCTGCATACTTTATGAGGACGGTCAGCCCGTTTAAGGAGCAGAACCACGTGAACCATGGAGTAGGATTGCTTTATTGACTAATCGTACGGCCTGCCTGAACCCATTACTTGTGTACATTATGATGTACACAAAGCTTATAAACATGTACATTGTAATGTACTTATGATTTAATGGACCGTTCAAAATTGGAGGAGTTCAACCACTGGTGGCTCTCCGGGAATGTCGACCCGGACCTTGCGCTGCCATTCAAACGGGACGGCTACCCCGAGATTTGGGGCTCTATTTCAAAAAGGTTCATCCTGGCACTCGTTGGTTTGAGGAGGACAGGCAAAACGACGACAATATACCAGATTATCCAGAAGCTCTTGATGGAAAATGTCGAACGGACCAACATACTGTTTTTTTCTTTCGACGAAGAATCGGCAACGCTCGACGATGTGATTGGCACCTACCGAGAGATCCACGATAAAGACTTACGATCTGAAAGAACCTACATATTTCTTGACGAAATCCAAAAATGCGGCGGATGGGAAAATGGGATTAAAAAGTACTATGATCTTTATCCGAAGCTTAAATTTGTGATAAGCGGGTCTGAATCGCTGTTCATAAGAAAAAGGACGAAGGAGACATTAGCGGGAAGGCTCTTTGAATTCAAGATTATGCCTTTCGGCTTTAAAGAATACCTGAGGTTTAAGGGCATAACGGGGAAAGAGCTCAGGTATGAAACACGGATAAAACCATTCTTTCTTAAATTTTTGGAGCGCGGAGGGTTTCCCGAGGCATTTTCTTTGGAGGGCGAAAGAGAGTTCAAGGAATATATAATGTCGCTGGTGGTGGATAAAGTTGTATACAAGGACATACCAAAGTTGTTCAAGATAGAGGATCCTGATTTCCTCAAGGTGCTCATAGAGATAATAGCGACAAACCCGGGGATGTATGTAGACTACCTTTCCCTCAGCGGGCAGTTCGGAAAGGACAGGAGGGTGATAAAGGATTATCTCTCCTATTTGGAGGAAAGTTTCTTGATCCGTGTGATGGGAAATTATAGAAAAAATAGCGTCAGCACGCTGAGAAAGAAAAAGAGAGCTTATCCAACAGATAATGCGATAATATACCTGTATAAGTCGAAGCCTGAAAAAGATTTTTTTGGGAGAATTGTAGAGGCTGCTGCTGTCAATAAATTAGGGGCTTCGTCATTTTGGAAGAATGGTAATGAGATAGACATAGTACATGAAGGCGTACCTATAGAGATAAAATATAAGGAGCAGATAGGATCAAACGATCTTAAGCCGTTGAGGGAATTCATGACGAAATTCGGTTCTAAAGAGGGTATCTTGGTAACTAAACTGGACGAAAAGGAGATAGTGTCAGGTGCCCAAAGGATAAAATTGGTGCCGGCATGGAAATGGTTCCTACAGGATTAACGAACCCTGCTTATTCGGCGTCAGAAGGGGAGCTTATTTTAAGGCTGGGAATCATGAATGGGCCTGGAGAGATTTGAACTCTCGACATCTGGCTTATAAGACCAGCGCTCTGACCAGGCTGAGCTACAAGCCCACTTTTGATATCTTGTCTATTGCCTTATTTATTCGTTGCGCTGTGGATCAGTTAGTAACGGAAGTTATACTTCCGTTGTTGATGGAGATCCAAACGTATCAAGATTAGCTTGGCTCCTGAATGTAATTTCGATTCGCCCTTCTAGCCCTCCCCTTGACGGCCTAGAAATGCGGACTACATCAGGCATTGGACCACGACGCAGAAGGCGGAGATACGCTGTATGCATTGTTTCGGTTATCCCCTGCTCTGCTGTTTTTTGGGACCTAGGAGGCAGTACGATTCTGGCGGTTTTCGTTTTCTCGCTTTCTGGCATATTATCATTTTGCTTGTTGAATTTTTATCACTTTGCTATATTTAGGATGGTGTGTGCGCTCACGGCATTACGTCGTTGTTGGTTATCCATGCCGGCTTGGGTGGGACCTGCGGGGCTCCGCCGGTGTAGTTGACGACCTCGTATATCCTGACCGCCTGGCTGAAGTTGACGAAGTTCGTGCCTGCGGCGTGGCTGGGGTATACCTGCCTGAAGCCCGGCAGGTCTCCGGTGAAGAAGCCCTTGTAGTAGTTGGAGTTGTAGAAGTCCGAAGGCGCATTCTGCACTATGCCATTCGCATCCGGCAGGTAGATCATGAGGAAGAGTATGTAGGGCGTGCCCTGTATGTTCTGGACCCCGAGGTACTGGCTCTCCTGTATCACGGCGTTCATCTTCGTGCCGTTGCCGTAGAACATCTGCAGCACCCCGTTCTGGGGGGCGGATGCCGACTGGTAGGGGAGCTCTGTGCAGGCGCTCTGGTTGGAGAGGGTGCTGCCCGTCACCAGGTACGCGTTGACGTAGAGCGCGTTGGCGCTGGTTATGCTGCAGTAGTTGTTTATGTTGCTCTGGGTCGCTCCGCTCTGGAACACCGAGAGGGGCACCGCCGCGTACTGGGGATCGTGGTCCTGCTCGCACTGCGATGTTCCCAGGGTGTATGGCTGTGATGGGTTCTGCGACTTGCCCTGCTGTATGGCATACTGCAGGGACGTGGCGTTGACGTTCACGCAGCCCAGGAAGTTGAGGGCGCCCCACTTCTGTATGAGGTCCTGGTCGAACAGTACGTACTTCGACTGGTTGCCGTTCATGTAGGCCGCCAGCGTCCGGGGTGTGGCGTTGTACCTGGGGCCCAGGACGTACTGCGCCGCGACGGCGTAGTCCTCGCTGGCGACCGCATTGTCGCCCCTGAGCACCGCGTTGCCGTTGCCGAACCAGTTTATCCAGTCGCCGTAGTCCCACCAGGCCAGTATCCTCGGGGCCAGCGGGCCCGCGTTCTGGTTTATCCAGGCCATCGCATTGAGCCAGTAGCCGGGGATGAGGTTGCAATAGACGGATGTCCCGAAGGCGTTGCCGTTGTTCGTGAGCGTGGAGCATGCCGTTGTCATGTTGGGTGACCCCGCCACAACCGATGCGGCCTTGAGTGAGCTTACGACAGCTGCCGACTCGCCGTACCTGAAGGACGGGATTATCGAGACCAGGAGCAGCAGGATCGCGACCGCGATTATCACCACGTATGCCTTGTTCTTATGCTGCTTTATGAAGTATTCGTATACCGCGAATGCGATGAATCCCAGGGCGGCTACCGCACCGAGTATGAAGAATGCGCCTATCAGGAGGATAGTGTAGGCGACCGGGGCGGCGTTCTGGTAGACCGACGGGCTTATCCTCTCCTGCTTGCCGTAGTCAGAGAGCTTCCATTTCGACTGGACCAGGTAGAGCAGCTCGCCGAGCAGGATGCCGAAGAGCACCAGGTAGGCGACGCCGAAGTGCGGCAGGTACTTTACCTCTATGAAGCCCGCCGTCATCAGCGGGGCCGCGATGGCCAGGTAGAGCACGCCCGTCTTGCTCTTCCGGTAGAGTATGGAGAGCAGTATTATGAATATGGAGAGGACGCTGATTATGTATAGGAGAGGGGTGGCCCCGATCGGCCCGAAGCCCGCGGCGGCGAAATTGTAGAGCAGCCCTGTGGGCTCATATTCCTGTACTGTCATGAAGAGCGGCTTGGAGGGGGTGGTGAACCGGGTGCTGAGCTCTACGTAGCTGTTGAGCGAATGCATAACAGGGGATACCGCTATGGCCGCCACGGCCGCGGCAGCCAGGACGATGAGTATCGTCGCCCTCCAGAGGGTCTCCGGCTCTATTGTAATCCGCTTCGACACGGCGAGCAGGAAGAGCAGGATCACGAAGGCCCATATCGGCAGGAGCACTATTATCAGGACGTTGGTGAACGTGCTGCTCAGGATGTAGATGGTGAGCCCCGTCAGGACCGCCAGCGAGGCCAGGGTTATGAGTATTTTGGGGATAATGGTGGTGGTGTGCCTTACCTTGGGCAGGATCGCCCTCGCCAGATAGTCCATCACGAATATCATGACTAGGGCGAAGAGCGGGGCCGCCAGGGTGAACGGTATCCCGAGGATGTTGGGTATCCTGTTCTGCAGCGTCGACGCATAGGGCAGGAACACGGCTAGGAATATGGCGATTATTATTATGACGATGGCGTTCATCTTGTAGAAGTCCCTGAGGTCGTTGCCCCTGAATATCTCTATGAAGCCCTGGATCACTATGTAGAGCGCCAATACCCCTGTCGTGACCGTGTAGTAGTGGGCGCCAAGGAATGTCGAAACGAAGCCTATCCCGGCAAGGATCGCCAGCCTCTTGTTCTTCATGTTCCTTACGGCAAGCATGTAGGCCATCACGAAGAAGAACAGGGTGAATATGCCCCAGGGCTCGACCAGCTGCTCCCCCGATATGAACGTCGAGATGAGCGTCGGCATCGTGGCCGCGAGGCCCGCGCCTATGAGCCCTATCCTCTCGTCGTACTCATGGTACAGCAGCACGAAGACCACAAAGACCAGGAGCGCCGCGGTGATGGGCGGGTATACGCTCCCCACATAGGCCATCAGGCTAGTGTTGAAGTTAGTGTAATGGAACTTTATCGCGTTGGCCAGGCTATACCAGTAGGCCTCCAGGTAGGGGACCAGGGGCTCTATCCTATGGTTCGTCCCGGCCGCCACCACAGGCCATGCCGACGGATCCAGCAGCAGCTGGTGGCCATAGGCAAGTATGTAATGGGTGTCTATCATGTCGAAGTAGGGGTCGAACTCGAAGAACTTCGGCGCAATGTTTATGTTCATGATCCTGGTGTAGAACGTCAGGAGGATTAGCACCAGGAGCACTGCCCATATGATCCAGTGGGGCTTCGCGTCGCGGTACCTTGAGCCCTCCAGCGATTCGGCGAGCGCCCTCTCCTCCGAGAGGTGCCCCTTCATGAGCCTTGTGAGCGCGTCCCGGTGCTGGTATATCATTATCTGCTTCTCGTCCGCCTTGAACGTCGCGGCCGCAAACTCGGCCTGTTGCCTCGACTTGAGCGCCCTCTCCTCTTCCTGGTGCTTGAGTATCACCTCCCTTCCCCTCTCGTACTTCGAGAGGCCCGGCCTTATGCCGTCCATCTGCCTGGAGACGCCTGCTCCGGGGTTGCTGGCTGCGCCCATCAGGCCCTTTACCCAGGAGAGGAAGTCGCCGAGAAGCCCTTCCCGGTAGGCGAGCGCCAGGCCTATTATCGTGAGCACCAGCGCATTGGCCTCGAAGAGCCAGAGCGAGAAGGAGAATGCATGGATGTAGGTTATCAGGTAGGACTCCATCCAGGTCATTGTGGCCGGGGCTATGAGCCCGAATATCAGACCTATGAACACCATCTCGAATTGGTGGAGCTCAGTCTTCTTGAGGAGGGCGAACGAGAGCAGCACGCCCGGCACGAAAAGCGATAGGAACGCCACAATAACCGTTGCCAGCACTCCAAACATGCGCTCAACTATTCAATATGGACTTTGGTATCTCTATTGCCTTTATCTCCCTGTCGGGGAAGACAGTTCCCGGAGGGACTATCCTCACCTTTACCCCTATCGCCCCGTACTTTGGGTGTGCTGTCGCCTGGGCCTCCTTCACCAGCTCCGTCACGTCACCCGCCTTGGGTATGTACCCAAGTATCTTCCTTATCTGTTTCGACCTTGCCCCCTTCGCGGCGAGCTTTCCGGTCGCGACTATCTCGGCCCCCAGGGCCCCGTTCTCTATTATCTCCCTGAGCGCCTGCTGTATTATCCTCCTGGCGTTCATGTTCCTCTCGAGCTTTTCTGTTATGCTCCTCGCAACCAGGAGCGGCTCCAACATCTTGTTGCCCACCTCCATGACGTTTATCTGGGGGTTCTCGACGTTAAATTTGTTCCTTATGGTTTCGGTTATCGAGTCGATGGTCTTCCCGCCCCTCCCTATGACCCTTCCCGGGTTGAGGACGTAGACGGTTATCCTTGTGAGTATGGGGGTCTTCTGTATCTCTATCCTGGAGAATCCGGCCCTGGCCAGCTCGGTGGCGAGGTACTTGGAGATGTTCAGCTTTATTATTGAGTCCTGGATGAATTTCGTCTCTATTGCCAATCAAACACCATCATTTTGTTTCTGACGCCGCAAGCTTCTCCCTGGGCATGTCGGCCGCCTTGGGCTGCGACGGGGCCTTCCTCTCCTGTTGCTGCTGCGGCTGCTGCTTCTCTTCCGCCTTCTTCGGCGTCGCTGCTGCCGCGGCGGCCTTCTTCTCGGGACTCTTCTTGCCCTTCGGGTAGGCGATGCCTATCTCGATCCTGGCGAGCTCCATGTCGCTCCTCCTCATGGGGGAGTAGCCGTAGCCCCCTGTCCTGACTCCTCGGATGCCCTTCGGGGGCCTCCTAGGTATTATGGTGGTCTTGTTGGCCGCCGCATGGATTACGAACATCGATTCCGGATCCTCGCCCAGATTGCTCGCGTTTGCCGACGCGTTCACCAGCACCTTCCTGACCAGGCCTGCGCACTTCTTCGGCCACCTTCCCTTCTTCCCGCCGAGCTCGTGCCTGTCGCCCATGTACCTGTTATGCCTCCTGTATAGTATGGCGAGCTTCCCCTTCTCGACCTTCTCGAGCAGCATGGTGGCGGCCGGGACGGGCGTGCCCCTTATGGAGTCGCATACCGCGCAGAGGTCCTTAAAGCTGGCGTTTATGTCCTTGGCTCCAGCGAATACGACACCCTCCCTGTCCTTGTTGTACGAGTAGTTCATCATTTCATCGCCAGGAACTTGCTTCCCCTTGTTGCCCTTATGCCTGGGTCGGAGTGTATGACCCTCTTGGTGGTGTGCGAATACTGGCCGAGGCGGTGGCCCAGCATGGCCGCCGATACGAACACCGGCTTCCATTCCTTGCCGTTATGAACCTCGAACTTCAGCCCTATCCAGCGGGGCAGTATGACCGCCTCCCTTATGGTCGTCTTTATGGGCTTGGCCGACTTAGCCGCGATGTGGGCGTCGACCTTTGCCACGAGCTGCCGGTACTCGAGCCCGTTCCTCCTTATGCTCCTCCGCTCCCGGGAGGTTATCAGGTTCGGGTAGTCCTTCATGTCCCTGACTGCCAGTTCCGAAGGCGTCATTCCCCTAAATGCTATTCGTTCGGCCATCTTGTCATCTCTTTCTCCTGCCCACCCTGCTGGCCGCTATGTGCCCGACCTTCCTTCCAGGAGGCGCGTTCCTCGATGTCATCGAGCTCTTGCCCTTGTGGTGCTGCTTGCCTCCGAACGGATGGTCCACGGGGTTCATCTTGACTCCCCTTATGGTTGGCCATGTCCTGTTGACCGCGCGCTTGCGGTAGTGGTTCTTGCCCGCCTTGACGAGCGGCTGATCCACCATGCCGCCGCCGGCCACCACGCCGAGCTGCGCCCTGCATTCGTTTGGAAGCGTGACCGTGTTCTTTGACGGGAGGTGGACAGAGGTTGTATTGCCTATGTGGGCCGACACCGACGCCGAGGCGCCTGCGCTCCTGACGAACTTTCCGCCGTCGCCCGGTCTCGACTCTATGTTGAATATGGGCACTCCTTCCGGTATGTCACCGATCCTGACGACGCTCCCGATGGTGTATTTCTGGGCTCCGGTTATGTGTATCCTGTCGCCTGTCTTGACCCCTTCGGGCGCGAGGAGATACCCCTCGCTCATGTCCTCGTAGAGCAGCCTCATGAGTGGGGCCGTGTGGCCCGTGTGATTTATGAACTCCACCACCTCTCCGACCTTTTCGGTCGTGGCTGAGGGGGAGGCATAGCCGACGCTGATGTCGAACGTGCCCGGCAGCTTCATGTATACGTTGGATGCCTTTCCCCTTCTCTGTTGGTGGAGTTTCTTTCCCATTTGTTACACCAGTTTTAGCTTCATCGCGACCTCGCTCGCGTTGCTTCCCTTGGCGAGCTTTATGTAGGCCTTCTTCTCGTTCCGCGCCGTGTTGGCGACCCTTATCGCGGCCACCTTGACGCCGAACCTCTTCTCGAACTCCTTCTTTATCTCTGCCTTGCTCGCCCTGAAGTCCACCATGTATGTTATCGTGTTCCCCTTCTCTATGACCCCTATGGACTTCTCTGTCGCAAGCGGGTAGTTCAGCGTCATTCGATATCACCTATCCTTATCTTCGGCACCGCGGCCTGCAGGCCGTTGAGTGCGCTTTCGCTCCATAGGGCGGTCCTTCCTGGCTTCCCGCCTGGCGCGAGAAGGCCTGCCGTGAGCCTGTTGACCGCGCAGATGTCCACGCCGGCGATGTTCCTCGCGGATTTCAGCGACGGGCAATCCTTGCTCACCACCATGAGTATTGCGTGTGTGAAGCTCCTCCTCTTCCCGCTCCTCCGGAGCCCCTTCCTTACGCGCTTGTCGACGTTGTCCAGCTTCTCCCCGAGCTTGAGGTTCCTTAGGAGCGTCACCATCTCCCTTGTCTTCTTTATGGATTCCATCTCATTCGAAACCACGATCGGCCTCTTTGTCTCTGGAGGCAGCGTGGCGGCGACCGCGCTCGCGAGCGCCTTGGTGTACTCCCTCCTGTTGATGTTCTCTATGAGCGTCGTCTCTATCTTGTGGGGGTGCGCCCTCCTTCCCTTGGTCGATGAGGGTATCCTCCTGACCTGGCCCTGCTGCCCGCCTCCGAGCTTCTGCCTGGGGCGTATCGCGATGCCCATGTGCCTCCCTGTCCTGTAGGAGTGCATGGCCCCGTAGTACATGGCCGTGGTGTCCATTCCTGCCAGGGGGTTGTGGCCCTGGGGCTGGAGCCTCCTGGTGTTCTCGGCGTTGACCGCCCTGAGTATGAGTTCCGGCTTGACCGCCTCCCCGAAGATCGGCGGGACGGCTACCGTGCCCTTCTTCTTTCCGTCAATCGAGAAAACGTCGGTGTCGGTCATTTGTGTTGCACCGTTGATACGTATCCTACCTTGGGCTCCTTTATCGCCTTGGCGTTGCGGTTGGTGACCGACTTCTTGAGCCTCACCAGCCTCTTGGCCGGCCCCGGGATCGACCCCTCCAGTATTATGAAGTCGTTTGACATCTTCCCGTAGTTCTGGAAGCCCGCGCTCGGCGTAAAAGACGCCGCCTCGTCCTTCTTCCCTATCTTGAGTATGCGCTTGTTGTATTCGGTCCTGTAGTTGAAGCCCATCTGGCCCGCCTGCGGGACCGTGAAGAGGACCTTGCCGGGCGTGAAGGGGCCCAGGGTCCCGACATGCCTCGTCTTCTGTGTGGCCTTGTGGTACAGACGCGCCGTGCCGAATCTCTTTATCGTGCCGGCCCATCCCTTGCCCTTGGTGACGGAGACAACGTCCAGGTATTCCCCGCCCTTGAATATGCTGCCCGCGGTGACCGGCTTGCCCATGTTGGCTACCGCGAAGTTGTATTTCTCCTCGAGGCTTGCGCCGCCGAGGCTCGATTCGTACCTTACCCTGTGGTGCTGCCCCACCGCGACGTCCCTGACGTTCGCGACCAGGAGGAGGGTTATGTCCTTGAACTCGGGAACCTTTGCCTTCATGCTCTCGATGGTGTTCTTCCCCTTTGTCTTTATCTTGAACTTTTCGGAGACCTCCTTGGAGTAGGCCTCTGCGGAAACCTGCCGGTAGTGGCTTATCTCGTTCTTCGAGTAGAACCTTGCGCCGTAGACATGGGTCTCGGGCATCTCGACGAAGGTGCATGACCTGCTTATCTCCTGGCCCTTCGATGGCGCGTCGGTGTCGTCGGTCATGGCGACGTGCCCCATCCCCACCTTGTAGCAGACCATGTTCGTGATGGCGGGCTGCTTGATGTATATGGGCGCAGAGCGCAGCCTGGGAAGGCGCTGTCTGGCACGCCTCTTCTGCCAAAATTGCAAAGATCCCTTGTGTGGCATCGCGAACTGACCGTAGGTTTAATATGCCGACGTCGGAAAAAACGGCACTTAAGTGATAATACTTCTAGTGGTATGATTTATATACTTTTACCCTCTAGGCGTGGTTTGAGAAGTTTAGGGCCGGTTGGCGGGCTGCGAAGGCCTAATTAGGTCCTTGACCTCTACGGCGAGCGCGATCCGCATTTCCAGGCCTTCTGCCGCCCTGTTCATCTCGCTGATTTCGGTGTCCTCAAGGCGGTCCGTTATGATTTTGGAGATGCAGCCATTTTGGATGACTACACGGAGCACCGAATTTTGGGGTTCGTGCGGTTTTCCATTTAATGCCACTTCCAATTCCGTCCTGGCCTGTTCTCCGCCGTATTCTAGCTTCACGATATTAAAATGGAAATCGTGGTCAATCCCCTTCCATGTACGGCTTGTCAGGTCTGTGCATTTGTAATCGTCCTTGGCTTCTTCGGAGGAGACAATCTTAAGGGCCGTGGGCACTAGGGTGCTCATCGTTCTGACGAGAATCGGGGAGATAGGGATGCTTCTGCTGTCGGGTTTTGCGGTTTTTGAAACGGCCATTTAATCACAATTCATGAACCTGTCCAAATATTTATGTTTTGCGTGGCCCCTTGCCGACGGCCTTCTCCACCGATTCCACCACCGTGAGGTCGCGGAGGACGGAGTTCAGGGTCGCCTTGAAGGAGGGCATGTCTCCCGCCTCGATCCTTGCGGTAGTGGACGAGCCGGTGCCGCTTATCTTTGTCAAGCTCCTGCCCCTCTTCTCGGACCTGACCAGCCCCTTTGCGCCTATTGGGAGTGTTATTACGGCAGAGAACCTTGCCTTCGCCACGGACTCACTTGGTGGCTCCGAGCATCGATTCGGCTTCTGTCTTGTCCATCCTTGCGAGGTTCTTGCCGCAGTTGCACTTGAAGTTGGACTCGAAAGCGGCGTCGAACGTGTAGAGGAGCGTGTCGCTCTTGTAGCAGTCGTTGCAGATGAAGTAGTCGTTGCAGGTGTTGTTTATCACAGCATTTTCCTGTTCCGTGCTGTTCACGACCTCGAGGAACTGGTTGAGCTTGGTGGTGTTGACGTACCATGCGAAGGAGAGCCACCCCTTGGTGTTCTTCGACACATAGTAGTTCGTTATCCCGTAGCCCTGCATTATGTTGAGTATCCTCCTTATGGCGTTTATCTTTAGCCCGAGCTGCTCCGCAAGGTGCTCGTCGGTCCTGGGGGAGGTCAGCATGTAGAGTATGTCTATCGCTGTCTTGCTGACGTTCCTCTTGAGGTACTCGTTGACCTTCTCGTTCGCCAGGAGGGTCTCTATCTCCCTCTTCACGACGTCGGGCGGCATTATGCTCCTGTTGGCCTTCTTGCTGGGCTCCACGGGCGCCTTCGGCTGCTCTGCCTTAACGTCTGGCTTTGCAACTTTCCTCGCTATCGCCTTGCTTGTCTTCTTCTTTGAAGCGCTAACCGCAGGCCTTGCCTTCATGGCCCTCGCCTTCGGCTTGGACGCCCTCTTTAGGGGCTTCCTGGCCGCCGCTTTGGAGGCATGGTTCACCCTCTTGTTGTTATTCTTTTTTGGCATTAGCGCACCTGGTACGGGGTTATGCATATTTGGCTGAACTTATATTTATACATGATGGTAAATCGCTCTATTACAAGCCTGGTCCCGCCGTAAGAGAGCATCCTATCACATAGAGAATTATGGCGGTTCAAATATATAGGGTTATCTGTGGGCTTGCCGTCGCACGCGTTTTAGGCCCTGAGAGGTGGCCGCGAGAAGTATACCACCAGCTCGGCGCCTATCGATCCGAATGGTATGAAGCCGTTCTCCGCCGCCCTTGACCGCTCTTCGATTAGATCCAGGCACTTCGGTTTCCCGTCGAAGTTCAGGTCATCGACGACTATCGCCATCGCCTTGAGCACCACCGTCTCGTCGTATCCGTAGGTTCCCATGCTCGTTCTCACCGTTACCGCTTCGTGTGCCCCCTCGATCGCGTCCATCATCAGGACCGAGCGCCCCGCGTCCATTGCCGCCTGCCGCAGGGTGTTCTTGATCCAGAGCGTCGTTTCATCGGCCGGCTGCTTGCTCAGCATGTATACCCCGGCCTGGCGCTTGGCTTCAAATATGTCTTTGCCTGCTATTACCGTCCACCAGCTCTCGCTCTTTCCGTGCCCGTAGGGCGGTTTGGTGTGGTTCGTGTCGGAGAATAAGAGGTTTAGCCTGTCCCTTATCTGTGTCGCTGACTGGCCTGCTTTCGCTTCGGCCTTGTTGGATATGGTCGTCTCCGTCCCATCGCCCATAAACTAGGCGTCTGGACAGATACTTAACGCTTTTGTCCTAGTGTTCCGGGTGACGAAGTGCTACATGAGCCCTCTGTGGCGCCTTCCCGAAGCGGTTAATCCCATCACGGCCCTGTTCTTCCTGGCAATTACCCTTGCGTAGGAGGGGTCAGACTTCACCACCGGGCTCAGCCTGTCGAGCATTATTATCTCGTAGTAGCTGTGCGTCCCGCTGTCCCCGACAAAGTATGAGTTGAGCACCTCTGTGTTGGTGAACTTCTTCGACGCCCTCTCCTCCGCTATGGCCTGCATCGACTTGGCCCTGGTGTAGTACCTTCCGCTCTTCGAGGGCTTCCTGCCGCCCGAGGGCTGCCTCCTCTTGGACTTCCCCTTGCTCACCTTGACCCTTACCACTATCACGCCCTGCTTCGCCTTGTAGCCGAGCTTCCTGGCCCTCGGGAGGTTGGTCGGCCTTTCCACCCTCACCGCTGTGCCTTCCGCGGCCCACTTCATCAGCCTCTCCCTGTAATTCTGCGGCCTTGCCTTGTACTCGCCGATTATGGTTGCTCGTATGTGCTTGTAGGAACTCATGAATATCCCTTTTGATTAGCAGATAGGTTTTATATATTAGGTATTAAATCACTTATCATGAAGGTGCTTATACTTGCGGGAGGGGAGGGGAAGCGGCTCCGGCCCCTTACGGACAGCGTTCCGAAGCCCCTTGTAAGGGTAAACGGCAAGCCCATAATAGACTACCAGATCGACATCTTCAGGAAGCTCGGTGTGGAAAGATTCGTCGTCCTGGGCGGTTACAAGAATGGCGAGCTGCAGAAGCATTTCGACGGCGGTTCCGGCGCCGGCGTCGATGTCGTCGTCGAGGACAAGCCTCTGGGGACGGGCGGCGCCATAAGGGCGGCCTGGTCCAGCATCGGGGGAGGCGACTTCCTTGCGACCAACGGGGACGTGATGACAGACCTCGATCTCTCTCCCATGCTTACCGGCGAGAAGGGCCTGATGGCAAAGATCGCGCTTGTCCCCCTTGTCTCCCCCTATGGGGTTGCGAAGATGTCGGGCGACAGGATTACCGGATTTGTCGAGAAGCCGCAGCTCAAGGACATCTGGATCAACGCCGGCGTCTATTGGGTAAGCAAGAATATACTTAAGTTCCTTCCGGAGTCGGGCAGCCTCGAAAAGGATGTCTTCCCCAGGCTTGCCGCTGAGGGCTCCCTGGGTTTCGTGAGGTTTCCGCTTGAGGGCAAGTTCTGGAGGTCTATAGATACCATCAAGGACCTGGAGGAGGCGGGGGCCTGGTTCGGCAGAGCCTCTGGTATTTAATAACTTGAGAGTTCTACTAGTTAATAGAAGCGAGGTAGGGTAGTCTGGAGTGCCCGCCGGGCTCATAACCCGGAGATCGGTGGTTCAAATCCACCCCTCGCTATGTCATAATCGCGGAACAAATAGACTTGGCCCCTCACTTCCGGTATTAGTTGAAGTAAAGAAATCCGTGTTAGTTGTTTTTAAGTTGTTTCTTTTAAGTTAGTATTATATAAGGGCGCCCGAATAGCGGAACTGTGGGGTCTAGTGCATGGGGGAAAACATATCTTACGATTACATCTGGAATCTCTGCCAGAAGGAGAAGCAGACGAACCAGCTGCTGCAGCTCGGGAAGAGCTTCTATGCTGACATCCTGGAATATATGGAGAAGTCCACGCTGTCCGATCCCCAAAGGGCGAACATGGAGAAGATAACACTGAACCTCTTCGAGAAGCGGAAGCAGAAGATCTTCCTATATCTGGCCTACAACAAGCAGCCTCCACCCCAGCTCGATGGGTCAGAGACGGAATTCTACAACCAGCTCCTCGACCTTACCGGCAGGTACCGGCTCGACCAGGGGCAGAAAATCAAAAGTAATAAATTGCTGCGCTCCATAACTGATATACCGGAAATAGTCCTCCCGTCAGGGAGGAAGCTCGGCCCGCTGAAGAAAAACGAGATACTTGACATGCAGGACTCGGCCGACGACGTGAAGTACCTTATAGGCAACGCGATATGCGAGAATTACAATAGGTGAATTATACGAAGATTCAAAAGGAGATAATGGCCTACTGCCCGAAGTGCAACAAGCACACGGAGCACATGGTCAGGATGCCGTCCAAGGGCGCCCAGAGGGCGATGTCCAAGGCGACGAGGAGGCACGACCGGGCGATAGCCGGGTTCGTGGGAAGCGTAGAGCCCAAGATACACCCGAAGAAGCTCTCGAAGAGGCAGAAGGTCCTCCTGGAGTGCAAGAGCTGCAAGTACAAGGTCGAGAGGCTCATCGGTGGCAGGTCGAAGAAGAAGGTAGAGATAAAGGTATAGTACCATGGAAGGCGACAAGCTCCCGAGGCAAGGCGGGCTGGTCCTGGTAGTCGTCAGCAAGATCACCAACTTCGGGGCCTATTGCAAGCTCATCGAGTACGGCAACGTAGAGGCCTTCCTCCCCATAAGGGAGATATCGTCGGGCTGGATAAAGAACATAAGGGAGTATATCCACGACGGCCAGAAGCTGGTGTGCTTCGTCCACGGCATCGACAAGGAGAAGGGGACGATAGACATATCCCTGAAGCGGGTGTCGCCGAAGGACTCGAAGGAGAAGATACGGTCCTACAACCTGGAGAAGAGGCTCAACGCCCTGTTCGCGCAGGTGCTGAAGAAGGAGAAGTACGCGGGCAGCAAGGAGGAGCTGGCAGCCGCGATAATCCAGGAGTTCGGCACCTACACCAACATGATGGAGAATGCGGTCGCCAGCACGCCAGAGTTCGCGCAGTCGAAGCTTCCAAAGAAGGTAAAGGAGGCGTTCGTCAAGATACTCGAGCAGAACAGGAAGCAGAAGCGCTATTTCGTATCCTACATAGCGACCATAACCACCTACAACACCGAATCCGGGGCGACGGAGCTAAGGGGCCTGATGAAGGAGATAAAGGACACAGGAGTAGAGCTGGGATATATCGGGGCCCCGAAGTACCGGCTCTTCGCCGAGGGCACCGACTACACCGACGCCGAGGCCAAGATAGCCAGGGTGCAGGAGATCGTGGCGTCGCGGCTCAAGAAGGGGGTTTTCGAGATAGAAAAGGAGAAGCTCAAGAAGGAGAAGGAGGACATAATGGCAAACATCTAGTGTTCCCATGCAGAAGACAACGATAAAGCTGAGGAAGGCGAAGATCGGGAAGGCGCCGATCGCGCTAGTGGGCATGCCGGGCATAGGGAACGTAGGCAAGCTGGTGGCCGAGCACCTGAGGAGGGAGCTCAAGGCCGTGCGAATAGGCACCATATACTCGCCCCACTTCCCGCACCAGGCGGTGATGATGAAGAGCGGGAGGCTCAGGCTGGTGAGCAACACCATCTACCTGGCGAAGCCGAAGGGAAAGAGCGACATCATAATCATAACGGGCGACGTCCAGGCGGTGACTCCGGAAGGGCAATACGAGGTCAACGCGATGATATTCAGGCTCCTCAAGGAGAGGTACGGGTGCAAATTCATCTACACCATCGGCGGCTACACCACAGGGGAGGGGATGCCGCAGAAGAGGAGGGTCTTCGGCAACGCGACAAGCTCGGCCGTAATAGAGAGGTTCAAGAAGACGGGTGTAATATTCGGCAAGTCAAGGGGGCTGATCTGGGGGTCGGCGGGGCTAATCCCTGCATTCGCCCGGATAGGAAAGGTGGAAGCGGCCTGCCTGATGGGAGAGACCGCGATGCTGGAGTTCGACGCGGCGGCGGCCAAGGCGGTGATAGACGAGCTCTCAAAGACGCTGGAGATAAGGATAGCGACTGAAAACCTGGAAAAGATAATAAAGAGGACCGACGAGCTGATGAGGCAGCTCGGCCAGGCCAATTCGGGGATGCAGATGCCCATGGGCATGCTTCCGCCCGAGGGCGCCCCGGCACCGGAACAGGGGCCAAGGCCCTCCTACATACGCTAAACGCGGGCATGGTCTAGTGGTAGAATTCGACCTTCCCAAGGTCGCGATGCGGGTCCGATTCCCGCTGCCCGCATAAAACAAACGCCCAGCTCCCGCACCCGTCCGGATACCCCCTCCTATAAATATTTGAACGGGGACAGGAAGTAACAGCGATACGATGGAAAGAGCAGCAGAGGTCCAGAAACCCGCGGGTGAGCTTAGGACCGACGGCAGTGAAGGGCGTGCCCTGATGGTCCGGATGGCAGAACTGGCCCGCAGATCCCTGCAGAACTCCGCAATAGACAGCACCTTCCCGGGAAGCAAAATCTACCTTCTCAGCGAGCAGAGGTACCTAGAAATCAAGGTGGATGTTAACAGCCAAAGCCCGAACCGCCACGTAAAGAAGGCGAGCTTGGTTGACCAAAACGACGAAGGAAGAGGCTTTGAAACGGGGATAGACGCATTTATAACTAAGGCCCTAAAAGACTCGGACTGCATCGGCTTTATCCCTGTGGATGAAACGGTGTACAGGATACTGACGCAAAACCATAACCTGAACCCCGCTGTCGTGGGAGAACCCGTACCCATCGATGGCTATGCTTACAGGGCCGTTATATTCAACCCCGTGACCGCACTACATAACTATATGAATCAAGTCCGCAGGCAATGATGACATGACGGAGACACAAAAAGAAGGGACCAACCACAAGCTTACCTCTAAGGCGGCCGAGATACTCGTATACCTAAGGTCAGACCCATCACTCATTGTGCAGCCTCCGCTGGTGGGGCGGTTTCCCGCCAACTCCCCAAACAACATGGTGTGGATAGAGAGAATCGGGCTCATAATCTCGCCACTGGAAGAGACAACGGACGTGCACAGGCTCGCCAATACATTCAACAGGATCGCCACCGAGCTACACCCCAAGTCCATGATCCACCCAGCAGTCCACAAGTATGCCAAGAAGATGATGGTAGGAAACATGGTCTTCGACGAAGCTCTGCTGAAGCTGGAAACCGAAAGTAGCACGGCAAGATTCACCGTCCTGGGGGAAGAATTCAATGAAGGGCTGATAAAAGAGGCGCTAAGCCCCATTGGCGTGGTCTCCTTCGAAGGCTTTGCCGGAGCCACATCCGGCAAGGTAACTGCGTCAGACCTCCACGAAACCGTAGTGCTCCGCGGGCGCACCGACCTGTACCTGTTCCCGACGTCGGCCACCGCAGAAGAGGCGGCGGGGAAAAATCTCCTGCCATACATACCAGCGGTCATAGATCATCCTATCATCATAAGGAAGGACGTGGCACAGAAATGTTAAAACATTCACGGCATCCGGAGGTCATCCAAACGCGGGAAGGCATGCAATCCCTACTTTCCATTCAGCTACTTACTAATATAAATATGACCTAACTTAGGTATAATAGGTGTCTATAATGTCCTCTGCAAAGACAACAGCCTATAGCCTGCTCTTTTCTGCCGTTCTGATATCTGCCCTGATTGGTTTCGCCGCAGCCGGAAGCACCGCCATGCCAAAAGGGCATTTCCAGGCGATAGCAACATCATTGTCTATATTCACCCCGCTGATAAACTGGTTTAACAGCCTGGTAAGCCAGAGCTCAGTCATCCCACCAGCCAGCTCCTTCAGCGGCCAGTCGAATTATGCGACAACAACCATCCCCATATCCACCCCTCTTCACCACGTCATGATAGCACTAAAGAACAGCCAGTCATCCCCTACGGGGCAGAACTTCCCTCAGATGCTAATATTCAACCCTTCCAGCCCAGCCTACGCCCCCTATGAATCGGCAGACCTAGGCAACATAAGGTTTTACCAGGGATTCACACCCCTTTATTCATGGTGCGAGAGCGGCTGCACCTCCTCCTCGTCCCAGGCGATATTCTGGGTGAAGCTGCCAAGCGGGATTGGCGCGGGCAGTACCATAGTCCTAAATATGTCCTTCCCGTCTAACACAGAATACGACGGCACATACGCGGGCGAAGCCCCCCAGCTCTCCCCATCCTACGCCAAATACGATAATGCGGCAAATATCTTCAGCTTCTATAACAACTTCGCGGGGAACACCCTCAACACCACAATCTGGAATTCCGCTTATGGGGTGCAGGGAACAGACTATATGGTGAATAATGGGATATCATTCCCTTCGAGTTCAAATAAAAGGGCGTATATAACATCGAACCCGACATTCGGGGTCAATACGGTATTGGACATCTTTGGAACCTACCAATTATCCACAAACGCCTATTGGAATTTCATGGGATACGGTGCTCCTTCCGCGCCATTCCCCTCTGCGCCATTCCTTATGTTGATGTCAGAAAACGGGCAGGCCAACTTCTACAAGCAGACCTCAGCATCCACAAAAACAGTAATCAGCCCATGGAGCGCGGTAGGGATTTATTCCCTAGCGGATGGCTCGGCGGCGCAGACAGCATTCATAAACTACTCCTATGAGGCCAGCTTCGCGTCAAACCTCTGGTCAACCCCCTCCATGAGCGTAGGAATGGGGCAGGTAGCGGGGCACGCGGGGGCATTGACGGCGCAATGGATCAGGGTGAGGATCATGCCACCCAACGGTGTGATGCCTTCGAGCTCCCTAAACCCCACAACCACCACAGTCACCACGACAATCCCACCAATCCCTACACAGCCAGGGATCAACATATCTGTAGGCCAGAACATAACGTCCGGGCCAATAAGCATAAAACTTCTCCAGATAAGCGGAATTCAGTATCCTAACGGGACGACCACACCATCCGCCATTATGACAATATCCTACAACAACGGCATCGGCGGCACAAACAGCATAAGCACAACAAGGATATCAACCTATAAGGGGGCGCACGGCGCTGTTCTCCCCGGCATCCTAAACATGACCACGCTTGCTGTAAATAGCAACTATGTGGTGATATTGCCATTCGGGCCACTCACATCAATTACGGTAGGGCACAATCTTACGTCAGGACCCTGGACTGTGCAGCTGCAGGACCTCGCCCAGACGGGCAACGGGATTAATGCCCCGGCCTCAATCGGGATATACTACAACGGGCAGATGACAAATGCGTCCACGATCACACCCGGAACATTCGCGCCATTCAACCCGGCCGGCCACCTCCTATACGTTAACATAAACTCGACGTTCTCCGGCCTGTACGCCTACCAAAAGACAGCCTCGTTGCAATTATGGTATGCGCCATCTACCACACCCCCGACCTCCACAACCACCCTCTCTACCACCACAAGCACCACCACGACAGTAGCCACCACAACCATACCCCCTGGCGCCAATGGCATATTCTCCGCACTTATAGGCTCTGTATTGAACCAGGGCGTCGTGTTGGGGTCGCCGCAAAGCACAAAAGCCCTGCAGGGAGCATCACCCTATGCGTTCCCCGAATCCAGTCTCGCCTCTAAAACTGTAAGCCCCTACACCGCCGTGGGTTCCGTGCCAATGCCCATGTCCGTATTCCTGTCTAATGGAGGCGGAGTGACCTTTACCACATTCACTACAGGCGGAGGGGCATCAATGATCAACGACAACATAATGCAGCTCTCGGCCGCGCAACTCCCCTCCCTGAAGAGCAATTACGGCCCATACGGAGAATCGGAATCCCTGTGGCTGACTGGATTCCCCATTTATGACCAGCAGGCAAGCGCAAGCAATTTCGAGATTCTTGACGCCGGCGGAGCATACCAGGCGACATTCAACCAGGCAATACCGAATGCCACCCCGTCGGGTTCGACCCAGATAAACAAGCTCATATACCTCCTGGGGCAGAACTACACTATACTAAACGGCACGGGAGCCGTAGCGGCATCACACACCTTGGGCAACGGCAACTACACGCTCCCGGGAGGCCAGATATACATCGCCCCATCGACCCGCATCGCGACCCTCTATGTCGGCCAGTCATTGAATTATGGCCCATGGGCAGTGCAGCTCCAGGATTTAGGGCAAAGCGCCAATGGAATCAACGCGCCGGCGGCGATAGCAGTATACTACAACGGCCAGCAGACAAATGAGTCCGTTATATCCAGCCTGCCGAACACCGCCAAGTTCAATGTCACAGGGCACCTGCTGTATGTCAACATCAACTCAACCTTCAGCGGGCTCTACGCCTACCAGAAGTGGGCCAGGATGCAGGTCTACACAAATCCCATAAGGCTGCGGAGCGGCAGGTCATTCAACCAGTCGACTAACCCTGGCTGGTACGTGACACTCCTATGGACAAACAACACCAACGGCCTGAAGGCGAACGGGCTCCAGAGCATAATAGTCTACAACGTCACCCCAACCTCGCTGGTGCCCGGGCAGAGCCTCCCGTTCATACAGAGCCCATCTACATACAAGCTCACCTTCCTCGGCGACACGCTCGGGAACAACTTCGATACCCTGACGCTCACAACGGCCTCAGCCTCGGGGGTGAACTACGCCAACAACCCGGCCTTCAGCATGGAAAACGGTGGTATTGGCTATACAACGGTAACCAACATAACCGAGCCGGCGCAGCTGCTCACGGTGGCAAGCGCGATGCCGAACGCCTTCAGCTACGCGGGCCAGACAGGCAGCTCCGTGACCTACGACCTGACGCCCTATTCCCTAACCACATATGGGACCATAACACCGCAAAACGGGCTAAAGATAGCAAACACCATGGTGATAGTCTGGTATTACGACCCAACAGCCACAAATCCTACATCCACCGCAAACGGCATGACCAACTGGGTAAGCAAGGCAAATCCCCTGTCCGTGTCAATAATGGGCTATTCGGCCAATTCCAAGACCTATACCCAGCAGAGCGTGACCTTCACGTCAAACGTCACGAGCGGCGGCCATCTCCGCCTGTCCGCAAACCTGTCAATCCCTCTAGTCAACGTCACCGCGATACAGATACAGGACAACAGGGCGCTGCCTATGTATAACGCGACCGGCACCCCCTTTGTGCATGTAACCGACATACTCCTGTCTCCGGGCATACTCCTGTCTCCGGGAACCGGAGAAGTGGGTCCTCTGGCGGATTTGTACAACAACGCCCCCGAAATATTAGTTCCACCAAGCTTGGGCATTGGCGGCAGCAAGCCCTATTATGGCGTGGCGAATGCCAGCACCGTGATCTATAACCAGCAGGCCGCCCCGGTCCCCTTCTACCTAGACTCCGCATATCCCTTCTACACAAAGCCATACCCTCTCTATACCTATGTAATGAACGAGAAGCCGGTTCCTGGCGGGACGTTGGGCGATTACCTGATGGCGAGTATATCCGCCCCTAGCGGCCCCACATCCCCCTACCTCCTCAACTACTCCCAGAGCGGAGTCGCCAACAACATGACCTATGAGTCGACCCAGGGAACGCTGTTGAATGTCGCGTCAGGCTTCAGGACAGAGAAAGGTAGCAAAGTAGCAGCGATAACACCGTCACAGGACACCCTCCTCCTCGCCAAGGCCGTGGACCAGCTGCAGTTCGCCATCCAGAATACACCAGCGGGGTACAACGTTACCATAACGAACAGCTCCAACCCCGTTACAACCACCACAGTCCCGACCACCACAATACCACCGCAGGCCGGCGTCCAGGGAATCAACATGTCCGTGGGCCAGACCATAAGCTCAAACGCATGGGCGATAAGGCTCGCTGGCTTCTCCCAAATTACAGTCCCGTTCATGGTATACTATAACGGCAAGCTGGTGGCAAACACAACGCAGGGCCAGCCCGTCCAAGTGGGCAACACGATACTTTACGTCGACGTAACCAACACAAAAAGCAGCGATATGGTGGTGACGGTCTCCCCTGTGCTCTCAACAAGCCAGGGCCAGTACAGCGCGCCTGAAATAGGAGTGGGGCAGAATGCCACGTTCGGGCCTTGGAATATACAGCTCCAAAGCGCCGGCCTCCCTCAGCAGAACGGCCAGATCCCAATAGCCATCGGAATCTACTACAATGGCCAGCTTACGAACGAGTCAGTCCTGGCGGCAACAGCCAATACCTACCTATTCAATGTCCACGGCCACCTCCTATACGTGAACCTGCTTGGCGTGCAGGAGCCAACGGGCAACACGGCTGGGTCAACAGCACAGATAGGGGCATGGTACACAAACTCCCCTCTGCCTCCGACCACCATACCGACAACCACACGGACGACAACCCCAACAACAACAGTAGTAACGTCCACCGTCGTCCCCACCGCGCCGAATCTATCCAACCTTATAAACCTATTTAAACGTCTACTCGGCATAAAATAAGACCGCTGCTGCCACCCCGAGTTCCCCGGCTCCCACCGCGCCGCGGTAGCCTCTCCCCGGCAACCCAAGCCATAAAGTGATAAAAAAGCAACCAGACTATGTTCTGTTGATCGAATGGCCAGCGGGAAAAACAGACCTAATCTCTACCTCGCCCTGCTTATTGTGCTCGCCTCGGCCTTCGTGGTCTACTGGACCGCCTTCGCCAACTACCGCTACCAAAGCTTCCAGAGCTCGTTCTGGGACCTAGGCCAAGAGGCATATTCGATGTACATCCACCTACACTACGCCGGGATGATAGGGGGCCTGCAATACCTCTCGTTTTCCAATCACATCTCCCCATTCAAGATACTCGAGCTTCCGCTGTTTGCCCTATGGCAAAGCCCGCTGAGCCTGGTGTTCCTTCAGAATCTCGCCCTGGCGCTAGCCGCGATAGTGGCATACTTCATAGGAAGGGACGTGGCGAAGAGCAGGTACTTCGGTTTCTGCCTTGCCGTCGCCTTCCTGGTAAGCGCCGGGGTGCGTGGCATAGCATTCTTCGACCTGCACGTCGAAGCCTACATTCCTCTCTTCCTCCTGCTCTCATTCTACTTCTACATGACAGGACGCCGGAACTGTTTCCTGGGATCCTACGTCCTGCTGCTGTCCGTGCTGGAAAGCTCTGTCGCGGTCGGCGCAACGCTCCTGGCCGCACTGCTGGCATATGAGCTGTTCTATCCGTCAAAGAAGGCCAACTTCAACCAGACCAACCGCAGGGGCAGGATGAGGATGCTGGCCATGGGCATCGTAATCACCCTGGCGTTCGCCGCATTCTACTGGGTCGCTGCCCATTGCCTGCTCTCCCTCTACCAGTCCGGCAGCTACTCACAGATGCCTCCTTTCATAAAGCTGATAGATTTCGGGGCGATCCAGGTTAAAGCGC
Organism: uncultured Microcaldota archaeon; assembly: GCA_963799075.1. Taxonomy (GTDB): domain Archaea; phylum Micrarchaeota; class Micrarchaeia; order Micrarchaeales; family Micrarchaeaceae; genus JAJYUY01. The sequence goes on along the minus strand of CAWCVI010000001.1, from coordinate 225,118 downwards.
TGTTAAACCTCCCAAGCGTAGTCTATAGCGCCCAACTGCTCCCATACGTCACCCTGTTTGGCTTCCTGATACTATTAATGGGATTCGGCCTCACCGTATTCAGGAATCCCTACATCACAGCAATCCTGATATCGCCATGGATCATTGAGGTCCTGGTGGTCCATAACGTGGGATTCGGGTACCTCTCCTTCCACTACTATGCCTATGTGGTCGGCGGCGCCGCGGTCGCCTCGGTTCTCGGTTACCTCATAATGTCCCGGGAGGGCTTCAGGCTGGCGAAGATAAGAACAGGCAGCATTCTGAATGTCCTTTCCACGTTCCTGCTCATCTCGTCGATCACGATCTCAATAGTCCTGCTCTACGGGGTCGCGCCGAATCCAGAAACATTCATACCCACAAACATATCCACCCCGGGCATATTCATCCCGGCCAACTGGAATCTGAGCGCCAAATACCTGGCAATGGAAAGTGCGCTGTCCGAAATACCCGCCAACACGAGCGTGATGGCTCAGCCGTCGGTCCTGGCACACCTATACTATGCCAGGTACCCCGAGCTGCCACCGCAGGACAGGGTCGGGGGCTTCACCGCAAACGGGCCGATGGTCTACAACATACCAACGCTGTACACCCAGCCGCAATACATAGTGGTGGACAGCCAGCTTCCCGACTATTCGAACTACAACAGCCCGATGTTCAACATATACCGATACATGGGTGATAATTACACGCAATTCGGCCCAGAATCCTCAATCCAGATATACAGGCTTTCGACCTGAAGGGTCTAAAGCAAGCCGAGCCACAATGCGACGGAAGCAAACAGCACAATCCCAAGCAATGCACCGGACAGGCTGCAGGCGAAGTTGGACGTGAACTTGTCCCCTATGCCCTTCTCCTCATAGTACCCCAGGGCGGAGTCCACAAGGCTCCCCGCAAAGCCGCACAGCACCACCAGGCAGACGGACAGATACTGGCTTATCACAAAATCGTAGGGTGCGCTCAGGGGCACCAACACAATGCCTATGATTAGGGCGGCCATGGCAGAGGCTGCCAATCCGGCCCAGGTGACCCCGCCAGAAACCCCCTTCCTCACGGCCTTCCTCCCCACCAAAGACACGGGCATTCCGTCAAGCATCCCTATCTCGCTGGCGAACTTGTCTGCTGTTATAGCGGCCACCGAGGCGATGAAGCCGAACAGGCATAGGACGGCATACCTTTCCGCCCCCAGGGCCAGGAAAAGCCCGTAAAGGCCCGCCAGGGCCAGCGGCACGGCGCCGTTGGCGACCACGTTCATCACTCCCCTCGGCTTCTGGCCCAGCCTTCTCTTCTTCTTGTAGCTTCTTCCGATCCAGGTCACGATGGCGGCAAGGGCGAGGAAGATTAGCATGCCCAGCAGGAAGATCCACCAGATCCAGCCGCCGAAGAGCACGAAGAGTGCCCCCATCACTGCCGCGACCGCAAGGCCTGCCCCGCTGAGAGTAAGTGCCTCCATATTATTCCATTTTTATGAAAGATTCCGCTATTTCCAAAGGTTTTTAAGGCTATACTTCGTTAGGATAGTACGGGTTCTCTACAGAACAGAAGGTCGTAAAAACTGGTCGTCTTGCCTGCGAGGTAAAACCCGCAGGCCTCTTCCTTTTTAATCATTCACTGACCTATCACTAGACTATCGTTCCAACGCTTATATAGTTTTGGTTTCATAAAGATAATGACATCGTGTTTTCCATGCCGAAGGACAAGGCAATAAGAGAGATAGAGGACCTACCGGGGATAGGGGAGACCACGGCCGAGAAGCTCCGCTCCCTGGGCAAGGACACGCTGGACAAGATAGCCGTGCTGACGCCCCACGAGCTCAGCGAGATGAGCGGCGTCGGGCTCGAGGCGGCGAAGAAGGCGGTCCAGGCGGCAAAGGAGTCCACCACCATAAACTACGAGACGGCGGAGGCAGTGCTGGTGCGCAGGAAGGACATAGGTAAGATAACCACCAGCGTCAAGGACCTGGACGACCTGATAGGAGGGGGAGTCGAGACAGAGGCGATAACAGAGACCTACGGCAGGTTCGCCAGCGGGAAGTCCCAGCTGGGATTCCAGCTCATAGTGAACGTGCAGCTCCCTCGGGACAAGGGGGGGCTGGACGGGGCGGCGCTCTTCATAGACACAGAGGGCACATTCAGGCCGGAGAGGATAGAGCAGATAGCGAAGGCGGCCGGAATGGACTCCAAGAAGGCGCTGGAGAACATCATAGTGGTGAGGGCGACGACCACAGAGCAGCAGATACTAACCATAGAGCGTGCGGACAAGCTGGTGCAGGAGAAAAACATAAAGCTCATCGTGGTTGATTCGCTGATGTCGCTCTTCAGGTCCGAGTTCGTGGGAAGGGGCGCCCTCAACGAGCGCCAGGGCAAGGTCAACCAGCACCTGCACAAGCTGCAGATGCTCGCGGACAAGTACAAGCTCGCGATCTACATAACCAACCAGGTGATGGACAACCCTGGTATACTGTTCGGCGACCCGACGACCCCCATAGGCGGGAACATACTGGCCCACGCGGCCACGACCAGGCTCTACCTCAAGAAGTCCAAGGACGAGAAGAGGATAGTGAGGCTTGTGGACTCCCCAGAGATGCCTGAGGGAGAGTGCGTCATGAAGATAACTCCGGCGGGAATGAAAGACTGATTCGATGCTTTTCCTAGTGGGCGCTGGTCTTTCCGAAGGTGGCATTACCGAGGAGGCGCTGGAGCTCTTGAAGAGAGGCACGGTGAAGGTCTTCGCCGAGAGGTACACGGGCTGGTTCGGCAGTAGGATCCCCGATCTGGAGAAGAGGATAGGCAAGAAGGTGGCCATCCTGGAGAGGAGCGGGCTCGAGGACAACATCACTTCAATGATAGAGCTAGCGGCGAAGGAGGACATAGCGGTGCTGGTCGCCGGCGACCCGCTGGTGGCCACGACGCACAAGATCGCCTTCATAGAGGCAAAGAAGGCCGGCGTCAAGGTGGCGGTGATACATTCAAGCTCGATAGTGAGCGCGGCCATGGGGGAGAGCGGGCTGGACTTCTACAGGTTCGGCCAGATATGCACGATTCCCCTGTGGAGCGACCACTACAAGCCGGTATCGTTCTACGAGACCATAGAGAAGAACCTGGGCAGCGGGCTGCATTCCATACTGCTCCTCGACTATGACAGCGAGACGGGCTCGATCCAGCCCTCCTATGCGGCCGAGATAATGGCCCATGCCGAAAAGACCTACAAGAAGGGAATCATAAAGCCCAGCACGAAGATAATCGTGCTCCACAACCTCTCGCTTCCGGGCGAGCAGAAGCTGCTGCTGACCCTGGACGAGGTCAAGGGGCTCAGGATAGACCAGGGGCCGACCATAATAATACTCCCCGCGAAGCTGTCGTCGGTGGAGGAGGAGGCGACAGCGGCGATGTTGGGTGTCTGATTGGGCCTCGAGCTGGTATTCGACCGGAAGGCAGGGCAGATTTACGCAGAGGATCCCTCCACGAAGGACATACTCAGGTCCAGCAGCTTCGGGAACATCGAGCGGGGAAGGCTGGTGATGAGGCCGGAGGAGGCGCTCTACGTCATGGACGTCCGGAAGGCCAGATGCGCGGACGCAGAGGGGAAGGAGATGACGTTCAACGGCCTGGCGGGCCTTTTCAACACCAAGAAGTTCATGGCGAGATACTTCACCTACAAGGACTGGAGGGACAGGGGGCTCGTTGCAAGGTACATTGACGACAAGAGGGTCGCGGCAACAAAGCCGCAGCACACGAAGAGGTACAACTCGTCCGCGTTGAAGCTCAAGGGCTACAGGCTGACAGGGACCTTCTACACGGGCGACATGTTCACCGTGGTCGACGAGGACGAGCAGGGGAAGGAGCTATACCGGCAGTACTGGTTCGGCCAGTACGGGACCTACAAGCTGCAGGAGCACGGCACCCTCAGCAAGCTGGACGTCTACGAGACCGTCTTCCTGATGGACAACGGCGTCCTGGAGGTCTCGAACATGACCAGGAAGCAGATAGTCGAGGTGGCGGAGGGCAGGAGAGAGGACTTCCAGAAGCTCTACGATGTCTACGCGGACTGGAGGAGCAAGGGCTACGTGATAAAGACGGGTTTCAAGTTCGGGACGCACTTCCGGCTTTATTTCCCGGGAGCCCAGCCGGTCAAGAACGACAAATGGGTCCACTCGATGCATGTAATCCACGTCTTCCCGAGGGACGCGAAGCTGCTGATATCCGAATGGTCGAGGGCCATAAGGGTGGCCCACTCGGTAAGGAAGACCTTCATACTGGCGATTCCGGGAAAGACAAGGACGAAGAAGATGGGCATAGACTTCATACTCTACCACCGGAAGCCGGGCGGGATAGAGACACCGGAAGAGTCGGCGCCGAGGTACGGGATGCTCTCGCTCAGCGAGGACGAGTACCTGGGTGGCGCTGAGCTGTCTGCGATAATAAACAAGGCGAAGGACAACAGAATGGAGCTCATAGCCGCGATAGCGGACAGGGAGACTGCGGTGACCTACTACAAGATACGGAGGATCGAGCTGCAGGGGAGCGACTACGAGTACTACGAAGTCGACTGGATGCAGCCGTAAGCTATTTATATCTGGAACCGCGGTAAAGGATAAGTGGTACAATGCAGAAAATGGAGACCATAAGATTCCCCTCGAATAGCCAGCCGCAGGCGATAGAAGTTTCAAAAAACGACGTAACGCTCAAGGAATATCTGGCGCGATTCAGTGGAAAGGGCAAAGTGACGAACAAAATTGTAGACCAGCTCCTTATGTCCGGAGAGAAAATCCCAGGTGTCTGGCTCGAACCGGTGGCATACGGAATGCCGGGGCAACCCCTAGGGAAAGAGATAACCTTCAGGGGCTGGAGATATGAAGTGCCAAAATCCCACCGCGAGCTGGTAGACGCAGTGCTAGTCTTCCAGGAAGGCGTAAAGCTGACAAAGACCAACCGCTTCAGGGGTGAGGTCACCCATGTCGTCAAGAACTATCCTAGAACCAGCGAGACATGGCATTATGTGGACCAGGAACTAGGGATACCTCAAGGTGCAGCGGTTCCAAGTAATGATGAGAAAGCCAGGCGCACATGGCGCAGGACGGAAAATGATCATGACGAGGGTCAGTATCTCGGCGCCCTCGCGCGCGGCTACGACGACTGGAACGGCTACGACTGGCGGTACGTCGATGCGGACTACGTGCCGGACTATGGCTTGCGGGTGGCGGGCCTGGCTCAAGCCGAGCCAAGGCGCGAAATTGCGCTGCCGTGCGAGACCAGGGAGCTCATGAAAAAGCTCAGGAAGACGCAATTAGATGTTCCTGCCGTCAAGGAGTTGCTGGAAAAGCTCGAGGCAATCAAAGGCTTCTCAAAGGTAAATGGAATAATCGCGGTGCGCAGGATTGTGGAGAACCTCGAAACGCTACAGATAAAAAGCTGAACTTCCCTGTTCTCCTACCTAGGTCGCCTGCGGCCGAAAACCGCAGGCCGCGAATGGGAACCATTCACGGGTGCAAGCCGCTTGGGAGCCACACATCCGCCTATAGCGCCATGCCACTCATAAGGTATCCGGGAAGGCTGGCCATGAAATTCAACAGCGACGCTGAGTAGGGGAACCGAAATCGCGAAGCTGTGGTGACGCCGCTTGTGCGGCCTTTTGTAGGCGGGTTACCATTGTGCGCCCTCGCGCGCGGCTACAACAACTGGAACGGCAACAACAGGCGGAACGTCAATGCGAACAACGAGCCGGACAATGGCTTGCGAATGACCCCTGGCTTGCACCGGCCTAGTTTTGTGATATCCAATGGAGACTCATACTAACCTTTATCCGCGACTATGCTCCAAAGCAAACCTCACGCTCGCATTCCTTAAGGCCAAGAAAAGAAAAACGCGCAGGAGCTATGTCATCGAATTCGAGGCTAACCTGGAAGAAAACCTAACGCGTTTGAAACACGATCTGGAAACATGCACCTATGCTCCAAGCTCCCTAACAACATTCATCATAAGGGACCCCAAAACGAGGAAGATAAGCGCATCGCATTTCAGGGACAGAGTCGTGCACCACGCCTTGTGCAACATCATAGAGCCCATTCTGGAAAAGGAGTTCATCTATGATTCCTTCGCCAACCAGAAAGGCAAGGGAACCCACAAGGCAATCCTGAGGTTCGAGAAGTTCATGAGAAAGGTAAGTTCCACGCACATGGCAGGCGCGGCTTCGGGGGGGGGGGGAGGGGGCAGCGTAAATTTTTAGAGAAAAGGGAGGCGACCTGCTACGTGCTCAAGGCGGACATACGCCATTACTTTGACAATGTCGACCACGAAACACTGATGGACATAATCGAGAAAAGGATAAAAGACGACAGTGTCATCCGGCTGGTAAAAACTATACTTGAAAACCACAAGACCGGGACTCCAGGAAAGGGAATGCCGATAGGCAATCTGACATCGCAATTTTTTGCAAACGTATATCTGCACGAACTTGATCTTTTTGTGAAGCACAAATTGAAGGCCAAATACTACATCAGGTACGTCGACGATTTTGTAATACTACTCCCTGATGAACTCCTCCTTGAAAAATGGAAAGAGGAAATAAATGACTTCCTGAAGTCCACCCTAAAACTGGATCTCCATCCCGAAAAATCAAAGGTGGTGGAACTCGGGCATGGTGTGACCTTCCTTGGATTCAGGGTATTCCGGAAGCACAGGCTCCTGAAGAAAAGCAATGCAAGAAGAATATGGAAACGCCTGGAAAAATTCAAGGAAGACTACAATGCAAACGCCCGCAGCTCCTCGGACGGCCTGCTGAGCTTGGAAGGTTGGCTGGCTTATGCAAAGTTCGCAGATACCTACCTCCTCCGCACAAAGGTCGTCTCGCGGTTCAATCAAATCGTCCTAAAGCCGGGCGATGCAGATTGGGCATGCCAGAACTCCTGTTTTTCGCAAAAAAGATAAGCGGGTCCAGGGGGATTTGAACCCCCGACATACTGGTTAAGAGCCAGTCGCTCTGACCATGCTGAGCTATGGACCCAAATTATAAGAGAGATAGGCCGAAGAGATATAAAAGCTTAAGCTTGAGCGGGGAAGACGGCGGGCCCGTACCTTATCGCCACTATCACGCTTAGGGCGAGCATCAGGTCCAGGAGAATGCAGTATTCGCATATCTCCCCGAGTATCGTCTGGCCCACCAGCGAGTAGGCCACGGCCCCGAGCGCCAGTATGTACCAGACGTTCCTCACGATCTTCATCTTCAGTCCGGCAAGGACGAATATCCCCATCGCGGCGAACCATACTATGCCCCCTATGGAGATGGGTATCCCGGCGACCTCGGAGAGGGAGCTGGTGATCACCTGCTCGCAGTTCACCCTGGTTCCCGCCGGGCAGTATAAGGGAAGCGCAGTGTAATGGACTGCCGTCAGGTACAGCGAGTCCACGAGCCCGATTATTATGAAGACGAGCAAAAGCGTCCTAGGCACTGACACGGTTCTCCCTCACAAATTTGTCCAATGCGCGATCCAGCCCCCTGCCGCGCGGGCTCAGCTCGTATTTCACGTTTATTATGGGCTTGTTGGCCTTGAGTATCCTGGACAGGTCGGTAGGCGTCGCCGATATGACAACGTCGCACTTCGCCCTGTTTATCGTGGTCTCGAGGTCCTTGATCTGCTGCTTGCTGTAGCCCATGGCCGGAAGCTCCTTTCCCAGGACAGGATACTTATCATAGGTTTTCCTTATCTCCCCCACGGCAACTTCCTTGGCGTTCACCACCTTCCGAACCCCATACTTCTTCGCCGCCACCGTTCCAGCCCCGAATTTCATGCCCCCATGCGTTATGCTAGGGCCGTCCTCTATTATCAGGGCGCTCTTCCCCTTGACAAGGGACGGGTCGGCGATGGTCACCACCGAATCGGCGTATATCATCTCCGCCTTCGGGTTTATCGCCCTGATGTCCTTCTCTATGGTCCTCATCTCGTCCTTTGTAGCGGAGTTTACCTTGTTCACCAGCACGACGTTGGCCATCCTGGCCACGATCTCGCCCGGATAGTACCCTATCTCGTTGCCGGCCCTCAACGGGTCCAGGACTGCTATGGAAAGGTCCGGCCTGAAGAAGGAGGCGTCGTTGTTGCCCCCGTCCCAGATTATCACGTCCGACTCCTTCTCCGCAGCCCTCAGTATCTTCTCGTAATCGACACCGGCGAACACCACAAACCCGTTCCTTATGTGGGGCTCGTAGTCCTCCCTCTCCTCTATGGTCGTCTTGTACCTGTCAAGGTCACGCAGGGTCCTGAACCTCTCAACCACCTCGTCCTTCAGTATGCCATAGGGCATCGGGTGTCTCACAACCGAGACCCTGAGGCCCTTCGAGCGGAGGTAGTTCGCTATGTAGCGCGAGGTCTGGCTCTTCCCTGCCCCCGTCCTGACCGCGCACACCGAAACGACGGGCTTGGTCGACTTTATCATCGCCATCTCGGGCGCGACGAGCCAGAAATCCGATCCATGCGAGTTCACTATGCTGGCCTTCCTCATCACGTCGCTGTAGGGGAGGTCGCTGTAGGCGAGGATGCATACCCCGACGCGGAGCCTGTCTATAAGCTCGCCGAGCTGCGACTCGTCATATATCCTGATCCCCTTGGGGTAGAGCGCTCCCGAAAGCTCCTTCGGGTAGTCCTTGTCGGATATGTAAGGTATCTGGTTTGCCGTGAACGCGACGACCTCATAGTCCCGGTTGTTCCTGAAAAGGACGTTGAAGTCATGAAAGTCGCGGCCCGCCGCGCCGATAATAATAACTTTTGTTCTTGCCACTAACCCACCAAACTGACCCTTTACCCTTATCTGATGCAAACGAAGTAATATAATACTACTTTTTTGTGAAAATTTCGGTCCGTGAATTCCACAACCTGAAGCAAGTTTTGCTATCGTAAAACCAGGCCACAGAAAGGGTTTTAAAGATGCAAAACACATAGTAGAATAGGTAGGGATTAGTACCGGTATTCTAGATGCAAAGTTAGTGGATATAATGGCCGACAAGGGGGAGTATAGCGCAAAGGACATAGTCGTACTTTCGGGCCCGCAGGGCGTCAGGAAGAGGCCGGCGATGTACATAGGCTCGACAGGCAGCAAGGGCTTCTTCCACCTGCTCTACGAGATACTCAGCAACTCCATAGACGAGGCCCAGGCAGGCTTCGCCAAGGAGATAGGCATAACCCTGACAAGGGAGGAAGGCGTCGACATCGGCGAGGTCAGTGACGACGGAAGGGGAATCCCTATCGACCTAATAGAAAAGGAGGGGAAGCCGGCGCTGGAGGTCATAATGACCTCCCTGCACTCGGGCGGGAAGTTCGAGAATAAGGCCTACAAGGTCTCGGGAGGGCTTCACGGAGTCGGCCTCACTGTAGTCAACGCACTCTCCGAATACACGATCGTCACGGTAAAGAGGGGCGGCAAGGTATACCAGCAGAGGTTCAGCAGGGGAGGAGTTCTCAGCCCACTCGAAATAATAGGGGAGACGAAACCGGAGGACACAGGAACCACCGTCAAGTTCAAGCCGGACACCACCATATTCTCCGCCAAGACGTTCGACACGATAGAGCTCCATGAGCTCCTGAAGGAGGTATCTTTCCTCTGCCCGGAGATCAGGATAACCCTGATGGACAAAAGGAATACCGAGGCCGAGACAACTAATGTTTTCGCTTCAGAAAGGGGGATACCAGACTTCCTCGACTTCGTAAGGGGAAAGACGCCTTCCCTTTCCAAGCCAATCATAATCAAGGGCGAATCGGATCAGCTGAGGTTTGAGCTCGGGATCCAGTATGTCGAATCCTACAGTGAGAACCTGCTCCCGTTCGTAAACATGATCAAGACCCCGGAAGGGGGGACCCATGTCGTCGGGCTGCACACGGCGTTGACCCGGGCGATAACAAACTATATTGGGAAGAACACCAAGAAAGTAGGGAAGCAGTCTGTGAGCATAGAAGGCGATGACACAAGGGAGGGGCTTATTGCCATAGTCGCGGTTTACCTGGCCAACCCTGAATTCGAAGGACAGACGAAAGAGAAGCTCGGAAATCCCTCCGTGAAGAGCGCGATAGACAGCATGGTATACTCCAAGCTCTCCACCTACCTGGAGGAGAACCCGGGCGATGCCGCAAACATAATAAGGAAGATAATCAACTCCGCCCAGGCAAGAGAATCCGCAAAGAGGGCCAGGGACATGGTACGCAAGAAAAGTATGTTCGAAGGTTCGGTTCTCCCAGGAAAGTTGGCCGACTGCAGCGAGGACGACCCGTCAAAGGCAGAAATATTCCTGGTGGAAGGCGACAGCGCCGGCGGGTCGAGCAAACAGGGAAGGGACAGGAGGTACCAAGCAATACTGCCATTGAGGGGAAAGGTAATAAACGTCGAGAAGGCCTCAGAGGAGAAAATATTCGGCAATGCCGAGATACACACCATGGTAACAGCATTCGGTGTAGGGATAAAAGAGCAGTTCAAGCCGGAGAACCTCAGGTACAACAAAATAATACTCATGGCAGATGCAGACGTCGACGGCAGTCACATACGCACGCTCCTTCTGACCTTCTTCTATAGATACATGCGCCCGCTCATAGAGAGGGGGAACATATACCTGGCCCAGCCCCCGCTCTACAAGGTGACCAAGGGCAAGGAATCAAAATACGTTTACTCTGATGCCCAAATGCCCGAAGTAATGAAGGCGATGGGTGACAAAGCAACAATACAAAGGTACAAGGGTCTAGGGGAGATGAACGCGGATCAACTATGGGAAACAACAATGAACCCGGAAAACCGCGTGCTGAAGAAAGTCAACATAAAAGATGCCCAGATCGCAGAGGCGATATTCACAGTGCTTATGGGGCTTGAGGTCGAGCCAAGGCGCAAATTCCTGGAGGAGCACTCGCACGAGGTTTCCTTCCTGGACGTATGAGGCATGACCATGAGCGAGACCATTGAAACCTCAATAGAGAAGGAGATGCAGTCGAGCTACATCGACTACGCGATGAGCGTGATCATAGGCAGGGCCCTCCCCGACGTACGCGACGGGCTGAAGCCCGCGCACAGGAGGATACTCTACGCCATGTACCGGCTCAACAACGTCCATAGCCAGCCGACAAAGAAGAGCGCCAGGATTGTCGGAGAGGTGATCGGAAAATACCACCCCCACGGCGACGTGGCAGCCTACGAAACGCTCGCAAGGATGGCCCAGGACTTCTCGATGAACCACATCCTCGTGGAAGGCCAGGGGAATTTTGGCTCGATCGACGGGGACAAGATGGCCAGCCAGCGTTACACAGAGGTAAGGCTCACCAAGCTTGCCGAGGAGATGCTCGAGGACCTGGACAAGAAGGCGGTGAAGATGGTCCCGAACTTCGACAACACAGAAGAGGAACCTCTACTGCTTCCGGCAAAGGTGCCCAACCTCCTGATTAACGGCTCTTCCGGGATAGCGGTGGGAGTGGCAACAAATATAATGCCGCACAACCTCGCCGAGATATGTGATGCGGTGGTCGCCTATGTCGCCAACCCCACCATAACGTCCGAGCAGTTGCTCGCCTATGTGGCGGGTCCTGACCTGCCGACAGGGGGCATGATATTCAACAACGAGGGGCTGCTCGCATCCTACCTAAAGGGAAGGGGGTCCGTCGTGATCCGCGGAAAGGTGGAGAAGGAGAAGAGCAAGAACAAAGAGGCACTCATAGTCACGGAAATACCCTACACCGTCAACAAGGCTACCCTAGTCAGCCAGATAGCCGAGCTCGTGAAGGACAAGCGCATCACAGGAATATCGGACATGAGGGACGAGAGCGGGAAGGAAGGAATTAGGATAGTGATAGAGCTGAAGTCCGACGCGGAGCAGGAATACACGCTCAACCAGCTCTACACGCACAGCCAGCTCCAGATAAGCCTGCCGGTCATGAACATCGCCGTGCTGGGGAACAGCCTCCTCACGCTTACGCTCAGGGATTTCATAAAGCACTTCGTGGAGTACAGGATAGGCGTCATAAAGAATAGGTCCGCCTTCGACCTCCAGGTTGCAAGGGACAGGATGCACCTGGTCGAAGGGCTCCTGGTGGCGCTAGAAAACATAGAAAAAATAGTCGCACTCATAAAAGGCAGCAAGGAACTCAAGGATGCGAGGGCAGGTCTCATACAACACTACTCCCTTAGCGAGAAACAGGCCAACGCGATACTGGATATGAAGCTGAGCAAGCTCACGGGCCTTGAGCGGGGGTCCCTGGAGACCGAGAAGACAGACCTGAAGTCCAGGATAGGCGAGCTCGAGTCCATACTGGCCGACGAGAACAAGGTTCTCGGCATAATCAGGACAGAGACCGAATACCTGAAGAAGCAGTACGGGAGGCCGAGGCGCACCCAGATGGACAACACGACCCCGCTCCTGATAGAACGGGAGGACCTGATACAGGACGACGACACGACGATAATACTCACCAGGAACAACTACATCAAGAGGATAGACAACAAGCTCTACCGGGAGCAGGCGAGGGGAGGGAAGGGGATAATAGCGATCCAGCTCAAGGAAGGCGACTTTGTGAAGCAGATAATATCCTGCAAGATGAAGGATTACCTCCTGATACTCTCCAACACCGGCAGGGCCTACTGGCTCAAGGCCTACCTGATCCGCGATGAGGGGAGGTACGGGTCAGGGAAGGCGGTGGTCAACCTGGTGAAGTTCGAGGAGGGCGAGAAGGCCGAGACGATAATAAACACCAGGATCTTCGAGAAGTCCTACCTCACATTCATAACCGCCAGGGGGAAGGTGAAGCGGGTGGCCGCAGAAAGCTTCTCCAGGCCCAGGGCGAACGGGATCAGGGCGATAAACATGCAGGAGGGAGATTCCCTTGCCGACGTCTGCCTGTCAGACGGGAAGTCAGAGATGTTCATAGCCACGAGGAAGGGGAAGGCCCTGAGGTTCAGCGAAACAGACCTAAGGCCGATGGGCAGGGAGGCCGTGGGGGTAAGGGGCATAAAGCTGACCCAAGACGACGCGGTGCTCAACCTGATAGCCGCGAAGGGCACCGACCAGATACTCTCGATAGCGGAGCTGGGCTACGGCAAGATAACCGCCCTCGGCGCCTACAGGCTGCAGAAGAGGGGAGGGAAGGGCGTGCTAAACATCAGGATAAAGGACAAGACCGGATACGTGGTGAGGGCTCTGAACGCGAGCCAGAACGGGAACCTCGTCCTGATAAACTCGAAGGGGATATCCATATCCTTCCCCACCAGCGAGATACGGGTCACGGGAAGGGCCGCCAGCGGGGTCAGGCTCATGAGGCTGGACCCGGGAGTCAGGATAGTCGATGCCCAGATACTGCAGGCCGAGCCCGATGGCCCAAAGAATGTAACCATCCCGGCCGAGCAGAAGTGACCGAAACCTCCGGCAAGCCAGAGCAAGCAAGTCTTCAGACAGACCAGTACTTCTTCGTCCTTATGAAGTTCTTCTGGGCCTCTATCAGGTCGATGAAGAACGACCTCTCCTCGCCCTTCCTCATCATGAGCGCCCTGGCCGCCGAGGTGGGCCCGATCCCGTACACCGAGAGCGCCAGGGCGGCCCTCTGGCCGTAGGAGCTTATCAGGCCGGCAATCTTTAGGGCCTCGTTAAATGCCGCCGCCTCTGTCTTCGAAAGCCTTTTTCCCGCAAGCCTCCTGTCCACCGCCCCCTTGTACGTGTCGTCATAGGTCGAGACCATAGGGCTTCCGCACGAGCCGCATTTTATCACCTCCTCCCCCCTTAGCTCGGAGAGCTTCCTGGAGAAGACAAGCCCGCAATAGGTGCAGACGAGCTTGGCGGACTTCGAAAGTATGTACCTGGAGAACGACTCGACGAGCTCATTGTTCGGCGTCAGCGGCAGGACCAGCTCCCTGGCCGAGCGCGAATAGCCGACCAGCGCCTTGGTCAGCGGAGAGGCCGAGTCGAGCGTCACCTCCCTCACCTCCGTATTGCCGGAGCCGATCCCTTCCAGGAAAGAGGCCAGGTTCCCGAGGTCGAAGTGGTTCTCCATCAGCTCCCTCCTGGCCTCCTGGGTTATGGGGGTGCCGTCAAGGACCTTCATCAGCCTCCTCGCCATCGACCTGGAGACCAGCGCGTCCCTGTCTATGAGCCCGAACAGCTTCGCCACCGCGATGAACTTGTACCTGAATATCTCGCTCTCGCCGAGCACAGCCTCCAGCGACCTCCTTGCGTCGCCTGCCGCCAGCCTCTCTAATATCCTGCCGATGTCGAAACCCGAGCTTCCGGCCTCGACTATCACGGCGTAGGGCGTGCTCTTCACCGCAACCCTGCTTCCGGTCGCCTTCCCTATCTCGTCCGCAAGCATCTTGGAGAGGGCATCATTGGCGGCAGTGCCGAGCCAGGTGTAGATTATCCTGTAGCTGCTGAATGTTTCAACGACCACCTCGCCCCTTGACGGGATGTGGTGGCCTTTCTGCTCCTCAAGGAATTTCGAGATCCTCCGCCACGTCTCCTCGGAGCAGAACTTCCTGATATCATCCGCCTTCCCTGAAATGGCATCCAGGAATCCCCTGGCGGTCTCGTAGCTCACGGGGATGTCCTCGCCCACCCAGTCCGGAATCGCCGCCTCGACCTCCATGCTGGGCTCCACGCTGACGACGTTCTCGTCTATGCTCACCACCTTCCAGGGCAGTCCCTTGGTTATGAAGACGGACCCCTCGTCCACGTTGTTCGCGACGAAGCGCTCGTCAAGCGACGAGATTATCCTGTTCTCTATGATGTTCTTCACCACGAACCTCTTGACGTCGGTTATGACACTGAGGTGCTCGTAATAGTACATCTTCGTCCTGCCCCCCGGTGTTATTGCCTTCCCGCCGAAACCGACCATGCGCTGCTTGGCCATGAACTCCACGAGAGACCTGAGCTCCCCCTCCTTCAGGCCTCCGTAGACGAAGGAGCGCTTCAGGATCCCGTGCAGGCGGCCCAGCTCTATGCCTCCAGTCTCAACCGCAATCCCCGATACCTGGTTCCCCAGCACGTCGAGGGCACCCATCTGGGCGGGGTAGGACTCGAAATCGCCAGCCGAGGCCCTCCTGCAGACCACGGCCGCCTCTATGGCGTCTATCACGTTGAGTGGTATCACGAACGCCCTTGGCACCCCGGCGACCCGGTGCCCGCTCCTGCCGGCCCTCTGCGCAAGCCTCAGGGACTGGCGTGGAGACCCGTACTGCACCACCAGGTCGACAGATCCTATGTCTATCCCCAGCTCCAGGGAGCTGGTGGCTATGATGCTCTTCACCTGTCCGCTCTTGAAGCGGTCCTCCAGTTCTATCCTCTCGGCCCGGTCAAGCGAGCTGTGGTGCACCCCTATCCCTCCGAAGTGCTCTGTCCTGTCCAGGTAGACCAGCCTGCTGCCTACCGCCTCCACCACCTGCCTGGTGTTGGCGAATACCAGCGTCCCTCCCGACGCCTTTATGTGGTCTGCGACGAGCTCCAGCCTGGACATGGAATCCCCGTCCAGTCCGAACCTTTCCATGATCGGCCCGGAAAGCCTGGAAGGACCGCCGCCCGGCATCTCCACCAGGAGATCAAGCCTCTTTGTTCCCGCCTCCGCGAGGCGGCACTCCCTCCTGCCGGCAAGGAACAGGGACAGCATCCTCCTGTCGCCCACCGTGGCGCTTATGCCAACCCTCTGGTACTCTCCCGCGACCTCCACCAGCCTCTCCAGCGCGACCGACAGCTGGGCGCCCCTCTTGCTGTGATGCAGCTCGTGGATCTCGTCGACTACTACGGCCTTCAGGTTCTTCAGGGCTTCCCGGAGGCTCTTATTTATGAGCATGCTCTGCAGCGTCTCCGGAGTGGTTATCATTATCATTGGGGCATTCAGCATCTGCCTCTTCCTCTCCCCCTGTGGTGTATCACCGTGCCTCACCCCTATGGTCACGCCCGCGGCAGCGCAAAGGGAGGTGAGCCTCTTTATGGTGTCCCTGTTGAGTGCCCGGAGCGGAGTGATGTAAAGGACCTTTATCCCGGCCGCCTCCCCTCCGGCGGCCATGTCTATAAGCGGCAGCATGGCCGCCTCGGTCTTGCCGTACCCTGTGGGGGCAACCACAAGGCAGTTCTTTCCATCCTTGATTATCGGTATCGCAATCTTCTGTATCTCGGTGTAGCTCTTGTTCTTCCCCAAAAACAGCGAATAGACGTCCAAGAGACCACTCACGCCCTGACGTAATCGATCCCCCGCTCCCCAAGCTTCCTTATCGCGGCCTCCCTCTGGGGCGCGGCGATGCCCTTCCAGTCTATGACGGCGCACTCCGCAGCAGGCACCGACCTCTCTACGCCCATCTGCAGCATCTCAGGGTAGTTGCAGGAGTGCCTCGGCATTATGTGGCAGAAGGCGTATTTCCCCTCCAGGGCAAGCTTGGTGAACTTTTCCGGGTAATGGGTTCCGCCTACCGCCAGGGCGACCTTCCCTACATTTCCGCTGTCGGAGGTCACATAATCGCAGACCGATCGGGCAAGGGCGTCGTAGTGCGGATCCGTTATCTTCTCGGATCCCCCGACCTCGACAAAGAAGGAGGGGGTCTCCAGGAGGGGCCCATGATGGGTCGCCTCGTAGGTCACCGGGACTCCTGTCTCGTTTCCGCTTGATATCTGGGACAGCATGTTCCGCATCTGCCAGGGCGCGGCTACGCTGAGCATCCTGGGCTTCCCCCCTGCCTCCGATCGGGCATCCCAGTTCCCCAGCGGATGCACTGTGAAGGAGGCGACGCCCATCGCGCTCCTGTGCCTGCTGAGGAAGATGAAAAGGTCGGACTTCACCAGGGAGTCCAGCCGTTCCTCGTAAATGGGCAGCTTGTCCAGCTCTACGATGTCCGCCCTCCCGCTCCTGAAGCGACGCAGGCCCCCGACGGGTTCTGTCTCCTCGGCCTCCAGCATCCTCACCACCCGCTCCCCGAGCGCCTTGGATATTTCCTCGGCCTTCGAATAGACTATGCAGACCACTGTACCACTGGCTAGGATTGGGGAGCGGCAATTAATTATTGCTATCCCGCCTACCTGGAATCAAGGTTCCTGATCGCGCTCTCCAGGATGTCGAGCCCCTTGTCTATGCTGGCCTTGGATATGGTGAGCGGCGGTATTATCCTTATGGTGGATTCGCCCGATGGGAGGAGCAGAAGGCCCCTGTCCAGCGCTATCCTCAGCGCCTCGTCCCTCTCCTTTGTGGCATAGGCCTTGCTCTTCTTGTCCTTGACGAGCTCCACCCCTATCATGAGGCCAAGCCCCCTCACGTCGCCGACCATCTCGTACCTCTCCTTCATCTCCTCCAGCCTCCTCATTATGTGCGCGCCCTTCGCCTTTATGTCGCGCTCCATCGCCTTCTGGTTCCTCTGGACCTGCTTCAGGGCCTCGTAGGCCCCCGCCACGGCCGCCAGGTTGCCGCCGAAGGTGTTGGCATTGACCCCCTCGGGCACGTCGCCGAAGCCGCTCTTGACTATGGCCGCCCCCATCGGCAGTCCGGCGCCCAGCGCCTTCGCCATGGTGTAGATGTCTGCAGTGACTCCGAAGTTATCCAGCGCCAGGAACTTCCCTGTCCTCATGTACCCCGCCTGCACCTCGTCGTCGATCAGCGCTATGCCGAACTCGTCGGCAAGCTCCCTCAGCCCCTGCACGAACGATTTTGTCGGGACAATGTAGCCCCCCTCTCCCTGGATCGGCTCGAAGATTATCGATGCCACCTCCTCGGGGGGCGCCTCGCGCTTCAGTATGTCGTCCCTTATGTAGTCGATGTACTCCTGCCCGCACTCCTCCCCCTCGCGGTGCTTGAACGGGCACCTGTAGGGATACACATAGGGCGCATGGATGACGCCGGTGAACGGCCCGAAATGCGACCGCTGGATGGATTTAGACGAGGTCAGCGCCAGCGAGCCCATGGTCCTGCCGTGGAAGGCCCTGTAGAACGCTATCGTGTACTGCCGCCTGGTGAAGTATTTCGCGTACTTGACCGCCGACTCCACCGCCTCGGTGCCCGAGTTGCAGAGGAAGATGCGGCCGAACCCCTTCGGGAACATCTTGATTAGGGCCTCGCCGAACTGCACCGGCAGCTCTGAGTAATACTCGTTGAACGCGCCGTGCATCATCACGTCCATCTGCTTCTTTATGGCGTTCCTTACGGCCTCGTTGGAGTTTATGCCGAGGTTGTAGACCCCTATGAAGCTCGTGAAGTCGATGATCTTGTTGCCGTCGACGTCATATACGAAGTCCCCCTCGCCTCCCTTGAGGACGAAGTTGTAGTCTATCATCGTCGTGTTGAGGAAGACCTTGTGGTCCCTCCTTATTATCTCATCGGCCTTTTTTCCCATGTAATCCCCTATATTCAGCATAACTTGCCAGCGCCGCGAGCGCCTTCGCCGCCTCGCCCGGCGATTCGTAAACCGGGACGCCGCCCTTCTCTATCGTCTGCCTCTGGGTCCTGGTGTAGCTGCCCCCCATGCTCACGACCACCAGGGGCTTCCTCATCCTGGTGCCGTATTCTATGAGCTTCGCCGCCACGCCTGCATCGGCACCCGGGGTCTGGAAGAGCGCGATGGCCATTATCGCGTCGACCTTCTGGTCTGATTCAAGGGCAGAGAGCGCAGCCTCGAACCTGCTCTTGTCGGCGTCCCCCGCCATGTCGAGCGGCAGCCTGACATTCACTATGGGCGGCATCACCTTCCTCAGCGCGGTTACCGTGCCCTTCGACAGCTCGGCCATCTCAAGCCCGTTCAGGTAAAGGGCATCGGTCGCAAGGACGCCTGTCCCCCCGCCATTGGTGAGCACCGCGATCCTCCTCCCCTTCGGCAGGGGCTGGGTGTCGAATATCTTAGACAGATTCAGGAGGTCCTGGATGTCGTCAGCCACGGTGAAGCCGAACTGCCTGAACACGGCCTCATAGGCCTGGTGGCTTCCGGCCAGCGCGGCCGTATGGGAATGGGCCGCCTTGGCGCCCTCGTCCGTCATGCCGCCCTTCGAGACCACAATGGGCTTCTTCAGGGTGGCCCTCCTGGCCGCCTCTATGAACTCCTTCCCTCTCTTGACCCCTTCGATGTAGTAGACAATCACCTTTGTCCTGTCGTCGTCAGCCAGGTAGTTGAGTATGTCGACCTCGTCGACCACCGCCGCGTTTCCATAGGATATGAACCGCGCGAGGCCGAACCCCTCGCTGTCTATCATGTCGAGGACCGTGCTGCCCACGGCCCCGCTCTGCGAGGCGAAGCTCACCCCTCCTGCCACCGGCTTGTCCATTTTGGCGGCAGGCAGGAAGAGGGTATCGACCTTCGAATACATATCCTTGATGCCGAGGCAGTTGGGCCCTATTATCGGCATCGAGTATCTAATTGAAATCTTCACTATCCTGTCCTGCAGGTCCGCCCTCCCGATTTCCGAGAACCCGCCGCTCACAACAACCACCCCCCTCACCCCGGCCTTGCCGCATTCCTCGACCACGGCCGGCACGATCTCCGCCGGTACCGCAATCACCGCAAGGTCCACCTTCCCCTTGAGCTCGAGGACGCTCCTGTAGGCGGTGTGGCCCATTATGGGCCCGCTGGCGTTTATGTTTACTGGATAGAGCTGCCCCCCATAGCCCGAAGCTATGTTGTTGGCGAAGATGACATGGCCGATCTTGTCCGGATTGCCGGAGGCGCCTATCACCGCTATGGATCTCGGATTGAGGATGCGCTCGAGGCTGAAATACCGGGGACGCGCTGTCATCGTATCATCCTTATGTCGACGGCATCGTAGGTGCCGTCGTGCAGCATCACCGGGTTCAGGTCCAGCTCCCTGATGTCGCTGTTCCTGTACATCCGAGACGCCTTCAGCAGGAGCTCGGCGACCATCCTCTCCCTGGCGGCATCCGGGGCTATTATGCGCCTCGAACGCAGCTGCCTGACCATCGAAACTGCATCGTCCATGCCTATCGGGCATACGCGCAGCGCGAAGTCCCTGAAGGCCTCGACGTATATTCCGCCGAGCCCGAGGAGCAGCATCTTCCCGAACTGCGCGTCTTCGTTGCCCCCCACTATTATCTCGATCCCGCCCCTGACCATCCTCTGTGCCAGCATCCGGTAGGGCCTGTAGGGCTTCGCCTTCCTCTCGATCGAACCGAATGCCTTCCTTATCTCCGCTTCAGAGCCCAGGCCCGCCGCCACGAGCCCGCTCCTCGACTTGTGGATCGCCTTCCCGGAAATCGCCTTCAGGACGATGGGGCCTCCCCCGGCGAACTTCACCGCAGCGTCGGCATCCCCCACATAAACGCTCCCAATGCTGCGTATCCCGTTTCTCCTTAGCAGCTTCTCGGCCTCAAAATACTCGACGAGCGCCATGGCATCATAGGGTAAATTTCACCGTGAGCACAAGAACGAAAATAACCACCATGACGGCCGCCACAACTATAAGCATGATTTTCCTCTTCGCCTTCCTCCTCTTGGATAGGCCCTCGAGGACCTTTATCTCGTCGTCCATGTTCTTCTGCGCGGCCGGGCCGAGTGTACCTGCCGCAGCCACGGCCTCGGCGGAGGCATTCACCGCCGCCTGCTGCAATTGGGCGGCGTTCTTGGCCGCCATGAAGCCCTTCTCGGTGAGGTACATGGTCACCGCAGCATTGACGAGCTCGTAGGTCAGGTCCTGCTGGGTGCTCAGCTTGTATATGTGTATCGCGAGGTCCTTCTGGGCGACGCCGAGCGCCGCGCTGAGCTCCACCAGGTTCCTCTTCCCGCTGGCGAGCTGGGAGAGTATGGCCGTATCGAGCTGGTCCAGGGGTTCAGTGGACCGCTTGGCGTTCTCGGCGAGCAGCGCCGACCCCCTGTCCGTGAGCTTGAGCGTGCTCTGGCTCGGGAAGGCTGTCACGAAGTCGACGAGCCCCTTCTGCTTCAGGGTCGCGAGTATGTTGGAGGCGTCAAAGAAGGAGGAGTTTATGAGCGATCCAAACTTCTCGACGGTAGACTCGGCGGTTATCTTGGTAAGCGCCACGAGCTCGATAAAACTGACAGAAACATCATCCACTTAACCACTGCATATATAAAACTGCAAACCTATTTATACAATAGGGAAACCCTAAGGTTACGGTTTTCACACCCAAAAGGAAGTTGGTCAATCATGCTGTTCAAGTTCTTCGGCGGAGCGCAAGAGGTAGGAAGGTCATCCATACTGATGAAGGACTCGTCCTCCCTGCTCCTAGACTTCGGGATCAAGCTCGCGGAGAAGCCGGAATACCCTACTGAAATACCGGAGGTGGACGCTCTGGTGCTCAGCCATGCCCACATAGACCACAGCGGGGCGGTGCCTACGCTCTACAACGACATGTTCATCCCCGCCTTTGGGACGCGGGCGACACTAGAGTTCTCACAGCTCCTGCTCGAGGACTCGCTTCAGATAGCCAGGAAGGAGCATCTCCAGCCCAGGTTCCACAAGCGCCAGATAAAGACCATGGCGAACCGCTACGTCCCTCTCGAATACGGGTCGACAGCGGCGTTCAAGAACTTCGACCTCACCCTCTCGGATGCCGGCCACATAAGCGGCAGCGCCATAACGCTCATAGAGCGCAGGGGCGCCGTCCACAACAAGCGGATAGTTTACACCGGAGATTTCAAGTCCGAGCCCCAGCTACTACACAAAGGGGCCAGGCCGGTCAAGTGCGACGTGCTTGTGACGGAATCCACCTACGCCCTCAGGGAGCACCCGCCCAGGGAGGAGACCGTAAAGGGGCTCATCAGCCAGATAAAGGCGGTCCTGGACAGCGGCGGGACGGCAGTCCTGCCGTCATTCGCGGTGGGGAGGGCCCAGGAGATGCTGACACTGATGTACAGGAATGGCCTGGCGGACCAGACGTTCGTAGACGGAATGGCGCGTGCCGCGACAAAAATCGCGCTCAGGAACAGGGAGTTCGTCGACAACTGGGAGTGGCTCAACTCCGCCGCCGCACGGGCGACCTTCGTGGGGGACCAATCAGACCGGGAGGAGGCCCTGAGCTCGCCATCGGTGATAATAACGACCGCCGGGATGCTCAACGGAGGGCCGGTGATAGACTACATAACCAAGATGAACAGCAACTCCCAGATATTCCTGACGGGATACCAGGTGACGGGCACGAACGGACATACCCTCCTGGAGAAGGGGACGGTAAAGGTGGAAGGGCAGGAGCGGAAGATACACGCAAAGGTAACCTACCACGACCTCTCCGCCCATGCCGGAAAGACGGAGCTCTACGACTACGTCAAGGCCTGCGGGCCCAGCACGGTCATCTGCGTGCACGGCGACCACGAATCCGCCTCCATGTTCTCGGAGTCACTGAAGCTGGAGGGCTACGACGCCCATGCGCCCAAGATAGGCGAGACCATAAAACTGGACGAGCGGAGCTGAAGGCCCACCGCCGCCCCGAACGGCCTGCGACTCCTGCAGGAAAAAACTCATCTTTAAATACGTTATCCTCGTATAATTATCATTACAGTCGCAGGTTTTGGCATTTTAAGTTTGTGCTCATCATAGCCGAGACAGCGAATCATATTTAAGTGATCTTATGGCAGAAAATCAACTAGGGGGACAACAGGTATATCTTCTTCCGGAAGGCGCGTCGCGGCTCCTGGGCAGGGACGCCCAGAGGACGAACATCGCGGTTGCGGTTGCGGTGGCAGGGGCGGTCAAGACGACCCTCGGGCCGAAGGGAATGGACAAGATGATGGTCAGCGACCTCGGAGACGTCGTGATAACGAACGACGGGGCCACGATACTGCAGGAGATGAACGTCGAGCACCCGGTGGCCAAGATAATGGTCAACATCGCCAAGACCCAGGACAAGGAGGTGGGCGACGGGACGACAAGCGTGGTCATACTCGCAGGCGAGCTGCTCAAGGGGGCGGGAGACCTGCTGGACCAGGGGATACACCCCACGACCGTGATCAAGGGGTTCAAGATGGCGGCCACTAAGGCCAAGGAGACCCTCGAGGAGTTCGGCAAGAAGGTCGACATAAACGACGAGTCTACACTCCAGAAGATCGCAATGGTCTCCATGGGATCGAAGAACGTCGGAGACGAGGCCACCAAGCTCGAGCTAGGGAAGATGGTCATAAAGGCGGTGAAGCAGGTGATGGAGAAGGATGCCAGCGGCAAGACTGTTGTCGACCACGACTTCATAAAGGTGGAGAAGAAGGTGGGTGGCAACGTCGCCGACACGGCCTTCATAGGCGGAGTCCTGATAGACAAGGAGGTTACCCACCCGGGAATGCCGAAGTCGATAGCGAATGCTAAGATCGCGCTCCTCGACGTCGCACTCGAGATGGAGAAGACCGAGACGGACGCCAGGATCGAGATAACCTCGCCGGAGCAGATGCAGGCCTTCCTCAAGCAGGAGGAGAGCATGCTCAAGGGGATGGCGGAGAAGATAAGGAAGAGCGGCGCCACGGTGTTGTTCACCCAGAAGGGGATAGACGACGTGGCCCAGCACTTCCTCGCGAAGGCGGGCATCATGGCGGCGCGCAGGGTCAAGAAATCGGACATCGAGAAGCTCTCCCGCGCGACAAAGGCGAAGGTGGTGACCAGCCTCGACGACCTATCGGCCTCCGACCTCGGGCACGCGGGCATGGTGGAGGAGAGGAAGATAAGCGGCGAATACATGATATTCGTCGAGAAGTGCAAGGACCCCAAGTCGGTAACCATATTCGTGAGGGGAGGCACAGAGCAGGTGGTGGATGAGGCGGAAAGGTCCATAACCGACGTGATAGGCGCGATAACCAGCGCCGTGGTCGACGGCAAGTACGTCACCGGCGGAGGCAGCATCGAGATAGACCTTGCCAACTCGCTCAGGGCCTACTCCAGCAACGTGGGCGGGAGGGAGCAGCTCGCGATACAGAAGTTCGCCGACGCGCTCGAGGCCATACCGAAGACGCTCTCGGAGAGCGCCGGCATGGACGCGATCGACACGCTCGTGCAGCTGAGGAGCAGGCACAAGGCGAAGGGCGGAGAGGTGTTCGGCGTCGACATCTTCAGGAACGCTGTCGGGGACATGAACAAGAACGGCGTCTTCGAGCCCCTCAAGGTGAAGAGCCAGGCGATAGACAGCGCCAGCGAGGCAGCGGAGATAATCCTCAGGATCGACGACATAATAAGCTCCAGAGGGAAGTCAAAGGGAGGCGGCATGCCCCCTGGAGGGATGGGCGGCGGCATGGGCGGGGACATGGAATGACGGCCTGATCTGATCGAATGGCGAAGAACATAATCCTGGTCGCGGGCTCCCCGGGCGCGGGGAAGACCACCGTCCTTAACGGCGTTTCGGCCTCGTTCGACTCCAAGGTCGTCAACCTGGGGACGATGATGCTCCAGACGGCGCAGAAGCTCGGCTACGTGAAGGACAGGGACCAGCTGCGCTTCATGAGCCCCAAGAACGTGACCGACGTCAGGAACAGGTCCATCGAGGAGATAGAGAAGATGGATGGCAACATAATCATAGACACCCACGCCTCCATAGGGGAGAACGGGAGATACCTGCCGGGCCTCCCGATCCGGTTCCTCGAGCACCTTGGCCATGTGAAGGGCCTGGTCTACATAGACGCCACGACGAAGGAGATAATGGCCCGCAGGACCAAGGACAAGACAAGGAAGAGGGAGCAGGACGACGAGCAGACCATAGACGCGCAGAGGCTCATCAACCTATCGACCCTGGCATTCGCCTCGGCCTACCTGAACGTCCCGCTCTACCTAGTGATAAACAAGGAGGGCGACACGCAGAAGGCGATTGACGAGATAAAACGCAGGCTCAAGGAGGTAGTCGGTGGATGAATGGGGCTAATCCCGGTATTCACCCTGACGCAGTCCCAGGAGATCATAATCGCGGTCCTGGCAGTCCTTTACGCACTGGTATCGGTGGCAATCCAGCGGAAGCTGTCTAACGCCAAGAGGCTCAGGGAGATACAGGCCCAGATATCCAAGGTGACGAAGGAGATGAACCAGATGGTGAAGAACAAGGCCCCCGAAGCCGAGATAGCCGCCAAGCAGAAGGCGATGATGCCGCTGCTCGGCGAGAGCATGAAGTCGAGCATGAAGCCGATGTTCGTGATACTGCCCATGTTTCTGATAGTCTACTACGTCCTGATACCCATGCTTCCATTCCCCGCGCCGGCCACACCGAAGAACATACAGCAGTTCTTCTTCGTCGCTGTGTTCATATCCGGCATAGTGGCCGCGGTCATAATGATGGTATACGACAAGAAGGCCACCGGAAAGGCCGAGAAGGTTCTCGAGGGCGCCCAACCGGCAAGTGATAAATAACCATCTGAGAAATAGTAATACTAATTATTCGGTGTTTGATTGCCAAAACCAATGCATAGGTCAAGGAGCTTCAAGAAAGCCAACAGGATCACGAGTACCGGGAGGAACGTCATCCACTACAAGAGGGCAAAGCCCTCCCAGCCCCACTGCGCCATCTGCAGGGCGGAGCTCAACGGGATAAGCCTGAAGGGAGCCAAGTCCAGGAGGACGAACAGCAGGCTCTTCGGGGGCGTCCTATGCTCCAACTGCACCGCAGACGTGATAAAGCTCGGGAGCAGGATAGAGAATGGGGAGATGAAGCTCAACGAGATAGCCATAAGGCAGAAGGGCTATGTCCTGCAGCTCCTCGCGCACTGAGGAGTCCTTACATGGAGGCCATAGTGATATCGGGGTCTCCTGCATCAGGAAAGACCGTAGCCGCGGCCGCGATAAGCAGGGCGCTCGGCGTGAGGATGCTTGGGGGAACCGACATCCTCAAGCAGATGGCCGTGGACAAGGGGTACAGGCCCGGCGGCGAGGAGTGGTGGGACACTAGCGAGGGCATGCGCTTCCTCAACGAGAGGACGGCCAATCCGGAGTTCGACAGGGAGACGGACAGGAGGATGGCCGAGGCCATAAGGAAGGGCGACGTGGTGGTGACGAGCTACACCGCGCCATGGATAATAAAGGAGGGCTTCAAGGTCTGGATCTCGGCCAGCAGGGAGACGCGGGCGGAGAGGATGGCGAACCGCGACCACATTGCGGTGGAAGCGGCGGCCGCCGTGATAGCGAAGCGGGACGAGGAGAACCGCAAGCTATATATGGCCCTGTACAAAATAGATTTCGGGCGGGACACGAAGCCCTTCGACCTGGTCGTGGAAACGGACGACAGGGACGCGGAGGAGGTCGCGCGCATAATACTTGACAACTTCAAGAAAAGGGAGATGATTGAATGACGCTATTGGAGACCGGAAGGCTGTGCATAAAGAAGCTGGGCAGGGATGCGGGCAGCAAGGCCCTCGTGACCGCCGTGGTAGACGACAGGTTCGTCAAGATAATAACGGCCAAGAGGCCGAAGGAGAGGAAGTGCAACGTGGCCCACCTGGAGTTCCTGAACGAGAAGGTGGACCCGAAGGACACGGCCCAGGTCAACAAGATGCTCGGGATAAAAGAGAAGGCGCAGCCGGTGCAGAAGAAGGCACGGGCCTGAGCATACCTAACCTTATGGCTCAAGAAGCTCCATAGCTTCGGCAATTACCTTCTCCTTCTTCGAGTCTGCGCTCAGGACATTGAACAGGTCGAAAACCCTTATCTTTGAATCGAGGTTCTCCTCCTTGAGCTTGGAGAGCAGCATGTTCATGCCCATCTCCTTCACGGTGGAGCCGCCCTCCTTGGTGCTCCTTATCTCAGCGATCCCCCTCTCGACGGCCGTGTCGACAAGCTTCGAGGAGTCGAAATCCAGCACTGCGCGGTCCGAATACCTGTTTATCAGCATCTGCAGCGGCATGTCTGCGCTTCCGAAGCCCCCGGCGATGGTTCCGACCAGCCTTATCCTGACTATTGGGTTCCTGTGCCTCCTGCAGGCGTCCTCTATCTCCCGCTCGCAGCGCTCCCGTATCTCCTTCGGAGAAGCGCCGTCGAAGCTAAGCTCCCTGACGAAGAATGGCCTCGACTCTATTTCCACGAACTCATAGCTCCCTTTCAGCGTGTCGAACAGGTAGAAACCCTTGGCCCCCTGCTCCCCATCCTTCAGCTGGGTCAGCACGGTGCTGCCCGGTATCAGGAACGGCTTACCGTGAACCGTGTGCTCCACCCTGCTGTGGATGTGCCCGTCCACGTAGAGGTCGAATCCCTTCGGGAGCTCTTCGTAGCGTATGAACTCGTCGCTGAACGGCAGTATCTCGTGGACAGACTGGTGGAACATGAAGATGCTGAACATCCCTTCGACGGGCTTTGGCTCCAGAAGCCTAAGCTGGTCCCTCACGCGCTCCTCGGAGATCCCACCGAACCCGAATATGGCGACCCTCTCGCCGTCCTTCTCGATTACCGTGGTCGCCTCGCTCGTATCCACAAGGAGCCCGGCAAGCCCCATGAGGTTGAGCGCGTTGTCCTTACCGGCGGCCGTCCTCTCATGGGTCCCTGATATCGCGACTATGGGGACCTCTGTGAAGTTCCTGGACGCCCCCCTGAACTCGACGACCCTGGCATTCCACTTCTTCGCGGCCGCGTCCCTGAAAAGGTTTATCGCCTGCGCTATGACGTCAGGCTTAGGGGCCCGCTTGTCGAACACGTCGCCGGGTATTATCACAGCGTCCGCGACCCTGTTGGCCAGCTCCATTGCGGCAGTGGCCTGCCCTATCGCATCCTCGCTGAACCTCTCGTAGCCGATGTGCATGTCGGAGACGATGGCGATCTTCATCCCGTCAGCCCTTGAGCTCCTTTATCGCAGCGTTTATCTCGTTCCTCAGCGCCTGCTCCTTCTTTACGAGTTCGTCGTACTGCTTCTTCACTATGCTTATCCGCATGTCCGAGACCTCCTCCTTCTCCTTTATGTTCTTCAGGGCGTAGTCCCTCTGGACCT
Organism: uncultured Microcaldota archaeon; assembly: GCA_963799075.1. GTDB lineage: Archaea > Micrarchaeota > Micrarchaeia > Micrarchaeales > Micrarchaeaceae > JAJYUY01. The sequence goes on along the minus strand of CAWCVI010000001.1, from coordinate 197,271 downwards.
CCACTATCGCCCCTCCCACGGCAAGGTACACCTTACCGGAGGCAGCCTCTACCTCCTTGAAGGCCTCCCTGTACTCCTCCTTGCGCTCCAGGAACTGCTCCCTCTGGATCGCAAGGGACTGGATCTGCTCCTGAAGGATTGAATACTCGTGGCTGAGCTTCTCTATCTGTTCCCTCTCCATATGCTCCCCTCATGACATTTCTGAATCCAAGGTTTATAAGACTGAGCCTGCCGCCGAAAATTAGATATACCTAAAGGACCAGAATGCCCTCTAAAGTGATTCCATGCAGGGCCTTTCAATGCCAAAAACGTTCATAACCCATACCTCGCGCACCGGTTTCGTAGGATTCGCCCTGGTCAAAGGAAAGCCAATCCCCATCGATGATGGGGAGCAGCTAGCTCTGATAACCCCTGCAACAAACGGATCCAAACTAAACCAGGGGGCAATACGCGAGCATTTTTTCAATGCCCTCTGCGGAAGCAGGCTCCCCCCAACTCTCCTAAAGGGCGCAAAGATATCCTTCCATGCCCTACCCTACGACCGCATCCAGATAGAGCTGCGCCTGCCGTCCCCGCACGACGGCGAGCCCGAGGCTGGGTTCATAAGCACAGTAACAGGCCAGATCTCCCAAGGGATAGAAAACGGCAGGTTTTTAAGGAAATAACAGATTACCTGTCTATCTCGGAAACTACGATGTCCAGGCTTCCCAGTATGGTGGGAATGTCGGAGAGCCGAGCCCCCTCGCACATCTTCGGGAGCGCCGAAAGGTTCGCGAAGGATGGTGACCTCAGGGATAACCTATGCGGCCTCTGCTTTCCGGGCACCATGTACACCATCCCCTCTCCCCTCGGGAGTTCCCTGCTCACCAGGACCGGCTCCGGGTCCGCGTCGGGGCAATCGAGGCTCACCGGAAGCCCCTTAACGTCGCCTTTCTCCGGCATCATGTCGAGGACCTGCCTCACTATCCTGGCGCTCTCCCTTATCTCCTCCATCCTGACCCTGTACCGCCCGAGGCAGTCCGCCCTGGACTGAACGGGAACCGCGAACGTCACCTTGCCATAGAAGTAGTAGGGCTTCGATTTCCTGGCGTCCTCAGCAAGGCCAGAGCCCCTAAGCATCGGCCCGCTCACTCCGAGGCCTATCGCGTCATCGAGCTTCAGGACCCCAACATTCCTGGTCCTTTCCATGAATTCAGGGCTGTCGTCCAGCAGGGTCCTGTACCCGTGCACCCTGTCCTCCATGTGGTCAGCGAGCTTCAGCCCCTCCTCCTTGAAGCCCTGGGGCAGCTCCCTGTCAAGGCCCCCGAGCCGCAGGTTGGCATGGAACGTCCTCCCGCCGGTCGCACTCTCAAGAAAGCTCACAAGCCTCTCCCTGTCCCCAAAGGCCGATGCGGCGGCTGGGGATTCCTTCCTAATGCCGCTGCAGAACGTGCCCAACCAGAGGAGGTGGCTGGCCATCCTCTGGAACTCCAGGAGGACCATCCTGGCGTACTGCGCCCTCTCCTTGACGTGCGTTCCGGTCGCCTTCTCGACGGCGGAAACGAAGAGGTCGCTCCACCCCAGCGGAGCCACGTAATCCAGCTTCTCCATGTAGGCGGGACTCTGCATGTAGAGCCTGCTCTCGGCCAGCTTCTCCACGCCCCTGTGGAGGAGGCCTATGTGGGGCTCGACCCTTTTGACGATGTCTCCATCCGCATCGACCGCCAGATTAAGCGCCCCGTGGGTGCCGGGATGCACGGGCCCCAGGTTTATCCGCCTAACAGCCATCAGATCTTCCCCCTCTTGCCTCCCCAGGCATAGCCCTTCCTCAGCGGCGCGTCGGCGCCGCTCCATCCCCCAAGGAGGAGGCGCCTGGCCTTCCTGCCCTTTACCTCTATGCCGAACATCTCGGCGAGCTCCCTCTCGCTCCAGTCGGCCGCAGGGTAGATGCCCATCACCGTCTTTACAATGGGCTTTCCGGGATTGAGCTTCACCCTGACGATCTCCTCCGAGTGGGTGGAAGGGTTGTATATGATGTAGACTGCGTCTAGGCCGCCCCCGCGGTCGACGGCGGTGATCTTCTTCAGGAAGCTATACCCTTCCTGTTTTTTCCCTTCTAATGTTTTCACTAACGCTTCTTTCCGCACTTCCTGCACTCCTACCACCTATTTTATCCTGCAGCCTAACCAGCGCCTCAAGCAGATTCTCGGGCCTGGGCGGGCATCCGACAACATAAACATCGACCGGGATCACCTGGTCTATCCCCTGGACTATGTTGTAGCTCTGCCACCAGGGGCCTCCGGAGGCTGCGCATTCGCCGTAGGCGATCACATGCCTCGGCTCCTCCATCTGCTCATAGAGCTCCCTCATCCGGGGCACCATGGACCTGGCCACCCAGCCAGCGGCTATCATGACATCGCACCGGTGCGGCGCCCCCCTGAACACCGGCGGGCGGGAGGCCTGGGGGCCTACCAGCTCCATGGAGCAGCAGGCGAGCCCGAACTGCACGGGCAAAATACCCTTTAGGCTTCCCTTCTCCTTCAAGACCGCCTTCATAACGTCGCCGAGCTTCGCGAACATAGCATTCGCCTCCATTCCCTGCTTTTGCGAGGCCCTCCGGGCGATTCCGCTCATCTCCCTCTCGGCAGCAAGGAACTCATCCGCCCCATAGGGCGCATCCGACTCCATCCAACTCATGCAACTATGCCAGCAAAACCCTTTATTACTTGCCGACATCCACAGAGAAGCCTTTTAATCCTGAATAGCGATACAAACTCATGGAAATAATACCTCCTAAACTGAAAGCCGGAGACGAAGTAAGAGTAATTGCGCCAGCCCGCTCGATTAGGCTGCCCTTCATAACAGAAGAGCTCAAGAGCGAGGCAACCAGAAACCTTGAGGCTCTAGGGCTGAAAGTCAGCTTCGGCAAGCACATAAACGAATGCGATGAATTCAATTCGTCTACAGTGGAACACAGGATAGAAGATCTCCATAATGCCTTCAGCGACAAAAACGTGAAGGCGATACTCACTGTTATTGGTGGATTCAACTCCAATCAGCTCCTAAAACAAATAAACTACGATTTGATAAAAGAAAACCCGAAGATTCTTTGCGGCTATTCAGACATAACTGCTCCCCAGCATGCAATATATAAAAAAACAGGGCTGGTCACCTATTCTGGCCCGCATTACTTCACGTTCGGTGTCAAACACGGGCTGAAATACACAGAGGAATATTTCAAAAAATGCCTATTTGAAAACAAACCATTCAAAATTAACCCGTCTGAGGACATCGTTGAATGGTCTGGAAAGCAGTCAAAATACCTCTACTATAAGAACAGCGGGCCCTGGGTTATGCGTAACGGCAAGGCGAGCGGAAAGATAATCGGAGCCAATCTTTGCACCCTGAACCTCCTCCAGGGCACCGAGTTCATGCCCAAATTAAAGAACAGCGTACTCTTCATAGAGGACGACGATGAAACGAACCCCAACGCTTTCCTAAGAGATCTACAATCCCTTTTCCAGCTTCCGGACGCAGATACAATAAGGGGCCTAGCACTGGGCAGATTACAGGAGGGAAGCGGGATAAACAGGGCTCTTTTAAACAAAATAATAGGGGCAGTCGTGGAAAACAGCATACCAATAATCGCGAACCTAGACTTCGGCCACACATACCCTCTAATAACATTCCCGATAGGCGGCAAAGCCAGCCTTACTGCGGAAGATGACAAAGCAGTCCTAAAAATACTAAAGCACTAAAGGAGAATCTTATATATAACTTTCAAGGCAAATCTTTGATACGGTGTTTTGATAAAATCTGACAACCAACCGAAGGACAAGGGCGGAATCAAGGCGAAGAAGGCCGACAACTTCTCCGAGTGGTACGTCGAGGCGATACTAAAGTCGGAGTTCGTCGATTACGGTCCCACCTCCGGGATGATGGTCCTGAGGCCGGACTCCTATTTCATATGGGAAAAGATAGTCTCTGCCACCGACGCCCTGCTGAAAGGGATTGGAGTGGCGAACACCTACTTCCCCCTCCTCATCCCGGAGCGCCTCCTCAAGAAGGAAGCCGAGCATGTGGAGCATTTCTCCCCGGAAGTCGCCTGGGTCACCCACGGGGGCGACAGCGAGCTCGAGGAGAGGCTGGCGGTTAGGCCCACTTCCGAAACGCTGATGTACGAGGTAATGTCAAAGTGGATCAAGTCCTGGCGCGACCTCCCCATGAAGCTGAACCAGTGGAACAATGTCATAAGGTGGGAGTTCAGGCACCCCACGCCCTTCCTCAGGACGAGGGAATTCCTCTGGAACGAGGGCCACAGTGTCTATGCCACCGAGAAGGAAGCCCTGGCCGAGCGCGAAGACATACTGGACATCTACACCAAGGTGCTCAAAGACCATATGGCGCTGCCCGGGATAATAGGAAGGAAATCAGAGCAGGAGAAGTTCGCCGGCGCGGTCGCCAGCTACAGCATAGAGCACATCATGCCCGACGGCTGGGCCATACAGGGCCCCATCTGGCACTACGACGGCCAGAGGTTCGCCAAGGCCTTCGCTATAAGCTTCCTGGACAAGAACGAGAAGAAGGATTACGGGTGGCAGAACACCTACGCCATCAGCACCAGGGTGCTGGGCATAATGCTCGCCGCCCACGGCGACGACAAGGGGCTCATAGTCCCGCCAAAGCTCTCAAGGATACAGGTGGTGGTGGTCCCGATATACAAGAACGAGAATAGGGAAAAGGTAGTGGCGTTCGCTAGCAAAGTGGCTGCAAAGATGGGCTCCCTCAGGACTTTCGTCGACGAGAGGGACGGCTACTCTCCCGGGTGGAAGTTCAACTACTGGGAGCTCAGGGGAGTGCCCATAAGGCTCGAGATAGGGGAGAAGGAGATGGCAAGCGGAAGGATCGTCGCATGCTCGCGCGACACGTTCGAGAAGGTGGAGGTGCCGCAGGACGACGTGGAAGCGCAGGTGGGAAGGCTCCTGGACGAGCTCCACCAGAGGCTCTACCGGAAGGCCGAGAGGCACATGCATTCAATGATATCCAAGGAGGACGACTACAAGAAGCTGCGCCAGACCCTAGAGACCAAGGGCGGGATGGTCCACGCCCCCTGGTGCGGGGAGAACATGTGCGAGGACAAGATCAAGGAGGAGGCGGGGGCCAAGATAACCAACATGCCTCTCGACCAGTCGGACCTGAAGGGCAACTGCATATACTGCGGCAGGAAGGCCAGGCACATGGCCAACTTCGCCAAGTCCTACTAGGGCCTCTGGCTTCGCCCGGCTGGCTCAGGTTTAAATACCTTGACAAAGATAAGGTATTACATTTTATCACTGGATGGTTGGCTGAGCCGCAGTTTTTACGACTGCGGCATACTACCATCTAACTAGTTTTTGACTGATAAACATGAGGAGCGCCGATCTTGCAACCTTCATCAGGGTAGGGATAATCCTTGCAGTCGCCTATCTCGTCCTCACGGGCTTCAACCCCTTCGTATCCATAGCCCTTTTCGCGATAGCCCTGGCGCTCGACGCGGCCGACGGATACCTTGCGATCTTCGAGTCCAGCGGCGGCAAGATAGGGCCCGGCAGCTACATCTCCAGTTTCCTGGGCGACGCAAAGGCGAGGAAGGCGGTCAAGGTGGAAAGGCTGAGGACCTCAAAGCTCGCCCCCTACGGGCCCCGCCTTGACATAATAGGGGACAGGATAATCGAGTACACCCTCTGGATGCTCTTCGCCTACGTCCATGTCGTCCCGCTTTTCGTCCTCTTCATCATAGTGGTGAGGAACTGCACGGCAGACGGCCTGATGGGGCCAAGGGGAACTTCGTCAAAGATGAAGTCCGCGTTCGCGAGGGTAATGTACGCTTCGGCGCCGAGCCGCGCCGCAGCCAACGTGCTGAAATTCCTGACATTCTCATATCTGATGCTGCAGTACGTGGCCGGATACCCCGCAATCGTGGGCCAGGCGCTGGTGGCCATACTGGTGATATTCAGCGTGGTGCGCGGGGCTTCTGAGATATGCGAGTCGTTTGCCGACTAGGCAATCTTGTCTTCGAAGAGCTCGTCGATCTCCATGTCGCCGAGCTGCATCATGCTCTTCTTTATCCCGTCCTCCGTGTACTCCGGGAACTCCACCCCGCTGACTACCAGCATGACCCTTATGGAATCCTTCGGCATCTCGGGGTCTATCCTGGCGCCCCACTTCAGCATGCCGTCCTTGCTTATCCTCCCCGATATCTCCTGGAAGACCGTCTCCGCCTCCCTGAGGGTCAGGTTCTCCCCCCCGACTATGTTCACGAGCGCCCTCCTTGCGGTCCCGAGGTCGGCATCCAGCATCGGGCTCTTTATCGCGTTCTCCAGGGCGGCCATCGACCTGCTGGTGTTGCCCCCGGTGACGCTGCTGCCCTCCCCGGACCCTATGACCGCGTAGCCGGAATCCTTCAGGACAGACCTGAGGTCGGCGAAGTCTATGTTGACCAGCCCAGGCTTGGTGACCATCTCCACTATGCCCTTGGCGGCGCTCGCCAGCACCTCGTCCGACACCCTGAACGCCATGTTGAGCGGCAGGTCGGGAGCGACCGCGAGCAGCTTGTCGTTGTGTATTATTATCGTCGTGTCCGTGACCTTCCTGAGCTTGTTGAGCCCCTCGAGCGCGTTCCTCATCCTGGTGCGCCCTTCGCTGGAGAACGGCAGGGTCACTATCCCGACCGTGAGCGCGCCCGCCTCCTTGGCCTCGTGGGCAATGGTCGCGATCGATCCCGTTCCTGTCCCCCCGCCGAGGCCGCAGGTGACGAAGACGAGGCTGGCCCCGTTGAAGAGGTGCCTTATCTCCTCCTTGCTCTCTATCGCGGCAGCCTCCCCCACCCTGAGGTCGCTTCCGGCCCCGAGCCCCTTGGTGGCCTTCTTGCCGAGGAGTATCTTCCTCTCGGCCTTGGCCTTGACCAGGTGTGCGGCGTCGGTGTTCATCGCGGCGAGCGAAGCCCCCTGCACCCCGACCCCATAGAGCCTGGATATGGTGTTGGTGCCGCTGCCCCCTGTCCCGACTATGAATATCTTCGGCTTGGCGCTCTCAATAAAGCGTAAAATCTCCTCGTCGTCCGGGCTCAGGTTGCTCTCCATCTAACCACTGATCGTCCCTAATAATGGTTTCTCAAGAGATAAAAATCTAACGTAGTCACTTGAGCTTGAATGCGGCCGCCACCAGAATGGGGAAAACGAGGCTCGCCTCGCCCCAGACCTTGACATTGTTTTCGTCAGGCATGGCCTTGCCCCAGCTTTTCGCCTCCTCCGGGTTGGCGCCCGCATTGGATCCCTCCCCCTCGTAGCCGGTGTTTATGTAGACCGTGTAGTCGCCGCCGTCACGGAGCATGAAGGCGTTCATGATGCTGTGCTTGGGCACCGACCCCCCCAGTATTATGCCGCCCACCTTGTCCGCGTTCATCACCGTGTCATAAAGGATTTCAAGCTCGTTCACCAGGTCGATCGAGAAGTCCGGGTGCTCCTTCTTGAAGAAGTAGAGGTGATCCCCGGTCGCGCCGTCGTTGAGGGGCATGCACAGCAGCGGTATGTCGTTCCTGTAGCACCAGTAGGTGAAGCTCGACTGGTGGTTCTCCAGGTTCTCCAGGTCATGGCCGAGCTCCCTCACGAAATCGTAGCTGGTTATCTGCTTCTTGTTTTTCTTGTACTTTGCATAGATCTCCTTCAGGAACATCTGCATGTAGTTGTAGTACCATACGTACCTCTCGTTCGGTATGTATATGTTCCCCGTCCTGTTGATCCCGTTCTTCCTGAGGTATTCGCCGTCCGCATGGAAGTTCCCGTGCCTGAAGTCCCCATGCGTCTTTATTATGTCCTCCTCCAGGCCCCCGGTGGTGGTGACGAGGAAATGGACCAGGTTGTTCTTGACGAGATAGGTGATTATGTCCCTCAGCCCGCTCGAGGAGATGTTGGAGGTGAACCCCAGGAATATCTTCGCATCCTCCTTGCGCATCTGCTTGACCAGGTCGATGGCCCTGCCCAGGTTGCTGGCCTGGAGCCCGGTGTCCTTGAACGAGGCAAAGAACTTCGCGGAGTCGAACTCCTTCCCGAAGTCGTAGCCCTGCACCTTGCCCTCCCCAAGCTCCACGCTCTCCCTGTAGAGCGCCTTCTTTGGGTCAAAACGCTTCGATATGCCAAACACCTGACAAGCAGTAGATACTATCTGGATTCTGGCTCTAAAACGCTTTTGGTTCGGGTCAGGTCAGGGTCCTGGTCTGGTACCTGCCGCGCCTTTCTATGGCCTCCAGCCTGCCCAGCACCTCGGGCGCGCTGGCGGTTGACGCCCTGTAGCCTTTTATGAAGCTGCCGTAGGCCGCCCTGGCGACCGACCTCTTCATCAGGAGGATGTCGAGCGCCTTCTCCTCCAGAGAGCCACCGATCTCGGAAAGCCCGAAATCTATGATGCACGGCCCCTCCTTCCCGACAATTATGTTGGCGGGCGTGTAATCGCCGTGGGCGACCCCCGCATCATGGAGACGGCCGAGCATGACCCCGATTTTCTCGAAAAGCCCGCCCGGCAATGGCCCTGAGGCTATCATCTCTGTCAGCTTCCTGCCCTCCACCGCGGTCATGTAGATGTCATAGCCGTCGAACAGGAGGAGATGCGGGCCGTTTATCCTGGCCTTCGAGACGATCGCCATTATCCGCGCCTCGCTCTTCGACCGCCGGGCCCTTATCCTGGTGTCCATCTCCGCTATCCTGTACCTTTTCTGTATCCTCCTCTTCACCAGCGCCCTGACCCCGCCAATCTCCGTCTCATACACGACCGCCTCCGCCCCCTCCGCCAAGACCTTCATTCCCAGGTCACCCTCGCGCTGTCGATCCTGTACTTCTGCTTAACCGTGCACTCGCCCGATCCCACCCTGTACCCGCTCCTAAGCATACGCTCCGCGACTATCGCGATCATCGCCCCATTGTCCGCGTTGTATTCGTCCGCCGCGACACCGAACCTGGCCCCGTGGGCCTTGCACATGATCCCCGCCATCTCCTTCAGCCTGGCGCTCTGGGCGACGCCCCCACAGACCAGGAACTCCCTGGTGCCCATAAGCATCATCGCCCTCTCCGAAGCCTCGCAGAGCATGGCGAACGCTGTCTCCTGCAGCGAATAGGCCACGTCCTTCACGCTTTTCCCTTTGTCAAGCAGCTTCTGCGCATTGGTCAGAAGCCCTGTAAACGCGAAATCCATGCCCTTGACCGTATAGGGCATTTCGATGTAGCTTCCGCCCCGTGCGGCCCTGGCGACAGTCGAGCCCCAGGCGGGGTTCAGCCTGGCATGCCGGGCGAAGCTGTCTATCATGTTGCCGACCCCGACGTCGAAGGTCTCCCCGTATATGTGGTAGTGCCTCTCCGGCACCTCCACCCTGCCTATTATCTGCGAATTCCCTCCGCTCACGTAGAGAGCGAGAGGGTTCTTCATCTTCAGGTACCACTTGGCGACCTCAATGTGCGCGACGGCATGGTTCACCGGAAACACCGGGATGCCGAGCCTCTTCGAGAGCGCAAGCGCGGCCAGCTGCCCGACCCGCAGGCATCCGCCCAGGCCAGGCCCCTTGGTGTAGCCGACTGCCTCTATATCGCCAAAGTCAATCTTCGCAGTCCTGATTGCTTCGCGGATAAGCTCTCCGACCCCCTCCGAATGGAAATCAGAGACCCGCGCCGGGATCAGCCCCTTGTCGGTTATCTTGTACATGCGCTTTGCGTTGCACAGGACCTTTCCGCGGTCTATGATCCCTATCCCCATGGTGTGTGCGCTGCTTTCTATGCCGAGCACTGGCATTCCATCACTAGGCGACTTCTATGCTCGACTCCCGGTATCCTATGCTGACCAGCGCCTTCCTCGCCTGGGCCTTGTGCTCGCCCTGCAGCTCGATGAGGCTCCCCTTCGCCGTGCCTCCGCAGGCGAGTATGCGCTTCAGGCTCTTTGCGGTCTTGTCGATCTCGTCGAGGCCTATGCCTTCGACCACAGTGACGTATTTGTCGAACTTCGCCTTCTTGGTGTAGACCTTTATCTTGCTCTCCGTCTCCCTGTCAAGTATGTTGCAGACACAGAGCTCCTTTGGCAATCCGCAGTTGGGGCAAATGTCCGCCATCTAGCTCTTCGCACCCCTCTCCCTTAGTATGGTGTTGATCCTGGCTATGGTCCTCCTTATGCTCCTGGTCTTGCCGCTCTTGCTTGAGACCCCGGTCGAGGCGATCTTCCTCCTCTCGGTGTTGAGCTCAAGCTGGAGCTGCCCCAGCGTAGTCTTCAGGACATCTTCCGACTGGCTCCTTATCTCCTTCTTCTTTATCCAAAGCACCTAAAACAAGTACGGTTCTATTATGAAGGTTCGGGTTTTTATTCCTATTGCTATTTTCCGGGTATGAGCCTCTAGCGACGCACTGGGGCCCGCCAGGCCTAAATCCTGCTATCGCCAAAGCTCAAAATCTTGCACTGATGACGCTGAACGAATCGGGCGCCTTTCCCATGACACCGGCAAGCGTTCTCATGGCCACCCTCACCAGAGCGGCATCGGGTTCGGCGTCCTCCGCCCCCCTGTAGGGCCGATAAACAAGCTTTTCATGGGCCATGCCGTCCCAGACGAGCGCAAACGCCCGGGCCACCAGAGGCCCCTCTATCCTGATGTGGGGTTCATCACACCTGGTTGTCAGCGTCACGCTGGTGCTGTCCATGTACAGCACGTAATCCCTGAGGAGGCCCCTCTTTACCAAAAACCGTATCTGCCGGTTCCTCGGATTAGAAATGTTAAGTTTTCGCGCATCGAAGCCGAAAAGGGTTCTAAGCATCAATGCCTCCGCAATCACCTGCCTGGCGGCATCGTCCCTTGCCCTCGCGGCAGTCGCCGATGCCTCATGCTTCAACTCTCCCCTCCCTATATTTTTAGTCGCCAATCAACCACTAAACTAATCCAGCGATCCGTCCCTCAAGAGCCTGCAGAATTCGGGGTTGGCCCTTATATAAGTCGCAAGGGAGCCCATGGCATCCATTGCCTGAGCGGCAAGGCGCTTCTGGTATGGGCCATCAAAATGCCCGCAGGCAAAATCCGCCCAGGGCATATATTCCCAGCAGGCATGAACCCCCCGCCCTGACAGCACAAAATCAAACAGCGCCCCATTGGACCTAAGGAACTGCTCAGGCGAGCATTTACCCGACAAATCAAGCCCGATCCCGTCTCTGGAAATCATCAGGCGGACATGGGGGAACACCAAATTCCTCTTTACCACCTTCACAATTCCGCCGACCCCCGGCTCCCTGTTCACCATAAGCTCGATGCCGTATCCGGACTCAAGCGACTTCGCAATCCTGAGCTTGCCCCTCAGAGCGGCGTCCTGCGGCAAGGCCGACCTGTCAAATCCGGCGGCCAGATTAAGCCTGGGCCGCGCTGCAGTTTCCACTTGGGACGGCACTTTCACTACCACTATAGTTCACAAAACCCTCCTCGGCCTCCTCCTTCTGCTTTTTATGCTCCAAGGCGATCCCCAATTCCGTCCTCAGAAGTTTCCTTTCCGACGGCGCTGCAGTTCTCAGTGCGGTTTCCACTTCGGCCACGACCTGAACATGGTCGCTTTTCAGCCTATTCATTCTTGCGAGCCAATCGGCAGTAGCACGCTCCCTAGTGGTAAGCACGGGCTTTGCCATGGCCCCTCCTCCGGATGTCTTTTCCATCATTATCACTAAAACAATTCTAATGCAAGAAATATAAATGCCTTTCCTATGCCGTAATTACGGCAAATCCGCCAAGTATTAAATACCTTGCCGACATAACAGCTTTAGTGAATTTCATGATAACAGGATTTTCCATACTCGACGTGGAAGGGAAGATAGAATCAGCACAGGCGCTCTCCAGGCAGAGGTTCCCAAGGCTCAACATAAACATAGAGAAGGTCGAGACCTCCGGGGATAAGGTGAACATAAAATACTCATTCCTCGCCGAATACCATGACGGCGAATCCAAGGACGCTAAGAAGCTCGGCCACATCAAGCTGGAAGGCGTAGTGGAGATGACAGAAGGCAAGGATGCGGCAACGGCGGTCCTCAAGAAGTGGAATGCCGACCATATGCTCCCGACCAACATGGCGGAGGAGCTCATAAACAGCCTCAACTTCAGGTGCAGCGCAACGGGGACCCTTGTCGCCTACTCGATAGGCCTCATACCCCCTATGGTCGTGAGCACCACGAAGATACAGGAGCCGAAGAAGTAAACGATTCGCATTTATGGCTGCAAAGAAGGGCCCGGCCAGCGGAGGCGATGCAGTCCAGATGGAAGCGGCGGTACTGGACATCGACTACATAAACCAGGGCGACAACTCGACCATAAGGATGACGGTGAAGGCAGCCGACGGCTCAGTCCACGAGCTCCTCGACTCGGAGTACAGGCCCTATTTCTATTTTGTTCCCGCGGGGCAGAACGACCTATCGGGCGCCTTCTTCCAGGACGGGGACAAGGTGGTCAAGCCCCTGTCGATCGAGAAGGCGCCCAGGACACTGCTGGGAAAGCCCGTGGCGTCCGTGAAGGTGTCCGTCAGCAATGCCGCCCACGTCCCCAAGCTCAGCGGAGCGATGGCCCACCTGGGAGACGCCTACGAGAACGACATACCATTCGCAAAGAGGTACTCCATAGACAAGAGCATAACCCCGCTCGCCCTGCACAACATAAGGGCCAGGAAGGCAGCTGACGGGAGGCTGATGCTGGAGTCGATGGAGCCCTCGGGCTCGAAGGAACCTATCCACCTGAGCGTGATGTGCTTCGACATAGAGGTCTATAGCCCAGGCGTCGGCATGCCGAAGGCCGAGAAGGACCCGATAATCATGATAAGCTACTCCTTCAAGTCGAGGGGGGCGAAGAAGGCGGGGGTCATCACCTTCAAGCAGATAAGCCTCCCGTTCGTCGAGTCGGTGGGGGGCGAGAAGCAGATGGTGCAGCGCTTCATGGACCTGCTGGGCGAGCTCCAGCCGGACATAGTCACGGGGTACAACTCAAGCGGGTTCGACGTGAAGTACTTCCTGGACCGGTGCCAGGCGCTCGGGATGAGGTTCAGCATGAGCAGGTTCGAGGGCGACACGAAGCTGGAGAGCCACGGCATGGTCACCAGGGTGAAGGTGGCCGGCAGGGTGCACGTGGACATGTACACGGTCATAAAGTTCATCTCCATAGTGGGGGCGTCGGAGAGCATACTGAAGCTCAACAGCAAGACCCTGAAGAACGTCTACGAGGCGATAAGCGGGGACAACAAGAAGGTCATGGTGGACAAGCCGAACATCTGGAAGATGTGGGACGGCGGGAAGGAGGAGCTGGAGGCGCTGGCAACCTACAACCTGGACGACTCCTTCGCGCTGGAGAAGGTCTACGAGACCTTCATACCCATAATGACCGAGTTGTCGAGGCTCACCTACGACCCGCTCACGGACGTCTGCGTCTCAACCACGGGCCAGCTGGTCGAGTTCATGATGATGCACAGCTCCTGCCACAACGGCGAGCTGATACCCAACAAACCGGACGACAGGGAATCAAGGGACAGGTCGAGGAACCCGATAGAGGGCGCCTACGTCAAGACGCCCGAGCCCGGCATCTACGACAACCTGGTAATGTTCGACTTCAGGGGGCTGTATCCCTCGATAATAATATCCTACAACATCGACCCCTCCACAGTATGCAAGGACTGCACCGACTACTTCGAATCGCCTGACGGCACCAGGTTCGACAAGTCGAGGAAGGGGATAATGCCCGCCCTCCTCCAGATGATGATGGACCAGAGGGTGGAGGTGAAGAGGGCCTTCAAGAAGGACCCCAAGAACATAATCCTGGGCTCCAGGTCGATGGCGCTCAAGATAGTCTCAAATTCGTTCTACGGATACCTGGGCTACGCCAGGTCCAGGTGGTACTCCCGCGCCTGCGCGGCCAGCGTGACCGCCTTCGGGAGGCAGTACATAAAGCTGTGCATGGAGGCCGCCGAGGCGAAGGGGATGAAGGTGACCTACGGCGACACCGATTCGGTAATAGCGCTTCTTGGCGACAGGACCAAGGATGACGCCCTGGCCTTCATGAAGGAGTACAACTCGAAGCTCCCGAAGTCCATGGAGCTCGAGCTCGAGGACTTCTACAGCAGGGGGGTATTCGTCGGGACGAAGGGGGGCGATGGAAAGGGCGCGAAGAAGAAATACGCCCTGATCTCTGACACCGGGAGGATAAAGATAAGGGGCTTCGAGCTGGTTCGGCGCGACTGGTCTCGCGTTTCCAGGGACGCCCAGAGGGCGGTGCTGGAGACGATACTGAAGGAGGGAGACCCGAAGAAGGCGTCGGACATAGTGAAGGAGACCATAAGGAGGCTGCGGGCAGGGGAGGTGCCGCTCAGCGACGTCGTTGTGTCGACGCAGCTAAGGAAGAGCATAGAGGGCTACGACGTGAAGTCGCCGGAGGTCTCGGCGGCCAAGAAGGCGGTCCAGAGCGGGTTCAGGACCAAGGAGGAGGTGGAGAACAACATCATCGGATACATAATCACGAAGCACGGGAGCACCATATCCGACAAGGCGGAGCTGGAGGGGATGGCGAAGGACTACGACGCCGAATACTACATAAACCACCAGGTGATACCCGCGACGATGAAGATACTGAAGGAGCTCGGATTCGAGGAGGAGGAGCTCAAGGGGCTGGGAAAGCAGAAGAAGCTGGGCGGTTGAATGGACGAGCAAAAGATAAAACTTGCAATGGAAGTGGGGAAGGCGTCGCAGGAGGCGATAGTGGCGGCAAGCCGGCTGGTGAAGCCTGGAGCGAGGCTGCTTGACGTGGCCGAAGCGGCGGAGAAGAGGCTCAGGGAATCGGGATTCGGGCTGGCATTCCCGATAAACCTCTCGCAGAACGAGAGGGCGGCACACTACTCTCCATCCCTGGACGATGCATCCACTTTCTTGGAAAAGGACCTAGTGAAGATAGACTTCGGTGCCGAGAAGGGCGGCATGCTCGGGGACGGGGCACTGACTGTCGACCTCTCAGAGGAGCACGGAAAAATGATAGGGGCGGTTGAGCTGGCCCTGGACAATGCGATATCCATGGTGAAGGCAGGAGCGGAAGTAGGGAAGATAGGAGCGGAGATAGCGAGGACCGCGGAGAAGCAGGGCTTCAAAGTGATCCTCAACCTGGGCGGCCACGGGATAGAGGACAATGACCTTCACACCGGATCCTTCATGCCTAACTACGACAACGGTGACGACACGGTCCTGGAGGAGGGGACGATGATAGCGATTGAGCCCTTCCTGACTACCAATTCAGGGAAGGGCCAAGTGACTGAGGGAGACAACGTCGAGATATACTCCTACGCCGGCGGGGCTACCCCAAGGGGCGAGGGCGCAAGAAAGCTCCTGAAGGAGATAAGTTCAAGGTATCCGAAGAACCCGTTCGCAGTGAGATGGCTCGGCCAGGGGATGTCGCGCTTCGCCCTCTATTCCTCGATATCCGAGCTCTACAGGAACGGCTGCATCGAGCCTAGCCCTGTCCTGGTCGAGGCCGGCAGGGCACCAGTGGCCCAGGCGGAGGCCGAGCTCCTGGTGGAGCAGGGCGGATGCAGGGTAATAACCAGGGCAAAGCTGTAACCCTGCCATCTGCAAGGACACTAATACCCACATGTATACTACTCTCCTGTCTTCGGACAAGACTGTATTAATACCCACGTTGCAAAAGAGTTTTCCGGCGATCGGGAAGGTGGGTTTGTGGTTGAAAAAGTCAGGAAGCGCGACGGCTCCGTCGTCGATTTCGACGGGTCCAAGATAACCGCTGCCCTGGGTAAGGCTATAACCGCAGTCAGGGGCGGGGCCGTGCGGTCGGAGTTGGATGCGCTCACGGCGTCCGTGGTTCGGGCGGTGGACGGAGCCTACCAGGGGACGTTGGCGGACGTGGAGGGAATTCAGGACATAGTGGAGCAGGTGCTCATGAGGTCAGGATACTACGACGTCGCCAAGGCCTACATACTCCACAGGGAGAGGCACGCGCAGATAAGGGGCGAGAAGCAGGACGAGATATTCCAGAAGATAGAGGGCAAGAGCCTCTTCCTGGTTGACAGCAAGGGCAAGAGGGTGGGTTTCAGCGAGCAGGTTCTCAGGGAATACATCGCCCAGGCCTGCAAGGGCTACGAGGGCGTGGTAAGCGTGGAAGAGATACTGAGGCTGGCCGAGGCGAGCCTCTATGACGGCATGCCAACTGCCGAGCTCTCCGAGCTCATGGTCATGACGACGAGGGGGCTGATAGAGGTAAACCCTGTCTACGATGTCGTCACCGCAAGAATGTTCCTCTCGACCCTGTACCGTGAAGTGACCGGCACCCGCCCGGCCGCCCAGGGGCGGGACGCCTACTCGGAGGCGTTCGTCAGGAACCTGCGGCAGGGGATCGCCATAGGCAGGCTCGACAAGTCGCTGGCGGGCTTCGACCTAGAATCCCTCTCCAAAAGGCTGGACCCGGCCAGGGACGAGCTGATCCCCTACCGGGGACTCCAGACGCTCTACGACAGGTACTTCACCTACGACCAGGCGGTGAAGGCGCACCTCGAGACCCCCCAGATGTTCTGGATGAGGGTGGCGATGGGGCTTTCCATCAACGAGGCCGACAGGAATACGGCAGCCGCCAGGTTCTACGACGCGCTCTCCCGGCTGGAGTTCGTGAGCTCGACCCCGACGCTGTTCCACTCCGGGACCCCATACCCTCAGATGAGCTCCTGCTACCTCACCACGGTGCAGGACGACCTGCACGACATATTCAAGTCCTACTCGGACAACGCCCAGCTCTCCAAGTGGTCGGGAGGCCTCGGAAACGACTGGTCGAACATAAGGGCGACCGGGGCCCGCATAAAGAGCACCGGGGTGGAGAGCCAGGGCGTCATACCCTTCCTGAAGATAGCGAACGACGTCACCGTCGCGATAAACAGGAGCGGGAAGCGGAGGGGGGCCACCTGCGCCTACCTGGAGGCCTGGCACCTGGACATAGAGGACTTCATAGACCTGAGGAGGAACACGGGCGACGAGAGGAGGAGGACGCACGACATGAACACGGCGGTATGGATACCGGACCTGCTCCTGAAGCGGGTGCAGGAGGACGGGGACTGGACGCTCTTCTCCCCCGACGAGGTTCCCGAGCTCCACCACATCTACGGCAGCGCGTTCGAGAAGCGCTATTCGGAGTACGAGAGGATGGCGTCCGAGGGGAAGCTCAGGATGCGCAAGACGGTCAAGGCGAAGGATCTCTGGAGGCGCATGCTCACGCAGCTGTTCGAGACCGGCCACCCCTGGATCACCTTCAAGGACCCCTGCAACATAAGGTCCCCGCAGGACCACGCGGGAGTAGTGCACAACTCCAACCTCTGCACTGAGATAACTCTGAACACCTCGGGCGAGGAGGCGGCAGTGTGCAACCTCGGCTCGGTCAACCTGGCCCGGCACGTGGCGGGCGGCCAGCTCGACCTAGGGAAGCTTGCAGAGACCGTGAGGACCGGGATGAGGATGCTCGACAACGTGATAGACATCAACGCCTACCCGACCGAGGAGGCCAGGAACGCCAACACGAGGCACAGGCCGGTGGGGCTCGGGATAATGGGATTCCAGGACGCGCTCTACCAGCTGGACATAAACTTCGAGTCCGAGCGGGCTGCCGAGTTCGCCGACCAGAGCATGGAAGCCATAGCCTACTATGCGATCATGGCCTCGGCGGAGCTGGCGAAGGAGCGGGGGGCCTACCAGTCCTACAAGGGGTCAAAGTGGGACAGGGGCCTATTCCCGCAGGACACCCTGGACATGCTCGAGAAGGAGAGGGGAATCAAGATAAACGTGCCCAGGGGAGGGGTGCTGGACTGGGCACCAGTGAGGGAGGCGGTAAAGAAGTACGGGATGAGGAACTCCAACTGCATGGCGATAGCGCCCACGGCGACCATATCCAACATAGCCGGCTGCTTCCCGTCCATAGAGCCCGTTTATAGCGAGGTCTACGTGAAGTCCAACATGAGCGGCGACTTCACCGTAGTGAACCGGTACCTCATCGAGGACCT
The DNA here is from genome assembly GCA_963799075.1 of uncultured Microcaldota archaeon. Classification (GTDB taxonomy): domain Archaea; phylum Micrarchaeota; class Micrarchaeia; order Micrarchaeales; family Micrarchaeaceae; genus JAJYUY01. The sequence continues at coordinate 179,230 of CAWCVI010000001.1, read as the reverse complement.
GAAGCGGGTGGGGCTCTGGTCGAAGCGCATGCTTGAAGAGATAAAGAACAACGACGGCAGCATACAGCAGATCAACCCCATACCCACAAGGATAAAGGAGAAGTACAGGAACGCCTTCGAGATCGAGCCCGAGTGCCTCATAAGGATAGCCGCCTACAGGGGCAAGTGGATAGACCAGAGCCAGTCGCTCAACATATTCTCCAGGACTACGTCCGGCAGGAGGCTTTCCGAGATATACCTGTACGCCTGGGCGATGGGGCTGAAGACCACCTATTACCTGAGGACTCTCGGCGCATCCTCCATAGAGAAGAGCACGGTCGACATAGCGAAGCAGACCACCAGGGCCGTGGCCGAGCCAATGACAGTGCCTCCGGAGGCCGCGGTCCAGGCCCAAACACCCCCATCGGCGTCCCAGACGCCGCCGGCCCCTGGGAGCAGCGACACGAAGGCCTGCAAGATCGATGATCCGGACTGCGAGGCGTGCCAGTAGGCGATGGAATGGGCAAGAAGCAGATAATCAATTCATCCGGAACCGATCCCAACAAGATACTCCCGATAAAGTATCCCTGGGCCCGGGAGTATTACAAGACCGGGGTGGCAAACAACTGGGTCCCTGACGAGATACCTATGCAGCAGGACATAGAGCTCTGGAAGTCCAGGTCCGGCCTGACGGACGGAGAGAGGAGGCTGGTGATCTGGAACCTGGGATTCTTCTCCACGGCCGAAAGCCTTACGGCGAACAACATAGTGCTCTCGATCTACCGGCACGTCACCAACCCCGAATGCCGCCAGTACCTGCTCCGGCAGGCCTACGAGGAGGCCGTCCACACCGAGACATTCATCTACTGCTGCGACTCTCTGGGGCTCGACCCCGACCAGGTATACAACATGTACCAGACGATACCCAGCATAAAGAGGAAGGACGACTTCGTGATAGAGATGACGAAGTCATTGCTGGATCCCGGCTTCAGGACAGACTCGCCGGAGGAGATAAGGAGGTTCGCGAGCGACATATTCGGGTACTATGTCATCATGGAGGGCATCTTCTTCTATGCCGGCTTCGCCATGATGCTCGGGTTCAAGAGGAACAATAAGATGATCGGGGTGGGCGAGCAGTTCCAGTACATACTCAGGGACGAGTCCGTCCACCTGGCCTTCGGGACCGACCTCTTCAACACCCTAGTCGCCGAGAACCCGGAGATCTGGACGGACGGCTTCAAGAAGGAGCTGATACAGAAGATCCAGAAGGCGGTGGAGCTCGAGATCGAATACGCCCGGGACTGCCTGCCCTCCGGGATCATGGGGCTCAACGCGGACACCATAGCCCAGTACATGCACTACATAGCCGACAGGAGGCTGGAGAGGCTGAACCTGCCGCAGGTCTACAACGCGACGAACCCGTTCCCCTGGCTCAGCGAGATAATGGATCTGAGAAAGGAGAAGAACTTCTTTGAGACCAGGGTGACAGAGTACAAGACCGGCGGCCAGCTGGAATGGTGATGTGATCAGGCGCGGGCCGTCTCGGCTGGGTGCTCCTTCGTGTCGCACTCCTCCTTGAACTCCGCGTTCAGCCCCGTCCATGCTGTCCTGTATACGTCGCGCATCTCCTTCTCTGTGTTGAAGGCGAGCCAGACGGAGAAGAGGCCGTCGGTTATGCTCATCTGCGAGACTTCCTGGATGTCCTTGCTGCCCACCATCTTCCAGCGCAGCGTCCTGGCGGCCGCATACTCGTTCTTCACTTCCGCCGACGACCTTAGGCGCTCTATGTCCTTATCGACAAATGACCTGTTGGTCTGCCACGAATGGCCCGGAGAGAAAGAGGCGATGAGGGTCGCCTGCGCATGGAGAAGGGCGTCGTCGCCGGTGAAGTTCCCGCCGCTCGCCCTCTGGACCAATTGATGAAACCTACCGGCGAGGCGGTCGTGCTTAGTTATGTTGAACTTTATAGGCATCCGATATCCACCACACCAACCAAACCAAACCCAACGTATTTATTAATATGAGAACAACAAACTATATAAACACTTTCAGGAGGATGCGATGGGAATTTTTGACATTTTCGGGAAAAAAGACGCAAGCGCGGAGATAACCAAGGGCTCGCCCTACATGATTTCCACCGAGCTGGTGCCCTACAGGCTCTACTCCAGGAGGAACAGCTCCGCGATGCTGGTGGTGAAAGTGAAGAACATGACCAAGGAGATCCTGCTTACATCAGTGGTGGCGGAACTCCCGACAAAACTGGGCTTCGACGAGATGGTCCTCTCCCGGCAGAGGGAGATGAGGATAGGCGAGCTCCAGGCGAACGACGAGAAGGAGGTGAAGTTCAACATCTACGGCAACGTCGGATCGGAGCCGGGCGAATACACGCTCAGGCTGACAACCATCGCGCACTACAGGGATTACAGCCACGTCCTAAACGCGGTCAAGAAACAGGTCCCCATATCCGTAGTCTGATCAGGACTGCTTTTTCTCCTGCTGCTCTTTCTCCTTAGGCGCCGCCTGCTGGGGCGCAGGCGCTGGCGGCTGTGCTGCCGCCTGCTGGGGCGCGGCCTCCGGTGTGCTCACGAGCGAATTTATGCTGTAGAGCATCTCGGTTATCCTGGCGCCCTTGTCGGTCAGCTTGACGACCTTGAGCTTCCCATGCTTCTCGCAGTTGACAACCCCCAGATCTTCGCACCTGTTTATGAAGTTGCAGGCATGGACGTAGGTGGTGCCGGCCGCCTTCGCCAGCGAAGAGACGTACCAGGCCTGGCTGACGTCCCTGAGGGCCAGGAGTATCCCCGCCTGCTTGCCCCTGAGGAGCATGTCGGATTCCACGGTATTATTGGCCCGGCTTATTATAATAACCTGACGCCGGGCTCAGCCGAGAACTATTTATACCTTTAAATCAAGAACTATCCGATACAATGGCCTACAGGCGGGCAGGTAACGGTTTCACTCTCCTGGCCTTTGCGTTCGGGGCAATACTCCTACTGGTCTCGATACTCAACGGCGCCAGCATAGCCATAGCCCTGTACCACGGCCTAAGCCTCAGGAGCCTCACGGGCGCGCGGGGGGTGGTGCTTGACATATTCACCGAGATAGTGCTTCCCCTGGCGGGCGGGATCATGCTGGTCCTGGCCGCAGTGAGGCTGCTCGACACGAGCCAGAGGCGGGTAGTGAGGGCGAGCGGGAGGAGGGAGAGGGTCGCCCAGAAGGAAAGGGCGATGAACATCTTCCTCAGCGCGGATGAGAAAAGGGTCATGGGGATAGTGAAGGCGACCAGGGGCGGGGCACTCCAGTCGGACATAGTAATAAAGAGCGGCTTCTCGAAGGTGAAGGCCCACAGGATCCTCAAGGGCCTGGAGAACAAGAACCTTATAAGAAGGGGAAGGTTCGGAATAACTAACAAAGTGGTCCTTAACGCTTGATAAACGGGGCTGTACGCTAACCTGGCAGACTACCAGATTCGGGTTCTGGTTATCCGAGTTCGAATCTCGGCAGCCCCATTCCTGTTTTTCCCCGACGTATGGGGTAGTTTGTAATCAGGATGGAGATTTGAATTCAAACTAATAGTTTATAAGGTGCGTAGAAACATTTATAGTCATTGCCATAATAATATATTCATGTTCAAAAAATTGAATTTGTTTTCAAAAACAGAAATGAAGCTTCTTGTTTTCATCTCTACAAAAGACGGGGAGCTATACGAGCGCCAAATAGCTAATGAAGCTAAGGTCAGTGTAGGTTCAGTCAATTCAATTATGAAAAGCTTCCACAAGATGGGGCTCGTTACAAAGATCCAAAAGGGAAGGATGCTCTTTTACAGCAGGAATGATAGAAACCCACTCCTTAGGCAATTCAAGATATTCATCACTGTTAACAGCCTCGTTGACATCATAGCAAAGATTGTCACTTTAAGCAGAAGAATCATACTGTTTGGTAGCTGTGCAGAAGGCAGGAATGGGGAAAAAAGCGATATAGACCTGTTTATACTCTCCAAAGAGAGGGACGAGATAAAGAAGGTTTTGAACGGCTATCCCATAATTCAGTCCATTATTCTGAATTCAAATGAGTATACTGATCTGCAGCAAAAAGACAAGGCGCTTTATGACCGCATTAGGCGTGGGATAGAGCTACTCGATGATGGGAATGGATGAACGATTTGTGCGGTGCATTAAAGAAGGCAAGCTCGTTAAAGTGGGCTTGCAGTCTGACATGGTAAAAAAGGAGCTAGGTGCTTCCAAATCTGATCTGAAGAGCGCCGAAGATTCGATTTCTACCGGCAATTTCAAGTGGGCAATAGTACAGGCATATTACTCAATGTTTCATACGGCAAAGGCTCTTGTTTTGAGCAGCGGTTATAGGGAGAAAAGCCATGCATGTCTATCAATAGCGCTAAGGGTGCTCTTCGTCGACTCCGGAATACTGGAAAATAAACACTCCGACCACTTTAGGGACTGCATGGATCTAAGGGAAGATGCAGATTATGGGATGATCTATTCTGAGCAATCCTCACTAACGGCCGTAGAATGGGCAGCGGAGTTCTTGACCGATGCAAAAAGGGTGATCAACGCGTGAAAACAAGATGGGGGCCAAAAAAGGGCAATGTAATGGGTCATGTAAAAATAAAGGCAAGCAACCGGAAAAAGATCCCCAAGATAGATACCGTCGCAATTAAAGGATATTTATCTAAAGCATATTCCCTAAATCAAAGCAGGTTTTCCGGTATAACCCCAAATTTCAAGGTTGTACTCTGCTATTCAAGGGAGGACTTCAACAAGGAGGCGGAGAAAAAGACAGAAAGGTGGGAGGCCGCAATGGCGGACAAGAAGCGGATATTCATCTTTGCACCTTCTGTATTCAAGAAACTGACAGAAAACAACCACTCTTTCTACCAGACATTTACACATGAAATTAACCACATATTCTATATGCACTTTGTCGGTACTTTTACACCACAATGGCTTATGGAAGGGATAGCGATGCTTGTGGACGGGACAGGGAAGAACTTAAATTGGAAAGGCGAACCCAAATTAGAGTACCTGGCGTTTTCCCTGAAAGAAAGATGGAAAATTCAATCAAAAAGTGATAGTGATGCACTAGAATTCTATAGAAGTGGCTATCTCGCTACAAAAAAACTTGTTAACAAATTAGGGATGACGGGTTTAGCTTCCCGTTTAAGGATATACTCAAAAAGACCCGTAAAAGCGAATTACCAAAGACTGTTTGATGATAGATAAGCACTCCACTTGCCTATACTTGTATATACAAATACCAATTCCTACTGAAAACTCGAATTGCGGCAGCCCCATACCTTTTTCTCGACTGTAAGAGTTGGGATTGAACATCTCAGTCCCTACCTGAAGTATCTAAAAGGATAGTTTTCAGTATAAATATCCTCGGTTGGAAATAAATTTAATGAGAGCCAGTGCATCTCGCAGAAGAAGCACAAATTCAAGACAGAATGGAATCTCCCCTCATTATGAATCCTGCTACGAACCACCCCCACTAGATCTGTGGGTAAACGAGAACCCCCGAGACCGCCAAGAACGAATTCTCGAAGCCCTATTGCGCAAGGATGGCAGCGTAAACTAATCCAAACCTTATTTATCAACGCGCAGGAGAAGCCCCCTGAGCTTCTCCCTTATATTTTCCCTGGCCCTGCCGCCCCTCTTCTCCCTTGGCGTTTCCCAATACTCGTCCATGGCATCCTCAGGATCGCCCGCCAGGTCAGAAGCGACCACGAGATAGAATATGTCGCCGAAGGCCTCCCTAAACGACCGTAGCTTCTTTAGGTCCTTAATGACGGAGCTTTGAAGGGCGTATCTCATGCTGTGCGGCTCTATCAGCACGTTCCTTCCCCCAACCCACAGGTCGGTGACGAAATCAGGGGTGAATGTTATCTCCCTATGCTCGCTTTTCCTGACCAGCAGGCTAAATGGCTCGTAATAAACGCGGATATCTAGCTCCAAAAAGAGGCTTTTGAACATCTTTTCATAATCTGTTTTCACCTTGGTATCGATGGACAAGGGATTGCAATAGCCTCTCAAGCTGGAAACAATCCTAGCCGCGGGCTCGGCATCGGAGGGTGGGGCAGCATTCCCGACCCTCCTCAGAAGGGGTATGCTGGTCCCATTCCTGCTCCCTGTGCGCACTAGCGTAGTCATCAATATCGCTACATTTACCGTTGGTCGAAATATATATTGCTATCTGCCCGCTCCCTCAGAGACGCCCAATAGGAAACGCCATGCTTCGGTCCATGGCATTGCCTAGTTCTTCCCGGGATCTCCCTCTGCGTCAAGGCGAAGCCTAAGCTCCATCCTGGGAGGCTCCCTATAGCCCATCCACCTGTTTTCAACCGCCCTTGCCGGACCGGGCTCCCTCCTGATACCCATCCCGATTCCATCCGCCGCGGCCAACTGCCTGGACAGCCCTCCGGCTGCCCCAATCCCTGCACCCGATCCCTTCCATGCCCGTACCATCCAAACCACCCAACATAAATGCGGCAGGCCTTTCGGCCTGCCGCTCCACCCACCGCTAGCCCACCGGATATACCCCTACCCTGTAGACCGCGCTATGCTGCGGCACCTCTGCCGCATACCCAACCCCCGTGCGTCCGCTAAAAGCTTCCAGTACCGCAGATCTCCTGTTTGCCAGAGCGCCAAGCTGCTCGATTCCCCTCTTTGTGAGGGTCAGCGGAACCCCTGGGCGCTGCTTGTCAGCGAAGTCGACCACACCCGCCTCCTTCAGCGAGTTCAGGTTGTACCACACCGAGCTCTTGGAGATGCCGTACTCGTCCGATATGTAGTCCACGAACGAGGACGCGCTGTCTATCGCATCCTGGTCTATCTCCAGGATCATCAGCTGCTCCCGCATGCTAAGTACTGCTTCCTTAGCGAGTGCTCCCCTATACATCGTTTGTGCCATCCATATCACCTCAAAACTTTTTTATTGAAGTTTTAAGCGGCACAAACGGATATTGGCGTGAACTTATTATAGGAAAAACAGACAGCTCCGCTACCTATAAGGTCGTTCCACCTTATCATATGTAGCTCTTGCTGCATTCTCACACCAATACGTTTATACGGTTCACTAGCTTAAACAACGCATAACATATATAAGGCTTTTGTTCAGCTACGTCCTACGCCGACAGAACCTGGAATCAGTTTTCTTTCATTGCCCTTTCGATCTCGTCGGCGAGCGACTCCTCGTTCTTGTAGTCGTAGATGATCCGTCCGGCGTATTCGACCTGGGGGACAGGGATGTGCCTGTTCCTCTCCACGACGTAGCGCGGAGGCTCGTCCTTCTCGGTATTGAAATCCCTGTATTTTATGCCGCGCCCTTTGAGGATGTCCTTGAGCCTGTTGCAGTATGGGCAGCCCGGCTTCGTGTATATAACAATCTCGTTCATGCGCCCTCCTTTTTCTCTCCCGCTTCCTCCTTCCTGGGCTCTTCAGGCTTGGGCGCCTCCGCTTCCTTGGCCTCCGGCATCTTCCGTACTCCCTTCCTCGCGTTCGGGAACTCGACGTCGAGGTCCTCCGCGGCGTCCGCATCCATCCACGCCTTCACATAGGCCGCGATGTTCCTGAAGGGCCTGGTGAACCTGTCGGTCAGCATGTAGACGTTGCCCTCGTGCTTCAGCATCCCCGCGCTGACGGCGAAATCCAGATACCTTTTGGCAGTCGACACCGGTATCCCCTTGTCGACGTCCTTGAGCCGGAGCCCCTTCCGCCTCTTGACCTCGAGCATGAGGTAGGCGAACCTGTAGGCCTCTGTCTCGTTGTCAAAGAATATCTTGGCTATCTCGCGCACGTTGACGCTTTTCAGCTTCTCCTTCAGCGGGGCATCCTCAAACTCCCAGTACTTTATGGCCATTACAAGGGGAGAGCATTGGAATTATATAAACTTTGCTACGAATAAGATGTATGGCAACCAAGGCGCTGCTGCTAGTGGACCTCGAGAACGAGTGGCTAGACCGGAAGTCCGACTACTTCGTCGGGGACATCTCCGGCATGCTCAAGCGCACCAACGAGCTCATCGACACCTGCAGGGGAAGGGGCTACAAGGTGATATTCATAACCCACATAGAGAAGGGGTCGGATTCCGCCTTCGCTCCAGGCTCGAGGAATGTAGAGCTCATCAGTGGCCTCCACAGGAAAAGGAACGATGCGCTGATAAAGAAGAACAAGATAAGCCCCTTCTACGGGACCGACCTGGCAAAAGAGCTGAAGGGCGTAAAGGAAATAGCAGTCTCGGGACTCCTTTCCAATCTCTGCGTAAGGAGCACAGTCCAGGACGCCTACGACAGGGACTTCAAAATCACAGTAGTGAAAGATTGCTGCGCCTCCTTTAACAAGAAGACACAGGATTTTACGTTTGCCGACCTGAAATCCACAAGACCGGAACTAGAATTCGTGAACCTAAGGGATTTCTGAGCAGGTGCTACCTGTCCCCCCTGATGAATGTCAGGATGTCTCCTTCCTTCAGCTCATGCTCGGCACCTACCCTCTGCCTGTCGAACTTGGCGCTCGGCCCGGTCACGTAGGCCGACCTGGTCACGTCCATTAGCTTGGTGTGCAGCCTCATTGCCGCATCCCCCACGTCTCCCCCCTTCTTCATTATCAGCGGATTCCTCTCCTTCCCGTCCGGCGAGAGGTAGATGGTCATTATGTCGAGGTTCCTGTATATGCTCTCCTTCAGCCTCTCTATGTTGGTCCCGTCCTTGGCGCTCACCGGCACCACCTCCATGTTCCACTTCTTCGAAAGCTCGGCCGCCACCTTCCCGTAATCGGCCGCGTTGTCGATCTTGTTCAGCGCCACTATGCCCTTCATATAGGACGACCTCCCCATAACCCTCTCTATCAGCTCGTCCAACGTCAGCTTGTCCCCTACCCTGACGAAGACGTTGTGGAACCTCAGCTCCGTCAGTATGTCCTTTATGTCCTCGTCCGGTATGTCCGACCGGTTGAACCCTATCTCCACCCCCGTGTTCTTCTCGACCTCGATGACGTCCACCCTGGGCTCCCTCCTGTTTATCTTTATGTGGAGCGCCCCAAGCTCCCTCATTATCATGTCCAGCTGCCCCACGTTGCCCACGTCGACCACGAAGACCACCAGGTCGGAGGTCTTCAGCGCGCTCAGGACCGCCTTCCCGCCCCCGACGCCCTTGTGGGCGTCCTCGATTATCCCAGGCATGTCGAATATCTGCACGTGGGAGTCCTTGTAGATCATCGTCCCTGGTATTATGGTGGTCGTGGTGAAGGCATAAGCCGCAGTCTTGGAGCTGGTGTTCGCCAGGAGGTTTATAATCGACGACTTCCCTGTGCTCGGGAAACCCAAAAGGGCAACCGTCGCGTCGCCCCTCTTCTTCACGAAGAACCCTGTCCCCTTCTGCTTTTTCCCCGCCTCTACTATCTCCCTCTTGGCCTCCGCTATCTTGGCCCGCAGTATCCCGAGGTGCAGGTTGGTCGCCTTGTTGTGCTTCGTCTTGGAGTACTCCTTCCTGTACCCCTCCAGCTTAGATTCGAGCGCTGCCTTTTTGTCGGTCCTCTTTTCCGGCCTTTTCTCGTCAGGCATGCTATCATTCGGGATACCTATGGTAGGCAACGCTTATATATTTCAGGCGACCGAGCCCTATACGGTTATCTGATGGTTGCAGGCACCAAGACAGCGGCAGAATCCCCCACCCACAACGTTTTCCTAGAAGGCAGGACTGCCACCGAGCATCAATCCCCTGCCGAAAGATCCGAATGGGCTGCTCCTGGAACAGGACCCGAAAAATATTCGGGTTCCCTTATCTCTGAAATCGGCAGGAAGGCCCTGACGGCAAAAGACATGAGCGATGAAAAACTGTCCCACGCCCACTTCCTAAGGCATGATCTCATATCGCCCAATGTGGCTATTTTAACCAAAACCATAAAGACCCTGATTAAAGAGAAGTCAACCCCCCCGTCGGACTTCAAACTAACAATGGCCGAAATTTCGTCCTTGGCAAAAGCGGTCAAACTATCACCAAAACATGTGGCGCAATCGGCGCTCGTAAATTACGAATCCCTAAATGCCATCGAGATGACCACCCAGATAAAATTAACTAGAGAAGCCATCGGTCATGTTCTGAAACACGAAGAAAACTCCGTGCCTGAACGTCTTAGGTCACGGGCGGGACGCTACCTTGCGGAAAGGGGAATACCCATAAACGAAACCGATCTGTCCTTTATCCTGGACACATACCTGTCCTCCAGAACAAAGTTGGAGCGGTTGACGGAAAGAGTAGACATGGCCGAAATAGAGCGGTCCTACCTTCTGGTCAGGCAGAAGACAGAAGAGAAGATATTCGAGATGGCCGTAGAAGCCCATAAGTACGCTGGGGAAATATGCAGCAGTACCAATTTCAATCCCAAACAGAGGATTGTGATTGAAAAATGGATCTTCAGAAAATTAGAAGAGCGAGACAAAAACGGGGAAGCCCAGCCTCCCGACGACTTTGTTGCAAGCACCAGGTCCTATTTTATCAAGCAATTCGTGCCTGCCCAAAAGATGCAGGTGGAACATAAAGCACATGCCCTTCCAACCCCGATAAAGCTCGGAACCCACGAGAAAAGGCTTGAGTCCTACACCCCCCTGGAAAGATCCCCGGCGGAGCGCACCAGGGACATAAAGGACCGGGAAGAGGTCTCAAAGGAAACAGGGAAGCCATTCGACACGATACAATACTGCCTATCCGAAATAGAGAGGGAAAGCCCACCTACTGCGCTTGTGCTTAGGGGAATGCTCGAAAAGGGCACAATAACCCGCCCCGCCCTGGCAAGCCTCTTCACAAAAGGCTCGCTTACAACAAAGATATTCATGCGGGCCTCCCAGAACCCGGACTTCTTCAGGATTTTCGGGGAGGGGCAACTCGATGCGCTGGCAAGAGGGCTGGCGAACATAGGCCCACAGGGAAAGCAGCTAGCCCTTGCCAAACTCGGGTTTGGGCCGAGGGGGGAAGAGATGTTCAGGTTCCTGGAGCGCAAGGACCTTATCGCCCCATGGCATGTGGGTAGGAGCGTGGTCTACCTCAGAAGGAGCGGCAACGGCCATTAACCCCGCATCCGTGCCGCCCTTGCCAAAGACCGCCAATGGGCAGCTCGCAGTAAAGCATTTATAGCTGCGCCCTATAATCATAATTGCTTCAACTGAAAGTCGTGTTTTTATGAGCGAAGCAAAAAACGACAAGCTAGTGGCAGTAGTCCGGATAAGGGGACGGGTTAACGTGAGGTCCGACATAACTGAGACCCTCAACCGCCTGCATCTGAAACGGGTGAACAACATGGCCCTGATCCAGCGCACGCCCTCCTTCGACGGGATGATACTGAAGTGCGCCAACTACGTTGCCTACGGCGAGATAGACGAGCCCACGCTCTCCAAGCTGCTGGCGAAGCACGCCAAGGAGCTCAGCGCAAAGGATGTCCTGGCCGGCAAGGTCGACGCAGCCAAGTTCAAGGAGCTGATGCCCTTCAGACTCCACCCGCCGCGCCACGGGTTCAGGAGCACGAAGCTCAGCGTAAAGCAGGGCGGGGACCTGGGATACAAGGGGACGGGAATAAACGCCCTCATAACAAGGATGATCTAATGGTAGTCAGGAGAGAGAAGAGGAAGCGGAAATACTTCGGAACGAGGCGGTGGGGAGTCGGCAACATCAAGAACGCCAGGGGCCACGGCTCCAAGGGAGGCACGGGCCTCGCGGGCAGGGGGCTAGGAACGGGCTCCAAGCACAAGTTCACCTACACAACCGCCTACACCCCGGAATTGATCCGGAAGGTCGGCTTCACCCCCTGGAACAAGACCAAGATGAGGGCAATCTCCCTCAGGGAGGTCGAGCGCATTCTTTCCACAAAGAAGGAGAGGGTCCTGGAGCTGAAGGACTGCAAGGTGCTGAGCAACGGCAGCCTGACCTCGAAGGCGACCATAAAGGCAGCCGCCTTCTCTAAGTCGGCGGCGGCGAAGATAAAGGCCGCTGGCGGGGAGGCGATAGTCGTGAGGAACGCCCCATTCGTGCATTCGGCGCAGAAGGCAAAGCCAGCCGCCGCCGGAAGCGCAGCCCTATAAACCTGTAAATCCAAGGCAACTCAATGGCCGGATCCCTGAAGATCGCCTTTTACACCGACAGCTTCCTGCCGGCGGTGGACGGCGTCGTGATATCCATACTCAACTTCAGGAAGGAGCTGCAGCGCAGGGGCCACGAGGTCCACATTTTCGCTGGGGGCAACTCCCACAGCAGGGAGATGGCCAAGAGCTACAAGAACGTCCACATAATCAGGGGTGTGAAGTTCAAGAAGTACCCCCAGTACAGCCTGGCATTCCTGCCGTTCTACCCGTCCCTTGAGGTGATGCGGACACGGTTCGACATCAACCACGCGCAGACGCCCTTCCTGATAGGCGCCCAGGGGCTCATAAGGTCCAAGCTCAACAGGACCCCGCTTGTGGGCACGTTCCACACCATGGTGACCGACCCGTCCACCATAAGGGAGTACACCTTCGACAACAAGACGCTCCAGCGCTTCATAATACGGTACTCATGGAACTACATGCGCCTGTTCTACAACAGCTGCAACGAGGTCATAGCGCCCAGCGCGGTCATAAGGGACCTGCTGGCGAAGAACGGCATACCCGGAGCAGACATTGTGCCGAACAGCGTGGACCTCGAGCGCTTCAACACCAAGGTCGATGGCTCCGGGGTCCGTTCCAGGCTCGGCTTCAGCGACAGGGACCAGGTGGTCCTGTACACCGGCAGGGTAAGCAAGGAGAAGAGACTGGAGACCATGATACGCGCCGCAAGGCTGATCAAGGAGGACAGGGTCAAGTTCCTGGTGGTCGGGACAGGGCCCGCCTACGACCACTACAAGTCCATGGTCCGGAAGAACGGCCTGGGCCACAGGTTCACATTCACTGGCTTCATACCCAACAAGGAGCTCCCCCAATACTACGCCGCCTCGGACCTGTTCTGCATACCCTCAAAGTTCGAGACCCAGGGGATGGTCGCCCTGGAGGCGATGGCCTGCGGAAAGCCGGTCGTGGGGGCGGATTTCCTGGCCCTGAAGGAGCTGATAGTGCCGGGCAGTAACGGGGAGAAGTTCAGGCCGAACGACCATTATGACTGTGCAAGGAAAATAAGGAAGGTTATAAATAATACCTCCTCCTATAAGGATATGTCAAGCACAGCTGGGTTATATTCATTGGAAAATACAACCGACAGGCTTTTAGACGCGTACAAGAGAATACTCGATAATTGACTCTTACTTAAGGGGATTCACTGGAAAACGGAACGGAAGAACAGGCAAAAAAGACTGCAGAAGCAAAACCTAATGCTAATACTCAGGCACCAACCCAGGCGCCAGCCCCGGCACGCCCCCCTACCCCAAGGCTCCACCGGGACCACAGGCAGATGCCGGACCTGCAGGAGAGGCCCTCCCTCAACGAGCTGATAAAGGGCTCCCAGAGCCCCGAGGCGGCCAAGATAAAGGAGGAGATAGACACGCTCAGGAAGGAGCGGTCCAAGGTGATCGCCAAGATCAAGGAGTCCAGGAGGCGGCTCAGCTACAAGGAGGAGGAGATGGCCGCCCTGCAGAACCTGGTAGCCATGAACAAGGAGAAGGACAAGGACGGCGAGCAGGCCAAGCGCTACAACTACCTCAGGAGGCTGAAGAACAGGCTCGAGTTCAGGATATCCACGGAGGCGAGCTCCCTCTCGAAGGAGAAGGAGATGATAAGGGAGATCAGCTCCATAAACCAGGAGCTCAACTCGCTCTCGGTGGCGGTGCGCATGGACAGGAAGCTCGGCCTGGTCAAAGGCGACATAGAGGAGTGCAAGACAAAGCTGGCCGAGATGGAGCCCAAGATAGTCGAGATCGACGGAAAGCTCGACCTGATGTACACCGATCTCAGGAAGAAGCTCGGGATTACGAAGAGGCCTGAGCCGGAGCGGGAGCGCAGGCAGAGGTCGCGGGAGGACAGGCCGAAGCAGCAGCCGCGGCTGGAGGAGATAAACCTCTCGGACATAGCGGTAATAAAGAAGAAGGAGAAGTAAGGGCGGAGGAAAGGTTTAAAGCAAAGACAAGAACAGAACAAAATAAACAAATAACAGAAATAAGGTAAGAAGGTAATTAATTGAAAGTAACTTTTTTTGGAGGAGCCGAAGAAGTAGGCAGAAGCTGCATACTAATAAGCTCAGGAAATAGCAACATACTCCTCGATGCAGGGGTAAAATTGGGAAAGGTCGTGGAGCACCCGCAGATAACGAAGCAGGTGCTCGACAAGGTGGACGCGATATTCGTGTCCCACGCGCACATGGACCACGTAGGGTACCTGCCGCACCTTTACAGCATGGGATACAAGGGCAAGATATACGCCACAAAGCCGACATTCGAGCTGACCAACGTGCTGATAAGCGACTACATGAGGATCTCGGATCCGAAGACAATCACCAAGGACGGGCTCGCGAGGATGCAGAAGAGCTACAAGATGGTCGAGTTCAGGGAGAGGACGAAGATCAAGGATTTCACCGTCTCGTTCAGCCCGTCGGGCCACATAGTGGGCGCCTCGATGATAACCGTCGACGACGGCAAGAACAGGCTGATCTACGCAGGCGACGTCAACCTCGCCAAGACGAGGCTGCTCGAGGGCGCGGACATGAGGAACCTCAACGCCGACACCCTGATAACGGAGAGCACCTACGGCGGGAGGGCCGACATCTTCCCCAGCGAGGCGCTGGTCGTCAAGAAGGCGCTCGAGAGCATAAAGGAGACGATCAAGCAGGGGGGGAAGGTGATCATACCGTCGTTCGCCGTTGGGAGGGCCCAGGAGGTGCTCTTCCTGCTGGACGACTACATGAATTCAGGCATCATCCCCAAGGTGAAGATATACGTCGACGGGATGATAAACAAGGCGAACAGGATATACCGCCACAACGTGATCTACTGCAGGGAGGAGCTGCAGAAGAGGATACTGATGAGCGACTACGACCCGTTCAGGAGCCCCAACTTCTTCCCGATCGAAAGCAAGACGGACAGGTTGAAGGTTGTTGCGGCCAAGGAGAGCAGCATAATCGTCACCACGGGAGGAATGCTCAGCGGCGGCCCCGTGCTGTACTACCTATCGAAGATGGGAACCAACCAAGCCAACAAGATGATACTTGTCGGATACCAGGGCGCCGGAACTCCCGGGCGCCAGCTGCAGGACGGAGCCAAGGAGATAGAGGTCGAGGGCAAGAAGATAAAGGTCACCCTGAAGATAGAGACCTACCACCTCTCGGCGCACGCCGACAGGAGGCAGCTGGACACCTTCGTGAGCAGGATAAGGGGGCTCAGGACGGTGCTTGTGGTCCACGGGGAACCCAACAAGCTGGCGGAGTTCGCGGAAGACCTCTCGAAGAAGTACAGGGCCATAATCCCAAAGAGAGGGGTAGAGTACACCCTCTGACGCGAGTGCGGCCATGCTGAGGCTTTCCAAGGGAAAAAGGGCTACCGGAACCATAAAGCAGTCCCCCGAGGACTTCAGGGTCGAGGAGATAACGCCCAACGGCACGGTCCTGGAGCTCGGCAGGGAGTTCACTGCCCCGACGCTTGGTATGGCCGAGCCGGCTGACGGCAAATTTACGGTCTTTGTCCTGCAGAAGACGAACTGGAACACCGCCTCCGCGCTTAAGGCCATAGCCAAGGCGACGCACCGGGGGATCAAGTCCGCAGGATTCGCCGGGACGAAGGACAGGATATCGCAGTCGACCCAGCTCTGCAGCATGTTCGGCGCCGAGCCGGAGCAGCTGAGGGGCGTGAGGATAAAGGACATAAGGATAAACGGAGCGTGGCGCCACGATGCCAAGATAGAGCTGGGGATGCTGGCGGGCAACCGCTTCACCATAAAGGTAAGGGGCGTCTCCGGGTCCGACAACCTGAATCCGAGCATAAAAGGGCTCGGAGGAGTCTTCCCCAACTATTTCGGCGAGCAGAGGTTCGGCTCCAGGAAGAACAACTTCGAAGTCGGGCTGGCCATCCTGAAGGGCGATTTCGAGAAGGCTGCGATGACCTTCCTGACAGACGCCTCGAATGAGACTAACCACGAGGCGGTAGAGGCACGGACAAGGCTCGCTGGCGACCATGACTTCACCGAGGCCCTCGACTACTTCCCGGGCTACCTGAAATACGAGCGGACGATACTGGACTACCTGTCAAGGTACGAGCGCAACTTCGCCAACGCCATCAGGAAGCTGCCAAGGTCGATAAACCTCATGTTCGTCCACTCGGTGGAGGACATGATATTCAACAGGCAGCTCGAGAAGATGATAATGGAGGGGCACACGGCGCCAGCCCAAGGGGACCTGGTCTGCGCTCCCGACTCGAGCAGGTTCTACGACCTTTCAAGCACCTGGAAGCAGGAAGGCGGCAAGGAGGGCTTCATGGTGGGGAACATCCTGGGTTACGAGACAGAGTCACCCACGGAATTCGAGAAGGGGGAGCTCGAGAGGCTCGGCCTCACCCTGGAGTCGTTCAGGGCGAAGGGGATAGGCGAGCTCGGCTGCAAGGGCGCAAAAAGGGTGCTCTTCGCGCCCTACAGGGACCTTACGGCCTCAAACGGCGACGGCGAACTGACGCTGGGCTTCTCCCTGCCGTCGGGATCCTATGCCACCGTGCTCCTGGGCCAGCTCATAGACCTCCCGCCTCTCCCAACAGGCACAGATAAATATTCTTAGTGCGATTGACTAGCGGTAATGCTATGATGCCAAACATGGACCCCAGGGCCCTGAAGAGCCTTATGGAGAAGATGGGGATGAAGTCGACAGAGATCACGGCCAGCAGGGTAACAATAGAATCCGGAGACACCAACATACTAATATCGGACCCGCAGGTCACCAGGATTGATGCCCAGGGAGTGACCTCCTTCCAGATAAGCGGGAAGGTGAGCGAGCAGAAGGCCAAGGTAATCGTCGAGATAAGCGCGGACGACGTTGACGCGGTGGCCGCAAGCAGCGGGATAACCGACAAGGACAGGATAATGGCGGCCCTGCAGGCGGAGAACGGCGACATCGCCAGAGCCATACTGCGATTGAAGAAATAACCTACTTGACCCGGAAGGCGTTCGCGTAGGGTACCTTGCTTACCTTCCTGACGTGGCTCTTCTCTATTACCCCCTTCTCGAGCGCCACCTTGACCGCCTCCTTCCCGACTATGTTGGCCGACATTATGTCCTCCTTCTTCACCAGGCCCAGGGCCCCTTCCCTGCTTACCAGCTGGCCCTTGTAGAAGTCGGAGTAGTCCCTCAGGTTTATCTCGACGTCCCCCTCGGACACGACCCTGTCTATGAGCCCGGAGTCGCACATGGCCAGCATGTTGCCGTTGTCGGTGCTGTGAATCTTGAGGTATATCATTCAACCGTACCTGTATACCATCAGGGTCGCGCAGAGGTAGAGCATGCCGTAGAAGACGAGCCAGAGGCTGCCCTCTATGTTGCTCGAGGCCGCCGCCAGGTAGCTGAAGACGAACAGGACGGCCGCCAGGGCAATCTCGTAGCGCGTCTTGTAGAGCGCGTATTTGGCGTCAAATCTTCCCCCCTTCGGGCTCCTGCTCCACTGCTTGGTTGGGTCGATGTGGAGAAGGGCGGCCAGGGCGGCCTTGGTCCTGACCACGGCCAGCGAGAAGTTGAGAACAAATATCATGAAGCCCTTCTTGGCGCTGCCGAAGTATATCCTGGTCAGTATGGCAGGGGTGAAGAACGACAGCGCGAACGCCGCCATGCCGAAAAGCTCCAGCCCGATCAGATTATTGTTTGAATCCGATATGATCTTCAGTATCCCCATGTGGAAGAACGGAAGGTTGGAGAAGACTATCATGATGGAGGTGATGGTGAACAGGATGAGCATCACCGAGAGGTAGTTGAGCCCGAACCCATGGCTTATGTACTCGGCAGTGCACTGGGCGCTGAGCTTCTTCTTTATGCCCCTGTTGCCGACAAAGTACATCAGGAACTGGGTGTCCCCGTAATTATACCTCCACTGCTGCTTTATTATGGAGCTGAACGTGGTCATGGGCCTGCCGTAGGCGTAGACCTTCGGGACGTAGAGTCCCTTGTAGTCGTTCATGTCGGACATGAAGCTGAAGAAGGTGTCCTCTATGATGTATTCGGGGAACCCGCCTATCCTGTCGAGCGCGGACCTCCTGATGACGCCGCAGGACCCGGAGAATATGGCGGTGTTGTTGAAGGCCCTGGCGGGCTGTATGAACTTGAAGAAGAAGGCGTCGAACAGGTTGACCGAATCGGAGAGCAGATTGCCCCTGAAGCTGCTCTTCTCGGTCTGTACGTAGCCAACCTTCTCGTCCTGGAAGTAGGGCATCAGGTCCATGAGGAAGTTCTTGTTGGTGAGGTATTCGTCATAGTCGAAGACCGCCACGAACTCCTCCCTGGAGTGCTTGAGCATGTTGTTCAGGTTGCCCGCCTTGAACCCCTTCCTGGTGCCCCTGTGCAGGTACCTTATCCTGTTTTCCCTGCAGAAGGCCTCGAGCTCGGACGATATTTCCGCATTGTTGGAGTCGTCGAGGTAGTAGAGCGCCATCCTGTCCTTCGGGTAGTTCATCTCCTTGAGCCTCAGGAGCGTCTTTTCCACCACCTTGGGGTCCTCGTTGAACGCCGGGACCGCTATAGCCACGGTCGGGAACCTCCGCATAGGCTTCAGGGCCGCCGTTATCTTTGCCAGGTAGCCGTCGTAGAAGAAGGACTTGTAGTAGAAGTAGGCCGAGATGGTGTTGAAAAAGGCCGCTATCAGGGAGAGCACCAGGAGGAATATCCCGAAGAAGTAGACGTAGATGCTGCTTGCTACGAGCATTATGTAGACCGCGAACGCCACACCCGCCAGCGAAAGGAACACGAATATCGCTGCCGTGAACGACCTGAGGTAATGGCTGTCCTTTATGAGACTTTTCATACTCTCCCTAGCTAGATTGAATCTAAGGGTTATATTGCTTTCTGTGCCCCTTCAGCAAGCATTAAATCCTTGCAAAAGCTATAATTACCGATTACCTGCCGGGGTGGCGGAATCCGGTAACGCGCCGGTCTCGAGATTCGCGTCTCGAGAGCTGATCTGTGATGCGAACAAGGCAACCGGTTTCCCTCGGGAATTTAGGGTTCAAATCCCTACCCCGGCGAATGGTGTTTAATTGAAAGGAATCGCCTTCGCCCATGACGAGCCCGCCGCGGTAGTCTCGGAAGGCAGGAAGAGATACCTGGTGGTGGGCGACCTCCACATAGGGAGGGAGCTGAAGCTCGCCGGGAGGGGGATAAGGGTATACGGCACCACCGACCTGATGGCCGAGCGGATCCTGGCGCTGATGAGGCTGCACAAAGCCAGGGTGCTGGTGATACTGGGCGACGTGAAGGACTCGATAACGAGGCCGGACTCCGCGGAGATGCGCATACTGCACTCCTTCTTCAAGAGGCTTTCCGGCTTCGAGGTGGTGATCGTGCAGGGGAACCACGATGCCGGCCTCGGCGACATGGAAGGCTGCAGGAAAGTCAGGGAACTCTCCCTGGGGAAAGTGGGGCTCATCCACGGGAACGCCCTCCCGAGCGAAGAGCTGATGGAGAAGGACTGGATAATCGCGGCCCACGACCATCCTGCGGCAATGAGCGCGCCCTTTGAGGACGGGGGGACCCTGGAGAAGGCATGGGTGGTGATGGACATAAGATACAGGGAGGCATCAAAGCTTTATGACAGGCCAAACAAGAGGGCCAAGCTCATAATGATGCCCGCGTTCAACGACCTCATAGTGGGAAACGACCTGGAAGGGGGCGGAAGGATACTGAACCCGCTGGTGAGAAAAGGGATCTTCAGCAGGAAGGCGGCGAAGATCTACGACCAGAAGGGGAACAGAATCAGGACAGGATTCTGAAGTCATGTCCCTGCAAGCCTTTTCCCATGCGCCTTCATAAGCTCTTCATTTATCGTTTCCGATTGCGTTTCAAGGTCGGACCTGAGCAGTTCTGCCAGTCTCATAACACCGAAATGGGACGTCGCCTTGAACAGGGCCCTGTTATACGACCACAGCCTGTCCCTCAGCTCCTCTGCATTGGAGAGGCTGTCTCTTTCAAGGCCGGCCATGATACCGTTAAAGCTCCCGACGTCCCTCTCGGGATTTTCCATATAAATATCGGAGATCGCTGCCCCAATGCCAACCTTGTATGCTAAGGTGTGCCTGCCGATATGGACGGCCAAAGCGGCTGCGCCCTCCGTAGTCATCGGATAACTGTAATCAACCAAATTGTAAAGCGTCTTGCCCACCTCTTCCGGAAGCCTTACAAGAGCAGCGCCGTCGGACAGCGAACGCGCCCTCGCCACGAGCTTTCGCAGGAAAGTGTTAACCTGGGGGTCAATCCTCCTCGACACCTGTTGCCTGACATAACTCACCCATTTCTCCGAGGCGGTTTCTATGTCAGTGGTGCTTTGCGATTTCGGCCTTTCGGCGACGACCAGCGCCAATAAATCCCCTATTATCTGCTCGGCCCTTCAAATATATAGGCTTTTCTGGGCTCCGCCCGGATTGGCGCCTCCCAGAACCGGGAAAAAGGCTACCTGAGTATGGTTATCGGGATTACCTTCTTCTCGAACTCGAGCTCCGCAAGGTCTATCGGGTTCACCAGGCCCGCTGGAACCTTGACGAGCGGCGGCGCCCCGTAGGCGAGCTGCAGCGCGCGTGCCCCCACGATCCTCGCCTTCTCGAACTTGGTGTATGAATCCTCCATTGCATCAACCATGAAATCAATCAAATCGGGTTCGCCCTGAACTTCTCCTTGGCCTCCCTTATCTTTGCGTTCGCCAGCCCCCTCCATTCCCCGAATCCGTCCGGCGTCCTGGGGAACGAGCCGTATACCTTCCCGAGGGCGTCCATGGTCTTCACGACATAGACGAGGTTCGCGAACGCGCTTATGTTGGTCGCACCCTTGAGTATCATCTTGAACTTCGAGGCGAGGCTCAGCTCAGTCACCCTCCCATATCCCAGGTCAACGGCCTCCTTATTCGTCAGGAAGTTCTTCATCCCGTAGTTTATCAGGTCGTTGTTGAGGGACTGGAGGTATACCCTGAAGACCTCGAGGCCCGCCGTCTTCCTCCCGTAGAGCTCGTTGAAGTCGAGGTTGTACTGCCAAAGCCCCTTCACGCTGACGTCGCCGTTCTGCACCGCCCTGGCCGCATTCTCGCCCGCCAGTATCCCGGCGACCAGCGCCGGCCCTATCCCGCCCGCGCTTACAGGGTTCGGCATCGCCATGCTGTCCCCGGCGCCCATGTAGCCGTTGAAGACGAGGCTGTCCATCTGCCGCCTCACCGCGACCGACCAATAGCCCTTCCCATTGTTGTGGGCGTTGTAGAGCCTCAGGTTCTTGATGACCGGGTTCATCCTGACGTAATCGTCCATGAGCGTATGCAGGGTGTCCTTCCTCCCTAGCTTCTTGTTCCTCAGGTCGAGGCTGGCCTTCTGGACTCCAATGCCTATATTGACCTTGTTGTTGCTCTTCGGGAAGACCCATCCGTATCCCCCGGGGGCTATGTTCTGGTTGAGGTGTATTATAGCGTTCTTCTCATCGTACCAGTTCGGGTCGACGTGATCCAGGTCAACCTCGTAGATGTATCTCCCTGTCGACTCGACGTCCGCTATGTCGACCTCCCTGTCGACGTAGGCATTCTCCGGAAGCTTCCTCCTCAGGGAGGTGGCGATCCCGAGGGCGTCGACGACGACCTTGGCCCTTATCTCCACGTGCTTCTTCTCCCTGTCCTTCCCGAATATCCCGACCACTGCGTTGTTCTCTATCATTGGCCCCTCGACCTCGAACTCCGGGTGGTATTCCGCCCCAGTCCCCTTCGCATAGTCGAGCAGCTTTGCCTCGAAGATAGGCCTGTCGAGCATGTAGCCTTCGCCGTCGAACGGGAACTTGCTCTTCAGGTCGGGCGACATGGCTATCACCCCATCGACCCGGTGGTCCAGTTCAGGCTTGCCGAACTCGACCCCGAGCCTCTTGGTGACGAACTTCAGGTGGTCGTTCGCGACCGCGTCGCCGCAGACCCATCCCCAGTTGGTCTTCTTCCCGACCTCCTCCTCCTTGTTCCTGTCGAGCAGGACAACGTTGGCCCCGCCCTTCGCCGCCATGCCGGCGGCAAGCGAGCCGGCGAGCCCGGCCCCTGCGACAATAACATCATATCTTTCCTTCATGCAAAACACTAGATTAAGCATTTCAATAAGGTTAGTCCTTAACGCTATTTAAGAGTTTCCGTAACCCGTCCTGCCCGGGCCCTTTGGGCCGAACCTGTTCCTGCCTCCCGGCCCTCCCCTGCCGCCGCCCCTCCGTCCTCCCCCCGCTCTGCCCCTCTGCCTGAAGCCGCCCCCTCCCCCGCCCGGCCTCCTCCTGTCGTTGAAGGTCTGGTAGTGCTTGGGCGCGACCACCTTCTGGGTTATCTTCCCGAGGCTGGCATCGAGGCTCTCCTTGAGCTTGTCGGCTATGAACTTCTTGGTGAAGTAGTCGGCCTTGAGCGCTATGCAGATCTTCGTCGCATAGGCCCTCGCCACCATCCCCTTCTTCTCCCTCTGGGCGCTGGTGACCGCCGGAAGCTTGAATATTATCCCGTACTTCGGCGGCTTGCTGCCGAACTTTATGTGCTTGAAGAGTGCCTTCTCCGCGCCCAGCAGCTGGATGGTGCTGGCGGGCATCGTGGCGAGCCTTTCCAGGGAGCCCGCCTTGGCGAGCAGCTCGGCAGCGATCTTGTCGTCAGTGAGATAGGTCACGTTGGGCATCAGGCGGACTGCCGCTGCCTTTATGTAGGCGTCAAGCCCCTGTATCCCCCTCCCCATGTCCTTCGAGAGGTTGGCGAACGCGGCCACGGCCTCCTTCTCGTCGCCCTCGGGCTTCCTCCCCATGGTCTCCAGGGCCTTGTTGTAGATGCTCTCCGCCTTCTGGGGGTCGTCTATGGCCCTCTCGATGGCCGCCCTGTCGAGTTCCTTGCCGGAGCACATGGCCAGCGCGAGCTCCGCGAGGACCCCCGGGCTTCCCACCTTGATCTCTGGGAAGTATATGCCGAACCACTCTCCGAGGCGCTCGTACATCAGGTTGTAGCTCCTGGAGCTTTCGTTGAAGGCGTTTATCGCCTGCATGAGTATGTATTCCTCGTTGCCATAGGCCTCCTTGATGTCGCCCTTGGTCGCCTTTATCATCCGCTCCCTGAGCTCCTTGAAGTCATCAGCCATTGTATCAGCGGAATATCTGTCGTTTTGGCTCTTAAGCCTTTCCGTAAGCTAGGCGGGCCCTGCCCTCCCCCCTTACTTTCTCGGCAAGATAATTATTGTGGGTGATCGGCCTCACCCTGAAACCGAGCCTCTCGATCCTCCTTAGGAACGGCCTGCCCAGGTTATTCTCGAAGAGGATGTACTTCGCCGATCCGAAGGTCTTGGCCCCCCCATCCAGGACCTTTCCCTCCGCCCCGTCCACATCCATGACTATCACGTCCGGCTGCAGCCTGCGCTTCATGAATTTGTCAAGCTCCCTGGTGGGGGCATCAACCTTCACGACGTAATCATCGCCTATGTTCGAATCGAACCTGGTCCTCCCCCTCCCCGCGCCGATGGCCACCTTCTGGGCTTCTACAACCCGTTCCATGCGGTTCGCATGCACGTTCCTCACAAGAACCCCGTAGTTCACCGCGTTTGGCTCTACGGCATACACCTTCCTGCATTTCAGCGCAAGCAATAGCGCATAGTAGCCCATGCTCGCCCCTATGTTGAGCGCCACCATCCCGTCTCTGACGACGCCGTTCAGGGCGTTTGTCTCCTCCGGCTCGTAGGTCCTGTTCATCGCCATGCCAAGGGGCTGGTGGGCCTCCATGAACATGTAGAAGGAGCCGTTCATCTTTATGGGCTGCCTGATCACGTGGTTCAGGACGAACCTCCTCGCACTCCGTACTGCCGAAAGCTTTGTTATGCCGGAGTTCGCCAGTTTGGTGTAGACGTAGTTCCCCATCGACTCCTCCCAACCCCTGTCAGAGGTTGTCGAGCAGCTTCATGTCCCTCAGCTTGCCTATGTCCATGACGCTGTACCTCCATATTATGTCCCCCCTCTCGTTCGTCTGGACGACCCAGGGCCTCACTATGACGATGTCGTTCTCCTTTATCCAGAACCTCCTCCTCAGCCTCCCGGGTATGCTGCAGAGCCTTTCGTTGCTGTCCGAGCACTTCACCAGGAACTTCGTCGCCCCCGCAATCCGTATGACCTTGCCTATCCTCTCCCCGGTTCCAGGCATCTTGGTCGAGGTCTCGGGAGCCGATCCGCGCCTCGTGTCGTAGTTAGGTTTCTTGAATCCCATAATATCAGTAGCTCTTTATCCAGTACCTTGCCCCGCAGGCCTCGCAGACCAGGTAGACTCCCTTCTCCGCGTCCTCCAGGTGGGTGTCGGGTTTCTTGCACTCCTTGCAGACGACGTAGAACTCGAAGTACCGCGCTATCTTCCTGTTGATGTCGTCCGGGTTGAACTTCCCGCTTATTATCATCCGGCCCTCGGCCACGTTGACCGGCACCGAGAGCTCCTTGCTCACGTACCTCGCTATCTCCTCCTCCTTCCTCCTGGCCTTGTCCGCTATCTGTGCCATGTTCCTTATTATGGTCTTCACACCCTCGTTCATGACCTCCGCCCTCGGGATCACGAAGTCGGACCGCTCAGCCGACAGGCTGGGAAGCTTGGAGAGTGCTCTATCCAATAGCCCTACATACTGGTCTTCAGCCAATGACGCACCTTTAATTCTTCAGGGTCTTCAGGATGTCCTGGTACTCCTTCTTTGAGATGTCGCCCTTCGCGTATCTGATCCGGGCGGTCTCGTAGGGGTTTGCCTCTGCTCCGTGTATCCAGTGCCTCCCCTTGCAGCTGCACCCGATGCTCACGACCCACCCTATAAACACTATCAGGAGGATGAGCCCAACGAAGCCCGAGAGGGCCGCGGTCAGGTACGCAGCGGCTCCGAAGACCGCCGATACGGCAAGGTCGACGACAAGAGCCAGGAATATCACGGCAAGGATTATCTTGACCGTAGGGCTGTTGTGCCACATGCAGCAGTTGCAGTCGCAAGACGTGGCGCGCATATGTGACATTTTGTCCTTCATCATTACACCCGATTATATAACGCAGCATAGGTTTTAATAGTGTCGCATGATCCGTCGGAACGCCCTGTCCGGATCCCGGCAAAACACGCCCGGAACTTCCCGTATTCCCCCAAAAGCCAGGGCCCCAGCAACATCTTTAAATAGCTATACGATAAATAGTTAGTGCTGTTTTCTCGTCTTGACGAGAGAGACATTCTTCAAAATTGGTGCCCTAATGGCGGAAAGAAAACCAGAGGCGAAGCACGAGCCATCGAAGAAGCCGCAAGGCCCGGCTTCGATAGTGCGAGTCTCCGGCAAGGACGTCGACGGATCCCTTTCCATCCCCCGGGCGCTGGCCTGCGTGAAGGGCATCGGCCACAACATGTCTAGGGCGCTCGCGCTCGCCGCGGAGTCGAAGCTCGGCATACCCTCCTCAACAAACATAGGATCGCTGAGCGAGGACCAGATCTCAAAGCTGGAGGGCCTGATAAAGGAGCCCCTCGCAGGCGGGATACCCTGGTACATGCTCAACCGGAACAAGGACATGGAGACCGGCAAGAACCTCCACATGGTCAGCAACGACCTCATATTCAGCACGAGGCAGGACATCAGCCGCGACATGGCCAACGGGCTCTGGCGCGGATTCCGCCACCAGTACGGCCAGAAGGTCAGGGGCCAGCACACCCGGTCGACCGGAAGAACCGGCGCGACAGTGGGAGTGACGAAGTCGAAGGCCGCCCAGGCGGCAGGGCCGGCGCAGACCTCCGGAAAGGGCGGTCCGTCCAAGTCCGAGTCCAAGCCCGCGGCGGCCGCGCCAGCCAAGAAGTGAGTGATTGGGAGCGCCGAAAAGAAACCGGAGGAAGCACAACAGGCCAAAGGTGCTGTGGGACCTGGAGAGGATAAAGTCATCCAACACGCTGATCGAGCACTACGGGCTCAAGAACATGAAGGAGCTCTGGCAGGCCCAGACGGAGATAGGGAGGATAAGGAGGAACGCCAGGATACTGCTCTCGGGCGTCGCCGGATCCGAGGGCATAAGGGACAACATGTTCAGGATGCTCGAGAGGATAGGCCTGGCCAAGCCGGGCGCCACGCTGGACGACCTCCTGGACCTCAAGGAGAACCACCTGCTGGAAAGGAGGCTGCAGACGGTCGTATTCAGGAAGGGCATGGCCAAGACGGTGAAGCAGGCCAGGCAGCTGACGGTCCACGGCTTCATAGCGGTGGACGGGAAGAAGGTGAACAAGCCGAGCTACATCGTTGACGTGAAGGAGGAGGCCGGCATATCATACTACAAGCCGATTGACGTGATGCAGCCCAAGGCGGCAGCCCCGGTTCCGGCTTCGGAATCGCAGGCTCCGGCGGCGGAGAGCGCTGCCCCCGCGGCCGCCCCGGCGAAGGCGGCAGCCCCGGAGGCGGCGAAGAAAGAGGGTGAATGACGATGGCAGGGAAGAAGAAGGCCGAGCCGAAGAAGAAGGAGCAGGCCCAGACGGCGCAGGAGGGCAAGAAGGAGAAGCAGGTAGAGTCCTACGAAGCAAAGGCCATGGCGCAGGAGATAATCAGGCCCAAGGCGGAAAGATGGGCCGTGGTGCACGTATACTCATCGAAGAACGACACGATAGTCACGGCGACAGATCCGAGCGGGGCCGAGACGTTCGCGGTCGGCAGCGGCGGGATGATGGTCAATGCCGACTCCCAGGAGGGCTCGCCCTACGCGGCGATGCAGTCCGCCTACAAGGTGGCGGCCGAGCTGAAGGCGAAGGGAATCACAAACATAAACATAATGGTCAGGGCCCCGGGAGGCCACGGCGCGAAGACGCCTGGACCTGGAGCGCAGGCTGTGGTCAGGGTGCTCGCGAGGAGCGGGCTCAGGGTGGTGAAGATAGGGGACGTGACCCCGATACCCACCGACACCACGAGGAGGCCGGGCGGCAGGAGGGGAAGAAGGGTATAACCCGTTCCCCGGCCCAGCGCAACCATCCCTGTGCTTTGTCTCATGTTGTTTGGGGATTCCATGGATGACGATGCCGAGCTCGCACTGAGGATGCACGCCTCGAGGAAAGGGAAGATGGAGATGGCCGGCAGCGTGGCCATGAACACGAAGGAGGACCTCGCAATCTACTACACCCCCGGCGTGGCCAAGGTCGCGCTCGCGATAAAGGGGGACAGATCGAAGGCCTACGACTACACGATAAAGGGCAGGGCCGCGGCGATAATAACTGACGGGACCAGGGTGCTGGGACTCGGCGACGTGGGGCCGGAGGCGGCGATGCCCATAATGGAGGGCAAGGCCCTGCTCCTGAAGAAGCTGGCCGGCGTCGACGCGATGCCCATATGCCTCAACACCAAGGACAGGGAGAAGATCATAGAGATCGCGAAGGCGCTGGAGCCCAACTTCGCGGTCATAAACATAGAGGACATAGAGACGCCGAAGTGCCTGGAGATCACCGAAAGGCTCTCCGGCGAGCTGCAGATCCCCATATTCCACGACGACAGGATGGGGACTGCCATAGTGACGCTGGCCGCGCTCCTAAACTCGCTCAAGCTCGCAGGCAAGAGCCTCAGGGAGGCGCGGATCGCCATCAACGGCGCGGGCGCGGCGGGCATGGGCATAGCGGAACTTCTTGTGGACGCTGGCGCAAGGAACGTCTGCCTCTGCGACACGACCGGGATTCTGTACAAGGGAAGGAAAGAGAACATGAACCCCTGGAAGGATAAGATTGCGGAGATGACCAACAGGGAGCTCAGGGCCGGGACCCTGGCGGACGCGGCAAGGGGCGCCGACGTCCTGATAGGCGTCTCCATAAAGGGCGCCTTCACGGCAGACCTGATAAGGTCGATGGCCGGCAGGCCGATAGTGTTCGCGCTGACCAACCCCTACCCGGAGATAGACTACAAGGAGGCCAAGGAGGCCGGCGCGTTCATTGCGGCGACCGGAAGGAGCGACAGGCCGAACCAGGTGAACAACCTGCTTGCATTCCCCGGGATAATAGCCGGCCTGATCGAGTCTAGGGCGCAGAGGACGGACAAGCTCATGTACCTGAGGGCCGCCCAGACCATCGCAAAATACTCAAGCAAGGGGATGGGCACGGAGAATGTGGTGGCCAACCCGATCGACAGGAAGACAGTGGCGAAGCTCGCCCCGAAGGTGGCCGCGGCGGTGGCCGAAGTCGCCCTGGAGCTTGGCCTGGCAAGGGCTTCGAAGACCCCCAAGGAGATAGAGAAGGCAGTGGCGGCTTCGATAAAGCGGTATTCGAGGATCGAGCGGGCGACGAGTAAATAGCGCAGCGCCTTCCGGGCCCAGGCCAGATCCCGCAGCGCGGAAATCCCTGTGCAGCAAAGGGAGTGCCGGCCTAACCGCGCTTTTTGCCCTTCCAGGCGTAGAGAAAACCCACACCCCTGCTTGTCTCCTCTGTCCTTACCCTAAACCCCTTGCCGGCCAGGACCCTTCCGAGCTTCCGGACCCCGCTATGGTATTCAAGCATTATGGCGTAGACATCCGACAGGTCCGCCGCATCCGAGAATATCCCGTATTCCGACCCCTCGCAATCAGATTTTATCGCGACATTCCTGCGGCCGCCAATTATGCCGTTCAGCGTGACCGTTTCCATCTCGTACGCGCCGCTCCTTCCGCCCCCCTTCCCCGTCAGCGAGAACATCCTATCCCCTGCATATCCCGCATCCACCGCCATCTTCCCCTTGCCCGTGCTCACCGCCTGGTTTTTCAACGCGATTTTGTCCCTGAAAGGGCTCCTGCCCACGAGTTCCCTGGCAATACCGTAGGTTCCCGGGTTCGGCTCAAACGCCAGCACCCTGTCCACGTTTGGGTGCATCGCAAAATAGAGGGTGCTGTCCGCTATATTGGCTCCGATATCTACGAGCGTCGTGCCCGGCTTTATCCTCTCATACAGCCAATAATACGCCCCCTTCACGAAAATGTCGTCGAATTGCTGGGCCAAAAGCACGTAATGGGTCATCCTCCTGTATGTCCGCAGCGGATGCAGGGCATTATGGATGTACGCCTCTAGAATGTCCCTTCGCATAAGCCCTTATTTGCATGGCAACCTTTTAATCAATATCATTGGCCCCATCACAGCAACGCCTGGGCATATTATCGGGATTGCCGAGAGGGTAGGCAAGGAACTTAAAGTGGCAATGGCCGGGGATCCCTACCTCCTCTTCAGGAGCAACGCGGTCCCGTTATAAGCGTATATCCCATAGGGCCCGTTGAAGGAGGCGCTGCCGTTGACTATCGTGGCTCCGGTTATGTTGACAAAATTCGGTATCTGGTCTCCGTTGCCGGCGTTGAGGCTTATGTAGGGGTTGAAATCGGCCAGTACGTAGTCGGGCTGGAACCACATCCCGTAAACGTTCACGCCCGGGGTGTTGCTCGGGAGCACAGTATCGCCGTTCGCCGAATCCGACAGGAGCTCGAAGTACTTCCTTTGGAAGAGCTCTGGCATGGCAAAGTAGGGCGCCATAAGGCTGGCGTTCTTCGGGACAAGATCGATCATCGAGGTGAGCTGCTGTATCTGCTGCTTTTCCCCCGGGGTCATCTGGAAGAGAAGGTCCTGCTGGAGATTGTTCACGTTCTTCGAATAAAGGAAATGCGGGGAGACCAGGAAGAGCAGCACGGCGCACACGGGTATCGAGGCGACGAGATATTTTTTCACCTTGTTCCTGTGCTTTAAAAACGAAAGGAGGTTTTTCGTCTCCTCGTTATCCGTCAGGTTCCGCAAAGCCAGCACTGTGACGATCACCGAGCCGGCGGCGGCATAGGCAAAATATTGGTTCCAGGTGAAGATGAACTGTATGTCCCCTACCACAAACACCTCGAACAACCAGGGGGCCACGAAGAGAACCGCGAACAAGGGGTCGAACAGTCCCGCAACCCCGAAGCCCAGGAACACTATCGCAAGCGAGAAGAGCAGATAGCCCTGCCAATACGTGAAGTACTGGCTCAGCGCACCGCCCGGTGCAAACGCCTGGCCAATCATGTGTATCTCCTGGGAGTTGGTGAGGGGCAGTTTGCTGCTCTGGGGTAGGCCTACGTACTTGCCCGCCAGATATGCATGGTTCAGCGAGTTCGCCGCGAATCCGTAGAAGCCGAACACCAGGACAGAGGCCACTATGGCGACCCCCGAATAGATGAGCCAGCTCTTCCTCACATCCCTGTCCTTCTCCCTGAGCACCGCGTAAATCGCCATGGTGGCGCCGAATGCAATGGCGACGAAGGACGTGACCTCTATTATGCCAAGTAGAAGGAGCAGGGAGGCAGCGAAGGCGTACTTCTTCCTCCTAACGAGGAAGTAGAACGTCAGGAGGAAGAACAGAGGTATCATCATCTCGGCATGGTAGTCAAAGACCATGATCCCCTGAATTCCGGGGTTGAGGAGGAAAGCGAGGCACAGCAGGAGTCCAATCCTGTCGCTTTTCAGCAGATGCCTCCCTATGAAGAACACCACCAGGCCAGCAAGCGATACTGCAATCGCCTGGACAACAAGAAGCGTCAGCGCCGAGGGCGCCACTGCGTAAGCGAGCATGACTAGAATCTGGTCGGGCGAGATGTGGTTCTCGAAGACCAGGTACTGCAGCCCGTGGAACACGGAAGGATAGGCGAGATGGTAATACATGTCGAACGCGCCCGTTCCCAGATCCGAATATTCATGATAGGTCGCCAGCGCGTGGGACCCGAACGCCGACCAGTAGACTATGCTGATCAGGACTGCAACCGCTGCGGTTATGAGATACTTGTTCCTGCTAACCCTTTCGTCCAGCAAAGCACCCAATCCCTATCTCACCAACATTTTAAATCATTGCCTTACATGAGGCCAAACCTCATGACTAGTATGTCACTGAAGTAGCAGAAGGCATCTCTGACCCTGAAAGTGCTCTTCCGGTTCTCTGTCCATTTCACCGGTATCTCGTAGGGCACGATCCCGTCCCTCTGCGCCCTCACCAGCAGCTCGGTGTCAAAGAACCACTTGTCATCCCTGATCCTCCGCACCGCGCCCTTCAAGTACCTGGAGCTGCAGAACTTGAAACCGCACTGGTGGTCCGTGACCCTCGAACCGAGTATCGCCCTGACCAGGAAGTTCGAGGTCCTGCTTATCAGGAGCCTCTTCGCGGTCCTGCTGTAGCTCGCCCCGCTCGCGTATTTGGATCCTATGACCACGTCATGGCCCTCGAGGACCTTCCCCACGGCCTCCTTCACATAGTGTATCGGAACTGCGAGGTCCGTGTCGATGTACCCTATCACCTTGCCCCTGGCCACGGGCACCGCGGTCTTGACCGCGTTCCCGCGCCCCCTGTTCGGGAACCTTGAGATGACGACCACGCCCCTCCTCCTCGAAAGGCGGTCTATGATCCTGGCCGACCCGTCGGTGGACCCGTCATTCACCAGTATTATCTCGAAGCCGCCCGGGCCGTAATCCTTTTTCAGGGTCCTGTATATGACCTCGAAGTTGCTGCTGAGGTTCGTATATTGGTTGTATATGGGAAGAATCAAACTGAGTTGCATCAAATCATTCGGGCCGCAAGGACAGGGAACTCGCGCCCCTACTAATTTCATGGCAAAACTTAAATACACTCCCGCAGCGCCCGGCCGAAAGCAACACAATATAAAGTGCATTAGCACAATATGGGCGTGTTGATGCGGGTACTTTAACGGGCCAAGCAGAAGATGCGAAGATAGGCAGAGAGCGGACATTCTACCAGAAGGCCTCGCTGCTGTCAAGAAACCTGGCATTCATATTGCGGAACGCCTCCCTCCTCTCGAGCTTTAGCGTCACCCCCGAGATAAGGGCGGAGTTCTCCGAGCTGGTGGGGCCGTATCGGCAGGCCAGGAAGGCGCTTGAGGCGGAGCTGAACTACACCTCCAACTACGACGTCAGGATGCAAACGGGGCTCGTGATCTACGGGACCGTGAGGCAAAGGAAGCCCGCCGTGATGGTCGAGACCGGGGTCGCAAACGGGTTTTCTGCCCGCCTGATCCTCTCCGCGATGAACCGGAACGGCAGCGGGACGCTCTACTCGGTCGACATCAGGGACAATGTCGGGAAGCTGGTGGAGGGAATCGACAAAAGCAGGTGGAGGCTCAGGATAGGCAGCCCCGAAAGCGCCCTCTCTGGCGCCCTTAGGGAGATACCGAAGGTCGACATCTTCATGCACGACAGCGACCATTCCTACGATAACATGTCCAGGGAGTTCGCCGCCGTGGAGGCGCACCTGGCGCCCGGCTCGCTGGTGATGAGCGACGACGTGAACACGAACCCGGCCTTCATGGAATTCGCCCGCAGGATGAAAAAGCGCCCCCGCATATTCGCCGATGCGAGGCGCTGCTTCGGCTGCTTTGAAATCTAGCCAGACCTGACTCCAAATCACCGACAGCAAGGTTTATATAGTTGCTTTAGAGATTAGTTATTGCTTTTTCGATATTTTACTCACGAGAGTCGGCTATCGATGGCTGTGAAAATTCCTGCTTGGAATTGGATGTAGGCTTGAGACATGCAAAGAGAAAGTATTGAACGCAATTGCTAAAATAAGCAGAAACTAGCGTATCGACTCCAGTCGATGCTGCTGGAGGACACTGCTATCAGATTTCGACAGCCATGCAAGTTGGCTCAACGGCTTCGTTGGGCGGCGTACGGCTCAGTAACACGTGGTCAATCTACCGCGAAGTGGCGCATACCCTCGGGAAACTGAGGTCAATTCGCCATAGGCTACGGCACCTGGAAGGAGCTGTAGCCTAAAGGGGTGCAAATTGTAAGACTTCCGCTTCACGATGAGACTGCGGCGGATCAGGCAGATGGCGGGGTAACGGCCCACCATACCTATAACCTGTAGGGGATATGAGAGTATAGGCCCCGAGAAGGGCACTGAGACAAGGGCCCTAGTGCTACGGCATGCAGCAGGCGCGCAAACTCCACACTGCGCGTAAGCGTGATGGGGGGAATCTGAGTGGTTCACTTCGGTGAACCTTTTGCCAAGTGTAGCAGGCCTGGCGAATAAGTGCTGGGCAAGACCGGTGGCAGCCGCCACGGTAATACCGGCGGCACGAGTGGTGTCCACGATTATTGGGCTTAAAGCGCTCGTAGCTGGCCAGAACCGTCTCATGTGAAATATTGACGCTCAACGTCAATGCGTGCATGAGATACCTTCTGGCTGGGGAGTGGGTGAGGTCAGGAGTACTTATGGGGAAGGGGTAAAATCCTATAATCCTATAAGGACTAACGGTGGCGAAGGCGCCTGACTAGAACACATCCGACAGTGAGGAGCGAAGGCTAGGAGAACGAATCGGATTAGATACCCGAGTAGCCCTAGCAGTAAATTATGCAGACTCTGATGTTGCAAATATCTTGGATGTTTGCAGTACCGTAGAGTAACTGTTAAGTCTGCCGCCTGGGGAGTACGGCCGCAAGGTTGAAACTTAAAGCAATTGGCGGGGGAGCACCACAAGGGGTGGATGCTGCGGTTCAATTGAATACAACGTCGGAAATATTACCGGGAGCGACGGCAGGATGAAGGCCAGACTAAAGATCTTGCCTGACGAGCCGAGAGGTACTGCATGGCGATCGTCAGCTCGTGGTGTGAACTGTCCGGTTAAGTCCGGTAACGAGCGAGACCTTCACTGACAGTTGCAACTTGTGCAGCGATGCACGGGGCACTCTGTCGGGACCGCCTCTGTTTAAAGAGGAGGAAGGAGAGGGCAACGGTACGTCAGTATAGTCCGAATCTCCCGGGCAACACGTGGCATACAAAGGTTGGAACAATGAGATGCAACACCGAAAGGTGAAGCCAATCCCCTAAAACCAACCCGAGTTTGGATTGAGGGCTGAAACTCGCCCTCATGAAACTGGAATCCCTAGTAATCGCGTGTCACTATCGCGCGGTGAATATGTCCCAGCTCCTTGCACACACCGCCTGCCAAGTCACCCAAGTGGAGCCCTAGTGAGGCAGCGTTTTCGGACGCTTTCGAGTTAGGGTTCTGTGAGGAGGGCTAAGGCATAACAAGGTATCCGTAGGGGAACCTGCGGATAGATCACCTCGAATATATAAAATATTCAGTGTGCGCGTTCAGCTTTCTCGCATTAGGTCTCAAGCCTACCATCCTTTTCTTTTTTGATTTGGTTCCGTGCCTGCCGTGAGGCTGGATGACTACCGTCGAATTCTTACCCCTACACATTAACAAATTTATGCTTTTTACAGCAAAGTGTAGGGGTAAACCTAAAAACAAAATTCGGAAGTAACAAGACTCGCCACAAGGCTATCCAAATAGAGCTATATACCTACAAATCCACCAATTAAATGTGATATCCATGGCAGCCAAAACCAAGCCCGTTGCAATAACAAGTTTGAAGATCCGTAAGGGCGAGCTTGGCGATCTTGGGGTAATCCAAGAATTAAACCGTCAAATGTGCGTAAAAGAACACAGGGAATATGATAATACAATAAACCCAGATTATCCTATACAACCGCTAGGTAAAGCGTACTTCAAAGGTAGAATATTAGATAAGGACTCGTGTTCTTTTGTTGCCGTCCATGAAGGCAAAACTATCGGATATCTGGTGGGCTGCATAATAGCACCGGAAGATTATAGAAAGGTAAGCAAAATGGCGGAATTGGAGAATATGTTTGTCTTAGATGAGGCCAGGAGTCTGGGTGTCGGTAAAAAACTTGTGGATGCATTTACTGAGTGGTGCGAATCTAACGAGATAGAGATATTCAAAGCAGTCGCTACCGCACAAAATACCCGAGCGATTGCATTTTACGAACGCGAAGGAATGGAGCAAAAAGGTGTAATCCTAGAAAAGAAACTCAAGCCCAAACCACAGCAGTGAATATTAATGTCCAAGAAACTATCGATGGGCCCAGACACGAGCTACATGCTCGGCATCTGCAGACAAGTTCCAGATTAAAACCTTATACTAGAAACTTTTATATACTTTCTTATACTATAATATAAAAAGTGAACGCATGCTTAAAGAGATAATTGCCTCCCAGAAAGCAGAGCTGGAGAAATCATTCGAAGAATCCTATGTAGAGCGAGAGGCACCTCCATTCTCCATCGAGCATAACCTGATAAAGGTCATAATAGGCCCACGGCGGGCCGGAAAGTCTTTTTTTGCTGTGCATTCGTTAAAGAAACAAGGGGGTTTTGGGTATGCCAACTTCGACAACGAGGAGTTGGTCCAAGCCAAAAATTACGATGATATACTCTCTGAAATAACCCAGATTTACGGGAAAACCAAAGTCCTATTCCTGGACGAGATACAGAACCTCCCGAGATGGGAACTCTTCGTAAATAGGCTCCAAAGGCAGGGATACAACCTCGTCGTAACGGGAAGCAACTCTAATCTTCTAAGCAAGGAACTTGCCACCCATCTTACTGGCAGGCATCTCCCCACAACGATTCTAACCTTCTCGTTTAACGAATACCTCATGGCGAAGGCATTCGCAGAGGAAAAAATGCTGGACAGGGAAAAAAAGGAGATGTTTTCCGAATACATGCAAAATGGCGGGTATCCTGAAACTGCAACAAAAAAATTAGACCAAAAACAGTATCTCAGCGTACTATTCGAGTCAACAATCTACAAGGACATAATAAAGCGGTACAGGGTAAGAAAAAGCAAGGAGGTGGAGCAGCTTGCATTATACCTAATTTCTAATTCGGCCTCCGAATTCTCCTATCTCTCGCTTACGAAGGCGATAAATGGAGGGAGTACGATGACAATCCAAAAGTACCTTGGCTATCTAGAAGAAGCATACCTCCTTTTCACTCTAGAAAGATTCTCCTACAAAACGAAGCAGACAAGCCAAAATAAAAAAATATACTGCTATGACAATGGAATAATAACCGCAAAGGCTTTTCAGGCAAGCCAAAATTACGGTAAGCTGCTCGAAAATCTGATTGCCATACACTTAAAACGGAAGGCCACCGAAAACGGGACAAAACTGTATTATTGGAGAAATCAGCAGGGCGAAGAGGTTGACTTCGTAATCCATGAGGGTCTAACGGTGACCAAATTAATACAAGCTTGCTATGACCCTAGCAAGCCTGACACAAAAAAGAGAGAGATAAGGGCACTGATAAACGCAAGCAAGGAAACGAAGTGCAAGAACCTTTACATTATAACCTATGACTACGAGTCACAAGAGGAACACGAATGGTTCGGCACAAAGGCAAAAATACACTTTATACCGGCCTGGAAATGGCTTCTAGAATCGTGATAATATGTCCAAAAAACTACCCATGAGCCCGGACATGAGCTACATGCTCGGCATCTGCAGCCTGGGCAAGGAAGAGCCCTCCGTCAGCGTGGTGACCCGAAGCGAGGGCGTCATGGAGAGGTTCGTCCGGATAGCGCTCTCCGAGTTCGGGATTGCCCCCCAGAAGATCGTGGTCAGCGAGGAGGCGGGGCTGCGGCAGGCGCTATTCTACCACTCCACCGCGAAGAGGCTTATGAAGAAGGCGCTGGAGGAGAGGGAGCACATATTCAAGTACAAGAACGACTACTCCGGGAGCTACTTCGCAGGGCTCTTCGACGCCAGGGGCCACGGGAGCCCCAGGGGCATAATGACGGGCGTCAGGGACATGACCGACATAATAATCCTGGTGCGCCTCGGCTTCAGGGTGGCGAGGAGCGGCAAGGTTCAGAACGCCAACGACTACCTCAAGTTCATAAAGCCCTACAGCGCGACGCTTTAGCCCTACTTAATCATTCCCAGGATCACGACCCCAATTACTATCAACGCGCCCCCGCCCAAACCTCCGAGGGTATAGCTTCCTATGAACACGCTGGCCACGAGAACGATTACGGTATCGAGCTCTGTAAAGTTGTTCACGAAGTTCCTCATCACCATGTCTTTCCTTTCGTTCCCGGTCGTGCCCTGCTTTACCGCGCGAATCTCCATGGAGAATGCTACGCACAAGAGGAATCCAGCAGAAATCCCGTACAGGAACGGAGTTGCCGTAACCAAGTTAAATGACAAAGAGCCATGGTAAAGGACCAGGAGGACTGCAGTAACGACGGCGGCTATGGTGAACGCCAGGTTCTTCGACCCGTCACTTATCTTATCCGGTTTGTTCGCCAGGGCGTAGTACCCTATTCCTCCTGCAATTATCATCCCGACCGCATAAGGCAGAGTTGAGACATCAAAATGTACCCCTGTGCTTTCAGCAAAGAACGTGCCCAGGAACACGATGGCCACGCCCACGGCAAGAAGGAGCATAGGCTTCACGTCAAGCTTCTTTCTGTGGAAAGCAAAATCCAGGACCAGGAAGACCAGGACCCCTCCCTCAAGAAGGGGAAATATGCTGGCCAGAGTGTAATTCTTGTAGGCTGAAAAGAGGAGCACCCCTGTGACAGCGAAGCTTATCCCGTATGCCCACACCGCGGCATTCGATTTAGATGGTTTGAGATTGACGGACTCCTTTCCGAGCAGCAGGAACGCCAGCGCGCAGGGCAAGAATCCCACCTGGACCGCAAGTATGGTGACAGGTATAGGCATCTTCACTGCTGCCAAGTAAGCAAGGACGCTGCTCGCAGAATACGCCACTGCACTTATTGCAAGCGTTACGAGAATCCCCCTGCTCCTGTAATCTTTCATACAAAAACCATTCACCAGCAGATTACTGCATTCTACTGATAATAGAAACGGCATCTTTTTATAGCTAGAACAGTCCAATATCCATTGAGGGCTCGTAACTCAGTTTGGCTAGAGTGGCAGACTTTTAATCTGTAGGTCGTGGGTTCAAATCCCACCGAGCCCGTTACATGTTCATGGCGAAATCCATATGAAGAGAAAAGGGCTGTCCCTGCTCGTCTTTTCGAGGAACGACATAGAATCGGCCTCAAGGATGATCCGGGACCTATACGATGCCGCCGACGAAATAGTGGTGATGGATTGCAGCGACGCGGCGCACTCCGGCCAGGCGCCCGCGCTGGAGGCAAAAATGAACCTCCGGAAGCTCAGGCTGTTCCGCGTCCTCGCGCTCGGATATCCGGACCCCATGCGAATGTATGCGCTGGAGAAGTGCAGGTACGAATGGGTCCTGCTGCTCGACACCGACGAGAGACCAAGCCAGGGGCTATTACAGGACGTAAGGAAAATCATAGCGGGGACGACCGCCAGCGCCTTCGCCATAAAAAGGTACGAAAACGTGGCCGGGGCCGACCTCGGCGCCTTCTCCACCTGGCAGATAAGGCTCATGCGCAACGGCAAGGTAACCTACAGGGGTCTGCGCCACGAGCAGGCGCAGGTAAAGGGAAGGCTGATGAGGCTTGACGGCAGCAGATATTACCTGGAGCACAGGAAAGTCCTGACCCCCGAAAGGGACTGGGGCTACGGCAAGATTGAAAAGGTGGATACGCGCCTGTCCTACTCGCTCTACAACGAAAAGATGCTGGACTACCTGTCAAAGACCATGATGCTCGAGGGCCGCGACCTCAAAAGCAGCCTGTCCTACAGGCTTGTGTCATCCTTCCTGTCGGGCTATGAGGCCCTGACGCTAAGGAAGCCGGACGGAGAGATAAGCGACTTCGACTATTTCTTCTATTACCTCTCCCTATCGCTGGGATATGCTATAAAGCAGAAGGACATCAGGGCAATCTGCGGGGCGGCCTCAGCGGCCTTCAGCCAGCTGAAGCGGATGCGTGCATGGAAAAGGGAAGACCCCGATGGCGAGTTCTTCGAGATATCAAAGGAGATAAACAGGATCGGGATAACCAGGTTCCTCGCGCTCGATGATGAGAAGCAGGCGGAAAAGCTCTACGCTGCGAACAGGCGCAAGCGGCAGGGCATAGACCTCCTGATAAGCCTCCTGATATGGAAATACCGCCAGACACACAAGGTAAATATAGCCAACCATCGTTAGAATTCGGGATGGAATGAGGATCGCGTTAATAAGCACGATAAAGCCCGAGCCCGGGAGCGGGGACGGGATGACCGAATACGCCTACCAGCTGTATTCGAAGCTCAAGGGGAAGGCCGACATAACGCTGCTCTACGTCACAGGCCGGTCCAGGCGCAACAACATGGCGGACCTGCTGTACGCGAACACCCTGTTCAAGGGCAGGATAAGGGATCTCTCAAAAGGCGACTTCGACCTGGTCCACATAACCAACCAGGAGGTGGGATTCGCGGCCAAGATAATAAGGAAAGCTAACAAGGGGACGAAGATAGTCTCAACGATCCACGACCTGACGCGGTTCAAGAGGGAGGCCCATTCCGGAAAGTTCCAGGGGGTATACAACCGCCTGGTCGCGGAAAGCGTCAACAGCGCTGCAAAATATTCCGACTACCTGATCTTCGTCTCCTCGCTGACGCGGGCCGACATGGCCAAGAGGTTCGGCGGCCGCATGGGCGGCGGCAGGGCCGCAGTGATATCCTCAGGGATAGACGACAGGCTCAGGAGAGGCGTACCTAGGCCCAAAGCCTCCCGCCCATTCGTTGTAGGGTACCTTGGCTCATTGGCCAAGCACAAGAACGTCAGCCTTCTGGTGGAAGCCGCCGAAACGCTGCGAGAGGACCAAGGGATCAGGTTCGACATATACGGGACCGGGGTGATGCACGGGCTGTTAAAGAGGCAGATCGCATCCCACGAGCTGTCCAATGTCAAATTGAAGGGCTTCGCCCCGGAAAAGGACAAGGCAAAAATATACGCGGGATTCGATGCTTTCGTATTTCCGAGCCTTTACGAGGGGTTCGGCTTCCCCATATTGGAGGCCCAGGCCTGCGGGCTTCCCGTAATACTCTACAAGGGCGGCAAGATACCGGAAGAGACCAGCAGGTACTGCTTCAAGGCCTCCGGCGCGGGAGAGATGGCCCGCATCATACGCAGGCTCAAGGATGGCGGCTACTCTCCCAGGCTAAAGAAAAGGGCCACGGAATACGCGAGAAGCTTCAACTGGGGACGGTGCGCAAAAGAGACATTCGGTGTATACAAGAAGTGCCTGGAGCGGTGATCCGATGAAAAAAGAGCCAAGCGTTGTAATAATGATGCCGAACTACAACGCCGCTTCCATTCGCTACAAGAAAAAGCCCCTTTTCGAGCTCTGCCTCAACTCGCTTAGGAAGACCCGGTACCCGAATTACCGGGTGGTGATAGCCGACAATTCCTCAACGGACGCCAGCGCAGGCATCGCAAAGCGGCTAGGCGCGGAATTCGTAGTCAAAAAGACAAAAGAGGAAACGGGGGGAATACCAAAGACAAACAATTTCGGGATCAAGTACATAATGAGGCGCTACAACCCCGACTACATACTGATGTTCAGCACGGACATGCTGGTGGATGACCGCGATTGGCTCGGCAAGCTCGTGGAGACGGCCGAAGCGGATAGGACCATTGGTCTGGTGGGTTGCAAATTGGTCTACCCGACGGGAAGGATACAGCATGCCGGAATGATAGTGGATTCAGCCCCAAGGAACCGCGGGCGTGCGAAGCCAGACAGCGGCCAATACGACAGCGTCGAAGCGGTTGACGGGGTCAGTGCCGCCCTCCAGCTGATGCCCAACCGCATAATCAGGAAGGTGGGTCTGTTCGACGAGAAATTCCAGAACGGTTTCGACGACACCGACTACTGCGTCAGGGTCAGGAAGGCTGGCTTCAGGATAGTGTATGACGGCAGGGCAAAGGTGATACACCTTGAGGGCTTTTCATCGGCGAACTCCCCCGACCCCTCCATCAGGGACAAGTCTTTCTACGGCTACCAGCTGAGCTATTCCTATTTCGCATTCAAGGACCTTAAAGGATTTGGAAGGATCAAGGCGCTGGCCTTGGAGCTGCTCCGCAGCCTCATAAGCGTGGAGGACAATTTCAGGGAGCGGAAGGCCACGAACATACGCTTCAGAGACAGGAAACTATGGAGGATAAAGGTTTCGTTAAAGGCGATCTCAGAGGCCCATAGGCTCTACTCCTCCCATCAGCCTGGCCGGAGGGCCCTCTAATCCCTTTTGCCTCTCCTAATCAGCTCAAAATTGCTCCATTTGTTGCTGTAGGAATAGGTCCCGAGCAGGTTTCCCGTATGGTAGGCCATCCAGAACATCAGCCTGTTGAAGCTGCTCTTATTCCTGCATATGGCGTAGAAGCTGTCGAAGGTCTTGTACGCGCCTCCCCTCTGCTCCTCATAGGTCCTCTTGAACATCCTCCAGGCCCAGTGGATCCCGCTGCTCGAGTACCTCCTTTCCCTGGAGGTCGCCTCCAGGCCCGCCACCGCCTCGTTGTCAAAATACGGGTTGCTGTAGGCGTCCGAAACGTTGCTGTTTATTATCTCATCAAGCAGCTTTATGTCGACCACCGTAGCCCCCCCCGCCACCGCCCTTGCCAGCCTCTCGGTGTCCTCCCCCGAATTGAGGTTCTTCCAGGGCAGCCGCTTGTTCAGGCTTACGCGGGACAGCATGCCGAATACCGATATCTCGTCAGGCCCTATGGTCCTGGCAAGCCTCTTTATGTGGTTCACCCACGCTTTCTTGTAAACCATATCCAGGTCGACATAGAATATTACGTCGTCGTTGCGGGTAGAGTTCATCGCCCTCTCCAGCGCCAGCCCCCTCCCGCCGCCCCTGGTGCATTTTTCCTGCACAACGTCCACCTGCCTGTGCTTTTGCAGCAGCTTGAAACTGCCGTCGGTAGAATAATTGTCCACGATGAACATCCTCTTTGCGCCCAGCGCGGCTATGGATCTGAGGCTGGCCTCTATGGTGCCAGCGTTGTTGAACGTTATCCCATAAATGTACAGCGCCATTGATCCCATCCTGACTATCCATCCGAGCCAAGATATCTTAATAGTGCCGGTTAAAATATCCTCCTTTAGCCCCCAATCCAAAAGGTTTTAAAGCGCCCTTACAAATGTTACCTGAACCATAGTCCCCGTGAAAGAAATGCCAAAACCAGAGATAAGCATATGCTGCACCGTTTACAACAACCGGAACAGGATCCGGGCGTCGCTCGATTCGATAATATGCGCCCCGCACTTCAAGGAAAGGATGGAGATCGTAATCTCCGAGAATTACTCCCTGGATGGGACCTGGGAGGTTCTCCAGGAATATGCAAGAAAGCACAAGAACATCATCATTTTCCGCGCCAAATGCGCGCTGGGCGTGGGCAGGGCAATGGCATTCGAGAGGTCCAGCGGGAAGTTCGTGACAACCGCCGATCTCGACACCATATACCAGCCCGCGCATTGGGACCTAGTCTGGAACTATGCAAAGGCGTGCAAAGAAAATGAGATATACCTGCATGGCACCTTCATGCAGCGCAGGACAATGAAGCGAATCGGTGGCTGGAACCGCAACCTCAAGGGCACCGAGGACACCGAGCTTTACGCCCGGGCGGCCGCCAAGTACGGGGTAAGGCTGCTTGCGCTTCCGGTAACCACCTACGAAAACGAGGTAGTCAAGGGAAGAAGGATCCTGAGATACGGGCATTCCATGGTAAAGAAATACCTGCATGCGCTGGAAAGCAGCACCGGCATAATAATGGGGGGAGGCCTCAACTTCGATGAGATAAGCGCCAGGACATTCGCCGAGACCGTCATAATAAGGGCGCTCTATGTATGGATAAAGCTCACGGGCAAGAAGATATACCGGTACGCCG
The DNA here is from genome assembly GCA_963799075.1 of uncultured Microcaldota archaeon. Taxonomy (GTDB): domain Archaea; phylum Micrarchaeota; class Micrarchaeia; order Micrarchaeales; family Micrarchaeaceae; genus JAJYUY01. Next base: position 136,521 of record CAWCVI010000001.1, on the reverse strand, counting down.
GCATGCCGAACACCGACCTGGTGAACAGCAGCGTCGAGATTCTGAATCCGTCCAAATTCGGCGTAAGCATGTCCCACTGGCTCTACTACCTGCCCGGAAAGCCAAGGGAGCGGCTAAACAAGAATGTGAATACGCTTATGGGCTACGGGTTCGACAAGATCCTCTTTACGCCATCCGGCGTATTGATGTACTCACATGAAGCCAACAGGCGCCTGCTGGGCGCCTATTCAAAGCAGGTGCCCTGACCTGCCCGGGCCCCGTTGTCTCTGCCCATCAGCAAGCTCTAAATAATGCCGTCATCCAATCGTAATCATCGTGCCGAGGTGGCGGAATCCGGTAACGCGTGCGCCTGGAAAATAATCCCGCAAGCGCATGGCCTAACGGCCTTTTGGGTTCAAATCCCAACCTCGGCGTATGTTCAAAAGGTTTATAAAAACGAAAAGAGAGCTAATCAGGGTGCTTCTTTGGCTGCAAACGGGAACAGGCAATACTCCTGGCTTGACGGGAAGTTCATAGCCTCGGCGGACGGGGAGGTGCCCATACTCACCCATTCGATGCAATACGCCAGCGGCGTCTTCGATGGGATCCGCGCCTACAAGACCCAGAGGGGCCCCGCCATATTCAGGCTCGGCGACCACATGGCGCGCCTGCTCAACAGCGCCAAGATATACGACATCCCCCTGTCCTACACGGCAGACGACCTCTCGGCGGCCGCGCTGTCCCTGGTGAAGCGAAACAGGCTCGATTCATGTTATCTACGGCCCTTCGTCTTCTACAACGACCACCAGATAGGGCTGAGCCCACTGGGCAAGAAGGTCAGCACGTTCATCGCCGCCGTTCCGCTAGGTGCCTACTTCGCCTCCGGAAGGGAGAAAGGGATAAGCTGCCGGATATCGACCTGGAGGAGGATAAACTCATCGATAATGCCGCCAGAGGCCAAGGCGAGCGGCAACTACGCCAACTCAATCCTGGCCAATGTCGAGGCCAAGAAGGCAGGGGCGGACGAGGCAATAATGCTGTCTGTGGACGGCTGCGTCGCCGAGGGCTCGGGCGAGAACGTCTTCCTGGTGGAGGGCGGAGTCCTGGTGACGCCGTCAAAGGAGTCGGACATACTTCCTGGGATAACGCGCGACTCAATAATCAGGATCGCCCAGGCCACGGGGCTCGAGATTGAGGAGCGCAAGGTCCACGGGGAGGAGCTCTACACCTGTGACGAGCTGTTCTTCACGGGAACGGCGTCGGAGGTGACCCCGATAACGAGCGTCGATTCAAAGAAGGTAGGGAAGGGAAAGCCCGGCCCGATCACGAAAACCCTAGCCGCGAAGTACTCCGACGTGGTCACCGGCAACGATTCGGTGTTCGCCGGCTGGCTCAGCTACCTGTGATCAGAAGAGCTTCAGGCCCCTGGTGAGGATGTCTATCTCCTCGCTTTTCCAGGGACCCACTCCGAGTGCCGTCTTTGTGCCCGGCGGGAGCTGGGTGAGACCTGCGTCGCTCACCAGCGCGCAGGGTATCTTCTTGAACTTGAACGCCTCGTAGAACTTGACCAGCGCCTCCTCGCCGTCGACCTTCAGCACTATCTTCCTCTGCCCGCTCTGCAGCCACTCCTGCGCCACGTCCTTGTGGGCCCTCAGGGTTTCGAGGTAGCTGCTTACGGCCGCATGTCCGGCCTGGGCGGCCGCCTTGCCCCGGCCCATCTCGATGTCGGCCCTGACTATTATGACCTGCTTTACCTCCTCCATGGTAATCCTTGCAAACCAACCTATAAAAGCCCCTAAGATTTCTTGCCCGGGCCTCCTCCGTTCCTGATGAACTTGGCAAACACCACGCCGCTGTTCGCCGGCACTCCCCTCTCCCTGCTGGGCAAGTCCGTCTTCAGCTCCGCTTCAAATCCCAGCCCAGTGGCTAACCTCTCCAACGCGGGAAAATCGCCCGAATCCATGACCACGGTGATGTGCTGCCTCTCCACGCTCTTTCTCATAAAAATCAAAACCTATTCTGCCGTTTCAGATATTTATACTTTTAGAGACCAAACCTATGGGTGCTCATTTGCTCGATGCGAAGTCCTCGGGGTTCGTAAAGGGCCTCCTGAAGGGCTACTACTCCCGGGTGGCCGACATATCCCCGCACTCCATAGAGCGCCGCGAGTTCGGCTTCGGCGACTTCGAGCGGAAGATCGCATACCGCCACATGGCGTTCCGCGACTGGAGGGCCCTAAAGACCTACCTGGCCAACGACGCGCCCCCATTCGTCTCGGTCTCTTCGGCCCACTACCAGCACCCGGACGGCCGGCCCATGGAGAACAAGGGGCGGATCGGAGCGGAGCTGGTCTTCGACCTCGATGCCAGCGACCTCAACCTGCCCTGCGCGAAGGAGCACGGGAGGTCCTGGGTCTGCGAAAAGTGCCTCGACGCGGTCAAGGCGGAGACCCACAAGCTGGTAGAGGACTTCCTGATTCCGGACTTCGGCTTCGCCGAGCGCGACATAGAGGTCAATTTCAGCGGGAACCGCGGATACCACATACACCTGGACAATCCCATCGTCTTCGGCATGGACTCGGACGAACGGAAGGCGATCGGCGACTACATATCGGCCCACAACATCGACCTGCAATCCTTCTTCCCGGCGCTCGGGATGAAGGGCAAGCGGCTCGAGGGCCCCCGGCCGACCGACTACGGCTGGGGGGGCAAGCTCGCCAGGGGCGTGATAAGCGCGCTCAGCGCCGGAAGCCCGGACTCCCTCCTCTCCATGGGTGTGGACGCGGCTACGGCAAAGATACTATGCAGGAACAGGCTCGAGATAGTGCTGGGCATAGGCAACGGCAACTGGGACACCGTCAACATCCCGAAGAAGGCCGAGTTCTGGGCCAAGATGCTATCGAGCATAGCCATACGGCAGAGCGACTCCATAGACAAGAACGTCAGCACGGACGTCCACAAGCTCCTCCGCCTTCCGGGCACGATACACGGGGACACGGGCCTCGTCGCCAAGAGGCTCGGGTCGGTCTCCGAGCTGTCGGCCTTCGACCCGGCCTCCGAGGCCGTCGCATTCAAGGGCGGGACCCAGAAGGTGATGGTGGAGTCGGCCCCGGCGTTCGAGCTGGGGGGCCGGAGCTACGGCCCCTTCTCCCGGGAGGCCGCCGAGCTGGAGACGGCCGCCGCCGCCTACCTGATCCTAAAACGTTCCGCTATTCTGGCCTAGATGATGGGTTTTTATCCCTTCCATAAGCATCTATAACCGATAGGATGGCTGAGCGAGTGCTTGTTCTGAACGTGGACATCGACAACGACCTCTACCGGAAGACCAAGATAAGCGGCCCCCTGATAGGGAGGATCGAGAACCTCAGGGCCGCCTCGAAGCTCGCTCTGGCCGACCCGCAGGACTCCGACGCAAACGGGATGTTCGAGGCCGTGCGCAAGTACGACGAGCTCAAGCGCGAGAGGGTCTCCGTCAGCGTGGCCACCGTGACGGGAGCCGAGAAGGAGGGCTACGTCGCGGACACGGAGCTCTCGCGGCAGATCGACATGGTCATAGAGAGAGTGAAGGCCGACTCCTGCATACTCGTTACGGACGGCAGCAGCGACGCGCGGGTCGTTCCCCTGCTGAAGAACAGGATCAAGATAGACAGCATAGACATAGTGCGCATGAAGCAGGCGCCCGCCCTGGAGAACACCTACTTCACCATACTGGAGAAGCTCAAGGAGCCCCACTACGCGAGGATCATATTCGGCATCCCGGCGGTGCTGCTCCTGCTCTTCGCGCTCAGCTACTATTTCAACTTCGGCTGGCAGCTGCCCACCGCCCTGATAGGCGCCTACCTGATAATCAAGGGCTTCGGGGTGGAGGAGACGATGCTGAGGTCGTTCAGGGGCCTGGGCTTCAGCATAGACCGCCTGAGCTTCATATTCTACGTCGTCGGGATAATATTCTTCCTGATAGGCCTGCTCCTCGGCTACGGGAGCTATGCGGGCTCGCTGGCCCAGGGCAACAGCCCCCTGGTGTCGGTCGCGGAGTTCGCCGAGGGCTTCCTCCTCATGCTCCCAGTGAGCCTGATGCTCTACCTGGTGGGCAGGATAATGGACCTGGAGAACAGGAGGCTGCGCTACCGCGCCATCGCCCTGGGCACCTACGTCGGATACTCCGTGGTCGCCATAGCGCTCCTCTACCTGACGGCCTCCTGGCTGGTCGGGCAGATATACTTCTGGCAGTTCCTGGTGCTCGACGCCATCGCCATGGTGCTGGGCTACGGGCTCTCGCTCTTCACCACCTTCCTGAGGATAAAGGCGATAAAGAAGGCCCGCATGAAGGAGAAGAAGGTGGTAAACGACCTCGGGGCCTACATCGGCAGGGTCACCGACGTGGACTCGAGGAGGGGGCTCATATTCGTGAAGACCGACTACGGGAACGTGATAAAATACGAGGTGGACCGCATAACCGGCGTCTCGGAGCGCGTAGTCATACGCTGACCCCTCTTCCTAGGGCATAAAGAAAGGTTTAAATGCATGCACGGATATAATAATAGGAATATCGTCATACACGAGCTAGTGGGCCTTGATGTTCAGGTCATCGATTCTAGAGACCGAAAGCAAATAGGTATAAACGGTAGTGTAGTAAGGGAGACAAAGAACCTCCTTTATATAAAATCTGGCGACGCCACCGTCAAGGTGGTGAAACTGATATCGGAATTCCGGTTCAGGGTCGGCGACCGCCGATTCGATGTCAAAGGTGAAGAGATAAACTTTAGAAGCCATGAGCGAACCGAAAAGGCGCTCAAGTTCTACAAGTCGCGGAAGGAGTAAGGAGTGATCGATTGGAATGCAAGGATCCCAAGTGCCCCATACACGGGCACCTTAAGACGCACGGGAACGAGATAGACGGAGTCGTGGTCAGCGACAGGGCCGCCAAGACCGTGATAGTCGAGCACCACTACACCACGTTCCTGAAGAAGTACGAGAGGTCGCTCAGGAAGACGTCGAGGATAGCGGCCTACGCGCCCCTCTGCCTCGGGGTCAAGAGCGGCGACCACGTGACCATATCCGCGACCAGGAGGCTCAGCAAGACGAAGGCGTTCGTCGTGACGAAGGTAGAAAGGGTGTGATGCTTGAAGGGACTGTCGACAACCATATCGAGGAGGCTCATCCCGAGCTCGGTCCTGGTCTGCGCCGACAACAGCGGGGCGAGGACGCTCATGATAATCAACAGGCTCGGGAAGGGCGGAAATGCGAAGGGGAGGTACTCGAGCTCGGGCATCGGCGACGTGGTCATATGCAGCGTCAAGTCCGGGAATCCGCAGTACATCAAGAAGAAGGTCAGGGTAATCATAATCAGGCAGAAGAGCCCCATCAGGAGGGCCAACGGCATGAGGATAAGGTTCGAGGACAATGCCGGGATACTGGTCACGGACACCAACCTGGCGGTCGGGACAGAGGTCAAGGGCGCCATGGCAAGGGAGATAGTCGAGAGGTACGTCAAGCTCGCGGGGATCGCATCGAGGGTGGTATGACATGGTGAAGAGCGCAAAACCCAGGATCCAGAGGCTGTTCAGGTTCACGGCCCCGATGCACCAGAGGCAGCATTTCATGAACGCCCACGTCGACAAGGCGCTGAGGGCGAAGCTGGGCATCAAGAAGAGGGCGATCAGGCTCGCCAGGGGCGACACGGTGAAGATAATGAGCGGCAGCAAGAAGGGCACGACCGGCAAGGTCACGGCAGTGGATTTGAGGAGGGGAAGGATAAAGGTCAGCACCCTAGTGAAGAAGAACGCCAAGGGCAAGGAGTTCGGGCCGAGCATAAGCCCGTCCAACGTATACATAACCGAGCTGAACCTCGAGGACAAGCTCAGGGCGGCGAAGCTCAAGCTCTCCCAGGTGAAGCAGAAGGGGGAGCAGAAGCCGGCAGCTCCGGCGACGCCGCCGGCGGCCACGCCAAAGGCGGAGCAGGCCAGGCAGCAGCCGCAGCAGGGAGTGAACAAGTGATATTCATGGGAGGAAAAGGAAATGGAAGATATCTGAAACGGCTCAACGCCCCGGAGTTCTTCGGAATCCACAAGAAGGAGAGGGCCTACGTCACGAAGCCCAACGCCGGCAGGCACAGCCTCGAGCGGTGCCTCGCGCTCTCGCTCGCGGCGAGGAAGCTCGGCGTGGCCAACACCGCCGACGAGGCGAGCAGGGCCATAAAGTCGAAGGCGTTCAAGGTCAACGGAAAGGTGGTGACGGAGCCGAAGTACCCCGTGGGGATCGGCGACATAGTCGAGACCGGGGGAGAATCGCACAAGCTCTGGATAAACACCCAGGGGAAGGTCACATTCGAGGCCGCGAAGGAGAAGGAGCCTCTCTACAAGGTGGTCGGGAAGCACAAGGACAGGGGCGGCAAGCTGATGCTGAGGCTACACGACGGCAGCGTGGTGGCAGCCAAATCGGACATAGCGGTCAATGACTCGGTCATGCTCAGGGACGGGAAGGTCGAGAGGACGTTCAAGCTCGCACCAGGGGCGCGCTGCTCGGTCATCGACGGCGTCCACGTAGGCGCCCAGGGGACGGTCGTCAACCTGGTCGAGGGGACGATGCACAAGCCCCGGTCTCTGGTGGTCGAGAGCGGCCCATCGAAGTTCGAGACGCTGGTCAGGAACATAATGGTAACAGGATGAAGAGCATGGAGCCGAACGAAAACCCGATGCGCGCGATATCGATCAACAAGGTCGTCATCAACATAGGCACGGGCAACGACGACAATGTCCAGGGCAACGCCAAGAGGCTGCTCAAGATGATAAGCGGCAGGGAGGCGGCGGACGAGATATCCAAGAGGAGGAACCCGGCGTTCAAGATAACGAAAGGCCAGAAGATAGGGGCGTTCGTGACGCTCAGGGGGAAGCCTGCCCTGGAGGTTCTCAAGAGGCTCCTGGAGGCCGCCGACAACAAGGTCAAGCCGAACGCGATAACGAAGAACAGCATGAGCTTCGGGATAAGGGAGTACATAGACATAAGCGGCCTCAAGTACGACCCCAAGATCGGAATGATAGGAATGAATGTGAATGTCTCCTTCAGGAGGAAGGGCATGAGGGTGGCGCTCAGGAAGAGGCAGAGGTCAGAGGTCCCGCCGAGCCACAGGGACATCAACGCTGATGAGATCACGGAATACATGAAGAGGGAGTTCCACATAACTCCGGTAGCAGAGTGAGCGCATGCAGGTAAGAATAGAAGAGAAATACAAGGGGAAGGGCATAAGGAAGTGCCGGTTCTGCGGGAACCCCAGAGCCCTCATCAGGTCGCACCACCTCTACGTGTGCAGGAGGTGCTTCAGGGAGGTTGCCAGAAGCATAGGGTTCAAGAAATATGGTTGATGTTCATGGACAGATTGGCTGAGGCTATTAACGTAATGAAGACCCACGAGCGCATGGGCAGGCCGGAGTGCGTGGTAAACTCCACGAAGCTCCTCAAGAGCGTGCTGGCAACGCTGAAGAAGGAGTCCTACGTGGCCGACTTCGAGGAGTTCAAGGACGGCAAGATAATGAAGATAAGGATAAAGCTCTCCAACCGGATAAACGCCATGGGGGTCGTCAAGCCCAGGTATGCGATAAAGAAGGACATGATCGCCAAGTACGAGACTAGGTACATACCCAGCAAGGACTTCGGCATACTGGTGCTCTCCACTCCCCAGGGGCTCATGACGAACAGGGAGGCGAGGGAGAAGATGACGGGCGGAAGGCTCGTGCTGTACGTGTATTAGTTGATGCCATGAAAGAGATACCGCTTCCGGATGGGATAAAGGCCGAGGTGAAGGGCACGACCATAGCGGTGAGCGGGAAGCTCGGGACGAACACGAGAATATTCAACGACGCCCTCGTCAGCGCGAAGGTCGACGGGTCTAAGATAGTGCTCGAGCACGTCAAGGACAAGAAGCTCGAGGCGAAGGGCGCCAACGCCGAGAACGCCGTATTGAAGGAGATCCAGAACGACATAAAGGGGGTCTCGCAGTACTTCGAGTTCAAGATGAAGTCGGTGCATGCCCACTTCCCCATCACGGTGGAGGCGAAGGGGCAGGTGTTCACGATCAGCAACATAATAGGCGAAAGGACGCCGCGGCTCGCGGCGATAGTCGGCGGGACCAAGATCGAGGTCAAGGGCCAGAACATCAGGCTCTACGGCACAAGCCTCGACGAGGTCTCCCAGACGGCCGCGAACATCAGGAAGGCCTGCAGGATGCGGAACAAGGACACGCGGGTCTTCCAGGACGGCATATACTTCGAGGTGTGACCATGGCGGTAAAAAAGAGTCATCCAACGTTCAACGTGCCGAACTTCGGCTCCAAGTCGAGGTCGAGGGTCAAGGCGCGCTGGAGGAAGCAGCGGGGCATAGACAACAAGAAGAGGGTGAAGAAGGACTTCATGGGTGCGGAGCCGACCATCGGGTACAGGAACCCGGAGAGCCTCAGGGGCGTCAGGGCGAGCGGGAAGAGGGTAGTGCTCGTCCACAACGTCGAGGAGCTGAAGAGGCTGATCCAGGGCGACGTCAGCGGGATCGAGGTCACCATAGCGGGCGGGGTATCGACCAGGAAGAGGATAGTGATGACCGAAGCCGCGAAGGGGAAGGTCAGCGTGACCAACGGTGTTTACAAATGACGATAAAACTTTCCAGGAGGATCGCCGCCGAGCTGCTCGGCAGGGGCGAAAGCAAGGTGAGGATAAAAACGGACCGGGTTGATGACGCCAAGAAGGCCATAACCCGGGAGGACGTAAGGTCGCTCATAGCTAGCGGCGGCATATACGCGCTCAAGGAGAAGCACAACATGAGCCTCTACTCCAAGGCCCTCAGGAAAAAGAGGAACAAGGGCAGGGGAAGGGGCCCCGGAAGGAGGAAGGGATCTGCCAAGGCGAGGCAGGCGGTCGGCTACGGGAAGAGGATAAGGGGCCAGAGGAGGGTCCTGGCCGCGCTCAAGAAGGAGAAGGCCATAGACAATACCGCGTTCAAGAGGTATTACCGGCTGGTCAAGGGGGGCAACTTCCAGACCAAGGCCTCGCTGCTGAGCCACCTCACGACAGAAGGGGTCAAGATAGACCCGCAGAGGCTGGAGCAGCTGAGGCACATATGACGTATGGCGTGATGCTATGGCAATAATGTACAGGATGATAAGGAGGAGGAGGCGAACCGCCGAGACGAACTATCCCAAGAGGATAAGGGAGCTCAAGGGCGGGCGCTCCAGGCTGGTGGTCAGGAAGTCCAACCGCGGCGTCCTCCTCCAGGTGATAACCTACGAGGAGAACGGAGACAAGATAGCGGCAACGGCGGCCTCGAGGGAGCTGAGGCAGATGGGCTGGGAGCCCAGGTGCAACGTCCCCACCGCCTACCTGACGGGCCTGCTGCTCGCCAAGAAGTGGAAGGGGGAGGCGTCGCTCGACATAGGGCTATACAAGCCCGTCAAGGGATCCGTGGTCTTCGCGGCCGCCAAGGGCGCGCAGGACGGCGGAGTGAAGCTGGGGGCAAGCATAGAGATCGACCCGGAGAGGCTGTCGGGCGGGCACGTGGCCAAATATTCAAGCGCCGAGCCGGCAAGGTTCGGGGCGTACTCGAAGGCGGGGTTCGACCCGGCAAAGATAAGGGAAAAGTTCGAGGAGGCGAAGGCTCGCATCACGAAGTGATTATTTGATGAGAAAAAACAACAGGAGGGACAGGAGGGACGATGACAGGCCCAGGTTCAACGTCGAGGCCTGGACGCCCCACACCCAGCTGGGCAAGGACGTGAAGGAGCACAGGATAACCAGCATGAGGCAGATATTCAACGAGGGCAGGCCGATCCAGGAGAGCGAGGTCATAGACGCGCTGCTGCCGGACCTGAAGAACGAGATAATCGAGATCATAAACGTCCAGAGGATGACGAAGAACAACAGGAAGATGAAGTTCCGGGCGATTGCGGTCGTCGGGGACGGCAAGGGCCACATCGGTGTGGGCGCCGGCAAGGACGTCGAGGTCAAGGCGGCGATAGACAACGCGATAATCGACGCCAAGGGCAAGGTCATCCCGATAATAATGGGCTGCGGCTCCTGGCAGTGCAAGTGCGGGACCAAGCACAGCCTGCCCTTCAAGGCGACGGGAAGGTGCGGCAGCGTGGAAGTCATACTCAAGCCGGCCCCGAGGGGGCTGGGCATAGTGGCGAGCGGCCCGATAAAGAAGGCGCTCGAGCTGGCGGGGGTCAAGGACATCTGGGCCTTCTCGAGGGGCAGGACCAGGTCGAGGTACAACTCGGTCATGGCCGCATACAGGGCCCTCGGAAGCATAAACCGGATGAAGAACCTCAGCGAGAAGCTAATGGAATGATGCCATGGAGAATGATCTGGTCACCCCAGGGGAGAAGATAGGGACGGAGGAGGAGTTCCAGCCGGGGCGCAACACCTACAGCGAGAACGGCGTGGTATACGCGTCGACCTTCGGCATGGTCAAGGCCCAGGACGGGGCGGTCAACGTGCAGCCCGGAACGTGCAGGGAGATAAGGATAATAGACAAGGGCATGACGGTGCTCGGCACCGTGACGGACGACATGAAAAGCGTCATATTCGTGGAGATATCGGCGATAAGCTCGGGGCAGAAGGTGTTCCTCGCCCTCAAGGACGGCAAGATACTGCCGCCCAGGCCCAGCCCGGGGATGGCCCGGAGCCCGATGGGCAGGAGGGGGACGGACAACAAGTTCTACGAGTCCAAGGAGAAGATGTGCGGGGTCGGCGACACGGTGATCGCCAAGGTCCTGTTCAACGACAAGGATTCGTACACCCTGGGCATCCTGGGAGATCCCTTCGGCGTGGTCTACGCCAAGTGCAGCCGGTGCGGAGAAGAGATGGACTGGAACCAGGAGAGGCATATACTCATCTGCAGCGTCTGCGGGTCTGCCGAGAGGAGGAAGGTCAGCGTGCTCTACGGCCAGCCGGAAAAGATAAAAGCCCTTTTTGCTTAGTGATCAACATGAAGCTCAATCTCATAAAGGACGAGGACAAGGAGCTGGCGATAGAGTTTGACACCTCGGACTTCACGGTGCCGGACCTGCTCGCCGACGAGCTCCTGGAGGACCCCAACGTGGAGTTCGCCGGGGTCTCGAAGGACCATCCCGAGACAGGGAAGCCCATCCTAGTCATAAAGGGCAAGAAGAACCCCAGGGCGAGCCTCATGGACGCCATCGAGAGGCTCGACAAGAGCCTGGGCGAGCTCAAGGTCTCAAAGAGGAGTAAGTGAAGCGGGGAGCGAGGATAGCGGCTTTTTCCAGCGGACCGATAAAGAGGGGCAGCGGAGCGAAGGTCCTGATGGTAGGCGTCGTGGCGAGGGAGGGGAAGGTGGAGGGCATACTCTCCGGGAGGATAACGACTGACGGCAGCGACGCGACCCGGACCATGGCGAAACTCATAGAAAGCTCGAGGTTCAGGTACCAGGTGAAGGCGGTGGCGCTGAACGGCGTCGCGCTGGCCGGGCTCAACGTGGTGGACCTGAAGGCGTTGGGGAAGCAGGGATACGACTACCTAATCCTGACAAGGTACAGGCAGAGGCCTTCCCTGCTGGTCAGGGCGATAAGGCTCGCCAGAGGCGGAGGCAAAGAAAAGGAGAGGCTCGTGGCGGAGCATGCGGCCGCCAGGCAGCGCAAAGAGGAAGGATTCTACACCAGGGCGTCCTTCCGGGTTCCGAAGGGCATGGTGGCGGAGGCCTATGGGGCCCTGCGGCTGTCGCACCTAATCTCAAACGGAGTGTCGACAGGGGAGTCGAAGGGCAGGATCTAAAGGCGGCTTCCCGGGAATCACAGCTTGAACTCCAGCAAAGAGGTCTGCTTTATCCTGTCTATGGTGCTCCACCTGAACCTTATGTGCTGGCCGAGCCCCTCGTGCCTGAGGTTCTCCCTTATGGTCTTTATCGTGAGCTCGTCAGAGGGGTAGCCGGAACCTATCCTGAGCTTCAGCTTCTTCTGCAGCCTGGCTATCTCGGCGTCCCTGGTGACCTTCGCTATTATGCTGGCCGCCGAGACGACCGGATACCGGGCATCGGCCTTGTGCTCCGAGATTATGCGGGTGTACCTGACGCCCTTCTGGGTGTCGGACTTGACGCCCACCACCTTTGTGGGCTTCGTGCTGTACATCCCGAACCTGACGCCGAACCTCTCCGGTATCACGTCCGGAGAGTCAAGATAAACGGCGCTGACCTCCTCATCTATCTCGTCGAACAGTCCCGAGAAGCACTTCGCCTCCACTTCATTGATTGATATGTCATTGCCCATAGCCTCGTTTATCTCGGCCGGGGTTATGCATCTTATCTTGACGGCCGAGGCTATGGAAACGATGTCATCATAGAGGCGCTTCCTGCTCTTCTCAGAGAGGAGCTTGGAATCCCTGACCCCTACGTCAGAAAGCCTGCGCACGCTGGTGTTCTTTACACCAACTATGCTTACGACAAGCGGCCCTAATATTGCGCCCCTTCCGGCCTCATCAGCCCCGCACAATATTATGGGCACCACCAGGATAAGGCTACAGGTTCTTCCTGTCAACGACTATGTAGTCATTAACGGCGGTCACGGCGTCGTAGGGCACCTTTATGTGCTCTTCGTCGCCCCTCATCTTGTTCGCGAGGCTGCTGTCAGCGTCGGCCTCAACCAGTATGACGTTAAGCTTCCCGGTCACCTTGCTGATCTCCGCGTCCACGAATCTGCCCAGGTCGAACCCATCCGAGGTCACTACCTTCTTTCCGACAAGCTGCTTGGCAATTATGAATTTTACCATATGCGCCACCAATTATCATGAGTTATGATCCTATCTAGAAGCCCAGGGCATTCCTCTACAGGTCTGATAATGATACTATCTAAAGATATTTAAATGATTATGTTCTTTTTGCTGTCGGACAGGGCCCGCCCCGACCCGATCGGAATGCGCCATTCGGAAACAGGTTCAGGGATGACGTCGACAGAATCGCGCAGAAAGGGATAAATACCTGCATGAAGTATCAAACATTGTTGATTTGCATGAACATCACCGTGCGCGGCCTCAATGAGGAAGTGTTCAGGAAATTCAAGGGCAGGGCAGCGGAGCGCGGGATGAAAATGGGGGCCGCCGTGGCCCAGGCGATGCAGCTTTTCATAGAGAAGGACTCAGCGGCTCAGGCAAGGAAGCCAGGCCAGGCGAAGCCGTCCAACTGGCGCAAGGGCGCAGACCCCACAAGCAAGGAGATAGATGCGCTTCTCTACGGGAAATAGACGGGCGGCCAAAATCAGGCGGGCGACGCCCAAACGAAGGAAAAATCCCAAAAGGTTCTTATATAGGGAGGATTAGAACCCCTCTGATACTATGGCATTTCTAGAACTTTTAAGATCCTCCGACCGGAAGAGAGTGGGCTTGGACGTTGACGGAACCCTCGCGATGTTCCACGAGGCCTTTGTAGCGGAGTATAACGCCGCTAACGGAACACACTTCACCACAGAAGCCTTCCAATCCTACGGAAAAGGAAAATGGAGCATCCCCATCACGTATCCAGAGCTCCTTGCAACCTATGATAAGATCTGGAGGCAAAGATGGGAAAGCATAAGGCCATCGGTACGCCAGTCTACCCTCAAACTCCTGGTGGAGGCCCACGACGTTGACATACTAACCTACCGGCCTCCAGGACATGAAGAATGCCTGCGCAATTGGCTCCGCTTCTATTTCCCGCGCCTGGGGCCCAAATTAAACATAAAGATCACCAAAAACGCAGAGGAAAAGGTACACACGGATTACGACATCCTAATCGACGATGCCCCCCCTGTGGCAGAAGAGCTGATCCGGGTGGGCGCCGGGAGCCGCAAGCTCATACTGGTCGAGCAGCCATGGAACCGGAACGAGCGCTACGAGCAGCACAGCCCCGCCATAACAAGGGTGAAGACCCTCAAGGAGGGCATAGAGATGCTGGTAAGGACAACCCAGGGCACCGGGAAACAGGAGCAGCATAGGTCCAGGATCGCGCGATAGGGGAAGCAGAGCCGCAAACAAATAAATACGCCAAAAGCCTACTCTAAAGCGGGTCTGTGGCGCAACTTGGACAGCGCGCTCGGCTTCGGACCGAGCGGTTGCGGGTTCAAATTGGCGTAGGCCATGAAAATCCCGCCAGACCCGATGCTTATGGGATTTAGGCGCGTCAGACGCGCTTACAGATCCTTGGTGCTGTCGTCGACCTCCTTGTGCTGGTAGAGGAAGAGTGCCTTCTTTATGGCCTTCAGGGGCAGGGTGGCGCACTTCAGCCTCGCCGGGCCCGGGTCTATGCCCATTAGGCCGACCAGCTCCCTGACGCCCATCCTCTCGACCTCCTCCAGGCCCTTGCCCTTTATCTCGTCGGTCAGCATCGAGGCGGCGGCAATGCTTATGGCGCATCCGTTCCCGTCGAACTTGGCTTCACTGACCTTGCCCCCCTTCAGGCTCATGTAAACGGTTATGTCGTCCCCGCAGGTCGGGTTGTACTCGTGGAAGCTGGCGCTCGCCCTGTCAATCTTCCCCTTGTTGTGGGGGTGCTCGTAGTGCGATATTATCTCCTCGGCGTAGATGTTCATCCCTTCACCTGTCGAATAGCCTCTTCACCTTCCCCAGCGCCTCAATCGCCCTGTCGACCTCCCCCTCGGTGTTGTATATGTAGAAGCTGATCCTCGAGACGGCCGGCTGGCCGATCCTCTGGGTCACCAGCGGCATCGCGCAGTGGTGGCCCGCTCGTATCGCGATGCCCTCGCCGTCGAATATCTGGGCGACGTCATGAGGGTGGATCCCATCGAGCGAGAACGATATCACCCCGCCGCGCCTTTCCATCTCCCCGTCCCCCGGGCCATGGACGGTAACCCCCTTGACCCTCTGGAGCGCTTCCAGCGCGTATCCCGTTATCCGCTTCTCGTGGTCCCTTACCTTTTTCATGCCCAGGCCACTCAGATAGTCGACCGCTGTCCCCATCGCTATCCCGCCCTCGATGTTCGGGGTTCCGGCCTCGAACTTCCACGGCAGCTCGTTCCAGGTCGCCCCCTCGTAGGTGACGCTCTTTATCATGTCACCGCCCGTCATGAAGGGCTCCATGCCCTCCAGGATCTCTGTCCTGCCGTAGAGGGCGCCGATCCCTGTGGGTGCGAGCATCTTGTGCCCCGAAAGGGCGAAGAAGTCGCAGCCGATGTCAGAGACGTCCACCTTCATGTGGGGGGCAGACTGGGCTCCGTCGACCAGCACTAGGGCCCCTGCCTTGTGGGCCTTTTTCGCCAGGGCCTTGACGTCGTTTATCGTCCCGAGGACGTTCGATACCTCCGTGACCGCCACTATCTTTGGCCCCTTCTCGAGCTTCGCCTCGAAGTCGGCCATGTCGAGATGCCTCACCGGGCTGTCCATCCCTATGTAATCGAGGACAGCCCCCTTCCTTCTGGCGAGGACCTGCCACGGCACCAGGTTGGCGTGGTGCTCCATCTCCGAGATGAGTATGTGGTCGCCCTTCCCGACGTTCTTCTCCCCCCAGGCCTTCGCGACCAGGTTTATCGCCTCGGTGGCGTTCCTGACGAAGATTATCTCGCCGGGCTTCTGCGCCCCTAGGTGCTTCGCCAGCTTCTCCTTCGACCCGCAGTAGGCCTCGGTCGCCCTCTCGGCGATCTCGTAGAGCCCGCGGTGTATGTTGGCGTTGTAGGCCCTGTAGTACTCGGATATGGCGTCGAGGACCTGCACCGGCTTCTGCGAGGTCGCAGCGCTGTCCAGGTAGACAAGGGGCTTCCCGTTCATCTTGGTCTTAAGGATTGGGAAGTCCTTCCTTACCGCTTCAACGTCCAGAGGGGTCGGCATGCCTAAACCTTGAGGTACGAGTCGTATCCCTGCTTCTCAAGCTTCTCTATTAACTCTTTGCCCCCCTCGTCCACTATCTTCCCGTTCACCATGACGTGGACGAAGCTGGGCTTGATGAATGACAGGATACGGCTGTAGTGCGTTATTATGAGCAGGCCGGCCTTCTGCGCCTCCGCTATCCTGTTCACGCTCTCCGACACCTGCTTTATCGCGTCTATGTCGAGCCCCGAGTCCGGCTCGTCGAGTATCGCTATCCTGGGCTTCAGGACGCTCATCTGCAGTATCTCGGACTTCTTCTTCTCCCCTCCCGAGAAGCCCATGTTCAGCGGCCTGCCTATGAAGTCGTCGTTCATCTTGAGCTCCTTTATCTTCGACTTTATGTCCTTCATGAAGTCCTTCGTCGTGCCCTGCCTCACACCCATGGACTGGCTCGCCAGGTGCAGGAAGTTTATGAATCCCACCCCCTCTATCTCGACCGGGTTCTGGAACTGGAGGAAGAGGCCGAGCCTAGCCCTCTCGTCCGTCGTCATGGACAGGATGCTCTTCCCGTCGGCCTTTATGTCGCCCTTGGTCACCGAGAGCCTGGGATGGCCCATGATCGCCTTGGCGAGGGTGGACTTCCCGCACCCGTTGGGCCCCATGATGACGTGCGTCTCGCCCTGCGCCATCTTCAGGTTGAGCCCCCTGATTATCTCCTTCCCCTCGATCTCGACGTGAAGGTCTTCTATATTCAATTCCATAACATCACTTCTTAAGCATGAATGCGCAGTCGAACCTCCTGCTGGCCTGGCACGCCCCGCACATGATATCGGTGGCGGTCTTGCGGTCCCCACTGATCGAGGCCTCGATGAAGCGGGTGACATCGCCCTCGGGCACCTTCGCGCCCCTCCTGGAGCTGAGGTACTTGCTCACCGCTGCCTGGGTCACGCCCAGCCTCCCTGCGATCTCCGCCTGCCTCATGTGGTACTGCCTTGACATCGCCCTCGCCACCGCCCTCCTGAATTCCGGTATTATGCTGCCGTAGGCGATCTCGTAGTTGGTCCTCGCATAATCACCTGTACTTATAATGCCCCATGAACATGTCCCCTTCCCTTCCCTCGCCGAACGCCCACGCGCTCTCCGGGTTCGCCCTGGGCATAGCGCCGTATTCCCGCGTCTCGAGCTTACGGTTTATCAGCCCTATCGCCATGTTCCGCGCCTCCCCGCTGTGCATCTTCGCTATGCCCTCGCCCAGGAAGCCAGAGACGATGAGCTTCCTCACGCCGACCTCCGGTATGCCCTTGGACATGAGGTAGAAGACAGTCTCCCCGTCGACGGGCGCTGTGGCGGAGGAGTGGGTCGCCTTCACCTCGCTCTCCTCGACCGACATGTCAGGCAGCCCGTCGACCCGCGCCCCCTTGTCCAGCAGAATCCCCCGCTCGTGGACATACGATTTGGATCCGGATGCGCCCTTCAGCACCCTGGCGAAGCCCTTCAGCAGGCAGAAGGAGGTGTCCATAAGCACGGCCTTCGATTCGAGGCTCGCATTGCTCCCCCTTCCCTGGTTGACTATCTGGGTTGCGATGTCGAACTTCTGGGCGCCTGAACCAAGCACGACCTCGTTCACCGCTAAGCGGCTCGCCGCCGAGCTGGCGCTCATGACGTTCCGCACCCTGCCCAGCTGCGACCCGTTGTAGAACGAGTTGAACCTCAGGCTGGCGTCGGCGCCCATGCTGTTCCTGCAGAACGACAGCAGCGTGGTGAGCGAATTCTCGTTGTGGACGGCGTCGAGCTCGAAGACGGAGCCGTCTCCCGACCTTATCTCGTGTATCGTTGCCATGGCGGACGGCTTGGTCCCAATAGATGCATAGACCTCCACCACCTTGGCCTTGGCGCCCTCCCCTGCATTCATGAACACGTGGGAGAGAAGCGGCTGGTCGTGGTTGAGGAAAAGGAGGCGTATCTCCCTGCGCTCCCGGGCGGGCACGTTCACCGTTATCGCCCTCTTCGAGTAGGCGTTTACGAAGGCTACGTACTTGTCGTCGCTGTTGCTGTGCAGCATGCCATTCAGCAGATCTTCGGAGTCCTGCGGCCGTGCCGCGGCGACGCTCTTGGTGTTCAGGATCATGCAGGAGCTCCCTATCACGGCGTCGAAGTCCATCCCGAACCCCCCCTTGTTGGCCTGCAGGAACTCCCGGATTGCGGCGTCCTCTGCCCTCTCGTCCGAGTCCAGGTTCCCGAGGCCTCCCACCACCACGTGGTGCCTCTTGTAGAGCTCGTTCGGCTCCTCGGGCAGCCTGGCATAGCCGTCAGCGGCATCCTTTACAAACGAATCGTAGAATCCCAAATCATCATCCTAACCTACGGAGTTCGACATGTCGAGCTTGATCAGCCGCCTCAGCTCGATGGAGTACTCGAGCGGCAGCGCCCTGGCGAGCGGGTCCAGGAAGCCAAGCACAATCGTGGTCAGCGCGTCCTCCTCGCTCATGCCCCTGGACATGAGATAGAAGAGCTGTTCCTCCCCGACCTTGCCGGTGCTCGCCTCATGCGTTATGGTGGCATCCTCTCTCTTCACCTCCATGTAGGGGAAGGTGTTGGTCTTCGACTCCTCGTCCAGAAGCAGGGCGTCGCAACGGACAGTAGACTTCACGTTAGAGGCGTTGCCTGCTATGTGTAGGAGACCCCTGTACGTGGTGATTCCGTCTCCCGAAGATACGCTCTTCGATATTATCTGAGAAGTCGTATCGGGTGCGAGGTGGTAAATCTTCCCGCCAGAGTCCTGCACCTGGCCAGGCCCAGCAACCGCGATGGACATTATCTCCCCGCGGGCCCCCTTTTCCTTAAGGTAAATGCTCGGATATTTCATGTTCAGCTTGCTGCCTATGTTCCCGTCGATCCATTCGACATGCGCGTTCTCGTACGCAAACGCCCTCTGGGTGACGAGGTTGTAGACGTTCTTAGACCAGTTCTGTATCGTAACATATCTTATGTGGGCGTTCTTGTGCGCGATCAACTCCACAACCGCCGAGTGCAGGGAAGAGCTCATGTAAATGGGCGCCGTGCAGTTGTGTACAACTACACCATCAGCTATATAACTTTCATCATCCTCAACGCTGAAATTGTATACTGGGAGGTTGGTCACCCTCTCATGCTCTATGCTTTTTATGGGAACAAAAGCGTAGCTTCCAACAATTTCAGCGTATGACACTATTTTTGCTTCCTGCCGCACACTTACAAGCATCTTTACAGTACCATGAACCACCTCTTCAACGCTGTGGAAGCCCACAATAGACGAGAAAGAATAGAGATAACTACCACCCACGTAAACTACATACATGCGATTCCTCCTCCCAGGCCTGTTCGCTGAATTGATGGAGCTGAATATACCACAGCGAAGTAAGATGTCTCTTATCTGCCTAGCTAGGAGACTAGATATCGTATTCATCCTGAACATGCGCTTGGCTCCCCAGTTGTAGTATTTGTACATGAAGCTGCCATCGCCCCTCCAAAATCCCTTCACGAGCTCTTTTTGCTTTTCGGAAGCCTCTTGCAATACCCATGCTGGCACATGTTTGTTCTTGGCCCCCCTACCGAATTCCTTCTCAAAAAACCTAGCAACTACAGTATTACATAACGTCAGGGATATACCATTATTGTACTCTCTGCCCCGTATCGGTCTCTTCCCAAAGTAGACCTCAAGCAGATTTTCCACATCTTCTATGTACTCTGTTTCGTTCTTGTTGAAAGTGAATGAAAGGTAGTTCTTGCCTATTATGCTGCCCTCAGAAAGGTAATAACCCATGAGCCTGAAGAAGTTTTTATCGGTATTAATTACAAGCGTCCTATCTTGCCATTTAAGTTCAGGATTCTTAAACCCGCCTTTGTACTCTTTTACTACAAACTCCCTGAAGTCTGCTGAAAGTGTAGCCCTATTTATCGGAATGGCGAGGTAGTCCCCCTTCTTAAGGTCCTTTGCCATTATCCATTCAGGCGTCCAAGCCCTATTTTTGTACTCCTGCCTCTCTTTCTTAACCGCAAGGAAGGGATGCTCGTCTGTAACATTAAGCGTCTTGGTAGTGTCCCCATAGTATTTTACCGTATAAAGGTCTCCAGTATGCGGTCTTACCTGGGTGTGATAAACTCTCTTATGTCCAACATTATGGGTAAGTACACTGTCCCCCACAGCGATGTTTTCTATGGGCTTTAACCCATCTTCCGTCATTATTTCCGTGCCCTTTATGAAACAGCCCTCTATGTACGTAACGTCAGCGCCCTCATCGGCAATGATGAGTGTCCGCTCGAACTGCCCAGCCTTCTCCGTGTTTATCCTGAAGTAGGCCTGCAGCGGAAGCTTGAGCTTCACTCCCTTTGGTACGTAGATAAAAGACCCGCCCGACCAGACGGCGGTGTTGAGCCCGGCGTACTTGTTGTCGGTAGGGGGTATCACGGTCCCGAAGTACCTCTTCATGAGCTCCGGGTACTTTTTCACCGCCTCGTCGGTGCTCACGAAGACCACGCCATCCCTCGCGAGGTCCTCCCTTATGTGCGAGTACACGACCTCGGAGTCGTACTGCGCCTCCGCCCCCGCGAAGAACTTGCGCTCCGATTCCGGGATGCCGAGCTTGTCGAATGTCCTCTTTATCTCCTCCGGAACGGAATCCCAGCTGCTGGACTTCTTGTCTGTGGGCTTCATGTAGTAGTATATGTCGTTGTAGTCGATCTTGTTGAGGTCTCCTCCCCACTGCGGCGTTGGCTTCGCGAGGAACTGCCTGTAGCCGGCCAGCCTCTTCTCCAGCATCCATCCAGGCTCCTCCTTCATCGCGGATATCTCCCGGACTATCGCCTCCGAGAGCCCCTTCTCGGTCTTGAATTTGTACTCGAACTTGTCGCTGAAGCCGTACTGCTCCCTATACTCGGCGTCTCTAACTACCACCTCTGATCCCTGCGTGGCTGCACCTGCGTCCATTCTTATAACCCTGTTATAATCCGCCTTTTTAGGTATTTAAGGCTTGCGGGAGCTGGCACATATCACAATACAGAAACCGTAGGTCCTTCCCTTTTCCTTAGCATGTGAACCAATAAGGCCATCCTTATGTACATGCCATATTCTGCCTGCCTAAAATATGCCACCCTCGGATCCTTCCCCTCCACCCTTTTCGGCAAACGCACCTCCCCATCAATGGGCAAAGGGTGCATTATTCTCGCATCTGGCCGTACCAGATCCAAATTTTTAGTATTTATCACGTACAAGCCGCGTGCCTTTCCATAATCCTCGGCACTCATCCTCTCCTTCTGTATCCTTGTAACGTAGATAATGTCGGCCTTTGGCAATGCCTTCTCCAGATCACCGCTCTCCTTAAACCTTACCTTTTTTGCCTTCAGGTAGCCCTTGATGTCCTCTCCTACCCTAAGGTTTTCTGGAGACACAAATGTCATATCAATTCCATTGGACAACTTTCCGAGAAGATAGCATAAGGACCTTACCGTCCTTCCGTAAGCTAGATCCCCAACGAAAGTTATACCAAAATTATCGAGCCTCCCTAACTCTTTTTGTATCGTATAAACATCCAAGAGGGCCTGGGTGGGATGCTGCCCCCTGCCGTCCCCTGCATTTATAATGGGCACACGGCTTACCAATGCCGCCCTTTTTGCGGCACCTTCCTCTGAATGTCTTAGCACTATGCCGTGAGAATATCCGGCCATTACCCTGATGGTGTGCTCCAACGATTCTCCTTTGGCTACAGAAGAGAACTTGGCATTCGGCGTGCTCAATACGCCCGCACCCAGGCGCATTGCCGCAGACTCAAAACAGTTTCTTGTCCTGGTGCTCTCCTCATAGAAAAAGGTGGCGAGAATCCTCCCCTTTAGGACATCAGACGTGGAATCGGGCCCAAAGGTATCGGCGACTTTAAACAGCGAATGAAGTAGCGGTTTATCCAACTGTTGGGACCGTATAAAATGCTTAAGCCTATGTACCATACAAACCCATAAAGATTTTATAATATATAAGCTTACTCCAGGAACTGGGCCGCCGTCGGGGGCTCGGGAGGCTGGCCCTTCCTGGTCCTTATCTCTCTGACTATCTTGCTCTGCAGGTCCGGAGGCAGCTTCTCGTAGCCGGCGAACTCGTAGTACCAGATCGCCCTGCCCTGGGTGGTGGATCTTATGCCGTTGGAGAAGCCCTTTATGACCTCCGACACTGGCATCTTCGCCACTATGGACATCTGCTCCCTCTCCTGCTGTATGGTCTGCACGACCCCCCTCTTGCTCTGCAGGAGGGTTATGACGTCCGACATGTACTCCTGGGGTATGTTTATCGTGAATATCTGCTTAGGCTCGACCAGCGTGACGCCGCACAGGAGCATCGCCGCCCAGATCCCCCTCCTGGCCGCCGGGATTATCTGTGCCGGTCCCCTGTGGACCGGATCCTCGTGGATCGTAGCGTCCATTATGCTGACCATCACTCCGTTGCACTTCTCCCTGGCGAGCGGGCCGTCCTTCACGGCCTCCACGAAGCCGTCTACGAGAAGCTCCATGACCTCGTTGAGGTACTGCACCCCCTTGGAGGCGTCCACCAGCATGCAGTTGTTGGCCACGTAGACCACGCCCTTCGCGGTCGGCCTGTCCAGCCCGGCCTTTATCATCGCCTCTATGGCGGTCAGGCCCTTGGGCGCGCCGTCCCTGATCTCGCCGGCGTCGAGCGCCTTCAGCACCGATTCCTTGAGCGGCTCCACCTTCATCCAGAACTTGGTGTGCTTGTTCGGGCTCTTGCTCTCTATGGGCTCGGCCAGCCCCTTCTCTATGGTCTCCTGGTATACGACTATCGGCTCGCTCGTGGTGATGTTGATGCCGAAGTCGTCCTTGAGCTTGGTCTCTATGATCTCCAGGTGCAGCTCTCCCATGCCGCTGATGAGATGCTCCCCCGTCTCCTGGTTTATCTCGACCTTTATCGTGGGGTCCTGCTTGGACAGCACCCGGAGCGCCTCTATGAGCTTGGTGGTGTCCCTCGAGTCCTTTGCCTCCACCGCCTTGGTCACGACGGGCTTGGAGTAGTGCGTTATCTGCTCGAACGCCTCGATCTTCTCCTCGCTGAGCGTGTCGCCCACCGATATGTCCCTCAGCCCTACGAGCGCGGCTATGTTGCCCGCCGGGATGTTGTCGACTATGACCCGGTCCTGGCCCATGTATATGCCGACCTGCTGTATCTTCTGCGGGTTGGCCTTGCCCGAGATGTTGAGCTCCACGCCCTTCCTCGCGATTCCGGAGAAGACCCTCCCGACCGCCACCTCCCCGCTGTGCTGGTCATACATTATGTTGAACACGACTATGTTGGTCTTTGCGGACTTGTCCACGGACCTCATCGCCAGTGCCTCGGGCGTCTCCAGGTTGCCGTGCCATATCTGCGGTATCCTGTAGTTCTGGGCCACCGCGGGCGTGGGCAGGTGGTCTACAATCATCGCCAGCGTCGCCTCGTCGATGGGGGCAACCTTCTGCAGCTTCTTGAGCCCCTCCTCCCCCTCCTGGGTGAGCTGGAATACCTGTTTGAAGTTGATCTTGTACTTGTCCATGATGTACTTCGATATGGCCCACTTGTCGTAGGCCGAGCCGAAGCATACGCTCCCGTTCTCCACGCTGACCTTCCACTTCCCCATGAACTCCTCGGGCACGTACTGGTCGATGAGCCTGTTTATCGCGTTTATGAGCTCCAGCAGCCTTTCGAAGGTCTGCTCGGGCGTGAGCCTTAGTTCTGAGAGCAGCCTGTCCGTCTTGTTGACGAACAGGACGGGCTTGCACTTCTCCTTGAGCGCCTGCCTGAGCACGGTCTCGGTCTGGGGCATGATCCCCTCCACGGGGTCCACCACAAGCACCACCCCGTCAACGGCCCTCATGGATCTGGTGACGTGGCCGCCGAAGTCGACGTGACCCGGGGTGTCGATCAGGTTGATCATGTAGTCCCTGTCCTTGTAGCTGAAGCCCAGGGATATGTTGGCCGACTTGATCGTCATCCTCCTGTCCTTCTCTATCGCCTCGTAGTTCGTGTAGAGGACATCCCCTGCGATCGTTTTAGATATCAATCCTGCCTGGGCAAGCAGAGAATCCGTAAGGGTGGTCTTCCCGTGGTGGACGTGGGCTATTATGGCGATGTTCCTTATCTGCTCAGGGTTGCCCATGAGCTTTGTAATCTCCTCTACTATGAACTCCTTCCTTACCATAGGATCAACGTCATCACTTGGCGCTTCTCGCCATTCTCTCTATCTCGTTCTTCCTCTTTATCGCGTAGCTGTTGATGTCCATGTTGGACGCAAGGACTAGCTCGTTCGCGAGCGCATCGGACAGGGTCCGCTTGTTCGCGAAGGCGCCTATTATGGCCGACATCGCCAGGTTCCTGACGGCGATGTCCATCCTCCTGCTCGCGCTTATGTCGACCGCAACGTTGGATTTTATGCCCCCGTATATGACCCGGGTGGTGTCCTCGATGGGGGCGCTGTTCTCGAGCGCCTTGACGAGCACCTGGAGAGGGTTCTTGCCAGTGGTCCTGTTGACCGAGGCGAACGCCCTCTCAATGACCTTTATCGTGGTGATCTTCTTGCCCTGCAGGCGACCCTTGGTCCGGATGACGTGGCCGCCTACCTTGCCTCCCGTGCCCCCCCTCATGAGGGCGTTGGCCAGCCTCTCGACAACGTTGAGGTTCGCCTTGGAGAAGCTCTTCTGGCTCCCCCTCCTGTAGGTCATCGGATAAACGATTGGGCGCAGGTTGACGTAGTTCCTGAGGCTTAAGTCCCTGACCTCCACGTCGTAGCTGTACCTGCTGAACAGGAGCGTAGGTTTCCCCGGCAGCGATATCTCGGCTGTCTGGGCACCCTCAGGGGCCGGAGCCGCCTTCGGCCGCGCCACCCTCTTCCTCTTGGGCTTGACTGCAGCGGCCTCGGCTGGAACCGCCGGAGCCTCCACGGCCACCGGTTTCGCCTCGACTGCCACTGCTTCGTCCGCCATAAACATCATCTCTTCGGCTTCTCCTTCCTGCCGGCCCTTATGAGCCAGAGGTTGACCCCGTTGAGCTCAACGACCTTGTACTTCATGCCTGGTATGCATCCCATCTGCCCCCTCTGCGAGCCTCCCATGCCCTCTATGGTGACCTCGTCGTGCTCGTCTATGTGGCCGATCGAACCGTCCCAGGGCACGAAAGCCCCGACGACGGAGCCGTTCTTGATGAGCTGGACCTTGACGCACTTTATCTGGCCGGAGTGCGGCTGCTTCTGCCCGACCGCGAACTTCGAGAGGACTATGGCCTTCGCCCTGGGCACGGTCCCCATGGCGTCGTACTTGTCCTTCAGCTTTAGTTTCCTCCTCTTGAGCCACTTCTTGAGCATGCGCTGGTGCTTCCGCTGCCTTATCAGCTTCCTTGCAGCGAATTCACCGTTTGGCATTCATACGCACCTAATATTCCTCCTTGAGTATGTTCGAGCTCCCGGGCTCTGTTATCGACAGGACGGAGACCGAGTGCGGCTTCCCGCAGACGACCCCGAGGTTCATGGGGTTGCCCTGGAAGACGACCACCTTGACGTTGGAGAACTTGGCCAGGTGAAGGATGTCGTTGACGCGGTCCTTCTTGTTGCTGGAGGCGACGATCACGATCTTGGCCCTGCTGGCCATTATCGAGTCAATGGACTCCTTGACCCCGAACACAGCCTCACCGCTGTCCACAGCTAGACGTATATCATTTGCCAAATCTGCCATAAAAGCCACGACTTTTGCCGACTACCGTATGCATTTCGAATACTATTATCACGGAAAGGTATATAACCATTATCTCGTGGCTTGGCAGTCCCAGGGCTGGCGCGGACGAGGCTGCCCTTCCGGGCCGGATCAGGTTCCCTTCTGGGCGTTGTAAGAGAAGTAGTAGGCGACCGCAATCACTATGGCCAGGACGAAGGCAATGAGACCCACCAGCGCATCGCTGTTGGAGGCCGGCGTGCTTGACCCGACCTGGGCCGAAGAGAATGAATACGGGGTGGCAGCGCCGAGGTCATAGGCAACCGCCTGGTAGGCGGTCGCGCCCGCGGGCGCGATAAACGATATCAGGACGCTGCCGCCCGGCCCGCTCACTGTCCCCGTGCCGACCGACTGGCCCGCCTGGTCGTAGAGCGTGACATTGAACGGCCCTGACCCGCCGCTTATGGCAATGGAATAGGTGGTCAGTCCCGGGCTGCCGCTGGCCAACTCCAGAGACGCGCCTGCCGCTGAAACTGCGGAGGCGGCATGAACCGCGACCCCGAAGAACCCGAACAGGAGCAGGACTGCCCCCATGAGCCTGTACAAATCATCAGCTATCCGCATGCACTCCCCCCAAATCTACACTAAAGTAGCCCCTGCCTATATATTTATTGATTCCGGTCAGCCGGTTCCGAAACCAAAAGATGAAGCCCTACTGCAAGGTATAAATATTAGGAAACCCCCAATACTAACGAGATAAAATGGCGACATTGACTCTACGCCAGAAGCCCAAAGGGGCGAGCAACAAGCTAACCGTAGAGGATGCTTTCGGGCAAATACGCCAGGATCTCCAGGAAATAAGGCGAAGGCTCCTCATCACCTCGCCGATTCTCACGGCAAAGGAGATTCCGCTCATCGAAAAAGAGACTGCCAATATCCAGGACGAAAAGAAGAGAACCTACCAATACTACGAAATGGCGCACGCGTTCATGGTAGACCATGTGATGGCAGCGCTCAAGGAAAAGATAGGCCTGGACGGCGGGGAAGAGAAACTCCTGAGGGCCGTCAGCGGAAGGGTATTCTTCAGTCCGCCGGAAAGGGAGTACCTTATCATGGCGGAGGCCGCCGAAAGCCTGGCTGCCGAAGACGAGAGGGGCCTGGAAATATTCAAGGCGTGGAGAGGCGAGTATGCCAACCTTTTGAGGATAGTCAGGGCAGCCAATGTAAAAACGAGCGATATGT
The DNA here is from genome assembly GCA_963799075.1 of uncultured Microcaldota archaeon. Classification (GTDB taxonomy): domain Archaea; phylum Micrarchaeota; class Micrarchaeia; order Micrarchaeales; family Micrarchaeaceae; genus JAJYUY01. The sequence continues at coordinate 109,799 of CAWCVI010000001.1, read as the reverse complement.
TCAGCAATGCCGTTGCCCCGACCAGCCTCATACTCATAAACAACTTCTCCGAGTTGGCACGCCGCCTGAGGCAAACGGTTGCGGGCAACGAGGAGGACGGCACCGAGCCGTTCTTCAGCTAATTCTGTATCGTGGAGTTGCAGCCGGCGGGCTCGTGGAACTGGCTTGAGAGTATGAGCTTCAGGTAGCCCAGGTAGGGCGCGCTCGCCACCACCTTCCCCTGCACCTGGGACAGGTTAGCCGGATCGTTGTCGTACTGCATGTCGAGCCCCGGATTGTTGTCGCCCTTCGTCAGGGTGTAGTACTCGCCGCTCACGTTGAGGATTGCATAGACCCTGTGGACTATGTAGCCGTCTCCCTCCTGGTAGAAGAGGTCCTGCGGTACCGTAGAGTAGACCACGACGCTGTTGTTCCTGTCCCCCGTTACCGTGGTGTTGCCTATGGTTATGGACTTCGTGTAGACTATCCTCTCCACTCCGCCGCCGCTCAGCGTGTCGTTCGTGACGGCGCATTCGTATACCACCGGGCCCTTCTGGTTCCCCTCCTGCATCACGCTGCCCCCGTTCGCGCTGGAGTAGAGGCCCAGCGCCGCGCCCGCGGTGAAGTACTGGGAGACCTGGATCCCGCTCCCGTTCTGCACATAGGCCACGCAGGCCAGCGACCCCGTGCCTATCTCCTTGAGCATGCCGAGGTAGGAGGCCTTGCTGACGTTAACCACCGGGGCCCTGAGCTGGGCCGGGCCCTGCACCCCGTGGAGGAGGAGTATGCTCCCCCTCTGCAGGCTTGGGAGCATGCTGCAGCTGGGCACCACGTCGAGCGGGTACTTCGTGGCCAGGAAGAACCGCAGCGAGAACCAGATGCCGAGCACCACCAGCACGACGACCACGATCTCCAGGATGTTCCTCCTGTACCCATACTCCTTGATGCCGTTGACCGTCTCCAGGCATATCACCGCCACCAGCGTCAGGAAGAGCGCGATCCCCACCATGTAGGAAAGCACCAGCCCGTGCTGGAAGACGATGTAAAGCGCGAACAGCACTATCAGCAGGACGTAGAGCGGCAGCGTGTTTATCTGGGCCTTGGCCTTCCCCGGCCCCTTTGCCTTGGCACTGGTGCTTCCGCCTGTCAATCAAGCACCCGCGTCGGCCCCGCTGCTTATCTGTATGCCGACCACCGCAGACTCGCCGCCCCTCCTCACGACCCCTATCGCCGTGTCGGCCGAGGTTATCATGGTGTCGTTGTGGCTCACGACTATGAGCTGCGAGTTCTTGCTCAGCTCGCTGAGGAGCTTCGAGAGCTTCTTGGCGTTCTCCTTGTCCAGCGCGGCGTCGATCTCGTCGAACAGGTAGAACGACTGGGGCTTCCTCAGCTGTATCGAGAAGAGAAGGATAAGCACCAGGAGCGCCTTCTCCCCTCCGGAGAACTGCTCCACGTGCATGTTCTTGTTCCTCCCCTCCTCCACGACTATGTTGAGCCCGGCCTCGAGCGGGTCCTTGCCGCTGTCCAGCTGGAGCTGCGCCTTGCCGCCGAAGATATAGTCGTGCAGGCGCCTGAAGCTGTCATTGACCTGGTTGAACGTCTCCCTGAAGACGCTGAGCTTCCTGGCGTCTATCTCCTTGATGAGGTTGAGTATCGCCTCCTTCTCGCTCCTCAGGACCGCCATCTTCTCCTCGGCCCTCATGACCTCCTCGCTCTTCTCCCTGTAGACCTCCGGGGCCTTGAGGTTCACCGCTCCGAGCTTATCTATCTCGAACTTCGACCTGGCCACCCTCTCCTCTATCTGCTTTATCTCCTCCCCGATTATGGGCTCGACGCCCTGGTAGCCGGAGAGCTCGGCCCGTATGTCCGAGAGCCTCTGCTGGGACTGGGCCTTCCGTATGCCCATCTCCGATATCTCCCTCTCGGCCTTGCTCATCTCGGACATGTGCCTCCCCTTCTGCTCAGTCGCCTTCCCCATGGCGTCGTCCACGACCCTCATCTTGGATATTATCGCCCCGTACTTGGCGCCCTTCGCCCTTATCTCGTCATTGAGCTCGACCTTCGCCTTCCCCAGGCCCATTATCTCCCCGTCGAGTATGGCCAGCTTCCTCTGGTCCTCCTTCACCTGCGCCCTCATCTCGGACATCTCGGCATCGACCTGGGAGGCCCGCTGCCTCCGCATCTCGGTCTCCTTCTGCGTCTCGGCCAGCCTGATCTTCAGCTGCTCTATCTCCTCCATCAGGGCCTTGTACCCGGCTATCTCCCTCTCCCTGCTCTCCGCTGCCCCCGGCCCCTCGGCCGCCTTCGACCTTTTCAGCGTCTCGTCGGCTCCCTTCCTCAGCCTTTCGACCTCCTTCGCCAGCTTCGCCTCCTCATCAGCGCTTTGCTTCCCCCTTGAAACGGCCTTCTCGAGCTGCGCCTTCAGCTCCTGCTCCCTCTTTCCGAGCTCCCTGGCCCTCGTCTCGACGGCCTTGAACGCCTCCTCCGCCCTCTTCGCCTCGAAGGAGTTGTTGAGGAGCTTCGCCTCCACGGAGGAGAGCGCCTTCTTGGCCCCGTCGGCGCCGGCCTCCGCCTCCCTCAAGGCGTCCGCGGCGTCCTGTCTCTCCCTCTCAAGCGCCCTTATCTTTGACTGGAGGGCCGCAGCGGTCATCCTCCTGCCACCGTCGCCCCCGCTTATTATCCCGCTTGACTCCACCAGTTCGCCCCCGTAGGTGACGAAACGCCCCTTCCCAAACCCGGACCTCTTGGCGTCGGCTATGCTGTCGACGACGTAGGTGTCGGAGAATATATACCTGAACGCCTTCTCGAACCTTCCCTCAAACTTGACGTGCGATATCAGCGCGTCCAGCTTGGGGTTCAGCGCCCTGTCGCTCAGCACCAGGTCGTCGAGCGGTATGAAGGCCGCCCGCCCGAGCTGCTTCGCCTTCAGCGTCGCGATCGCCCTCTCGGCGACCTCTGCGGAATCCACCACAAAGTAGTTCATCCTGCTGGCCGCCGCCGCGCTGACCGCCAGGTCGTACCTGTCCTCATAGGTGCAGAGCTCCTGCGCCCTCCCGTGGAACCCGCCCTTCAGCGCCCTCCTCAGCTCGTCGTCCGCCCTGGTGTTCTGGCCGGCGCCGCTCATGGCCAGCTGCTCCTTGAAACCCAAGACCTTCGAGTCTACCTCGTCTATCCTCCTCCTGGAGGCTCCGATCCCGTCGGCGTGGGAGGCAAGCCTCTTCCTTTCCGACTCCACCTCCTTCGCGAGCGATTCCGAGGCCTTCCTGAGCCCGGCCTGCCTGGTGTTGACAAGTTCAGTCTCGTCCCCTGCTATTATCTGCTCGTTTAACACGCCCTGCAACTCCCTCTCAAGGCCCTGGGCCTCCAGGCCCAGCGTCAGGGCGGTCGCCGCCGCCGCGGAAAGCCTCTCCTGCAGCGCCGCAATCTCCTTCTGGGTCTTGCTGTAGAGCTCCAGGAGGGCGTTGGTGCCTCCCTGGGCGGCCATCTGGGCGATCTTTTCCATCCCCTTGTCCGCCTTCCTGGACTTTAGCGCCTCCTTAACCCTGGCCATCTCCTCCTCGCCCCTGTTGAGCTTCTCCTTCAGGTCTCCGAGCGCGCCTATCTGCGCCTCGAGCGCGGCCTCGCGCTCCTTCACGTGGTCCTTTATCGACCTCGACTGGGCCTCCTTGACCGCGATCTCCCTCTCCACTTCCTCCATCCTCTTGGTGGCGGAGCCCGTCTCTATGGACTTCTCGTTCAGCTCCCTGAGGTGGACCGCCTTCTCCTCGCTGAGCTTCGATATCGCGCTCTCCAGCTTCAGCATTTCCGTGTTGATCTTCCCTATACGCTCGTCTATGGCCTTTATGTCGCGGTCTGCGCCCTCGAACTGGTTCGACACCTCCACCTCCCTGGACTTGAGTATGGTGTAGCTCCCCCTGGAGACGTACTCCCTGAACGAGCTGTGGGCCTCCGCGTCCTCCTTCTGCTTCTCCAGCTCCGAGAGGAAGCCCTTCTTCAGGCCCATCTCTATCTGGGCCTCCCTTATCTTCGTGTCGACCTTCTCCAGCTCCTTCATCGAGGCGCCCTTCTTCTCATCGAACTCCCGAATCCCGGCCGCGATGTCGATGAGCTCCCTCCTCTCCCTAGGGTTGAGGTTCTGCATGCGGTTTATCTCGCCCTGGGCTATCACGTTGGTCTCATCTGAGCTGCTCCTGTAGGTCCTGAGGAAGTCCACGACCTCCTGCCGGGTCGCGCCCTTGCCGTTCATCCTGTAGCCCACCTTGCCGTTGGACTTTATCGCCCTGGTTATCTCGACGTTGCTGTCCCCGGAGAAGACGAGCTTGATGTAGGCCCTCCTGGTGCCGTCGTCACGCTTCTTGGCCCCGGAGTTTATCAGCTGGTCCATCCGAGAGATTCTCATCCTCCGGAGCGAGCTCTCGCCGAGCGCGAAGAGTATGGCGTCGACGACGTTGGACTTGCCGGACCCGTTGGGCCCGACTATGCAGTTGAAGCCCTTCTTGAACCTCACGCTGGTGTGCTTGAATGACTTGAAGTTGTGCACAACTATGCTGTCTAGGTAAAGCATGGATCCACCAGTCGTCAATAACTTTGCTCTGCAACTATTTATTAAACTTTCTGGCGCCGCAACTGCCCAAACCAGGTAGGGGGCTCAGCCGACGACCGCCTTTATGCGCCTTACTCCTGTCGCGACCGCCTCCTGCTTCGTTATCCTGAAGCTCCCGAGCTCGCGCGTGTTCTTGACGTGTGGGCCGCCGCAGATCTCCCTCGAATAGACCTTCCCGCCCTTCGAGACTGTGTAGACCTTCACCCTCTCTCCGTATTTCCCCTCGAAGACCCCCTGGGCGCCGGCCTTCTTGGCCTCCTCGACGGTCATCATCTCCATGGTGACGTCCGCCCCGGCCCTTATCGCATCGTTCACCCAATCCTCAACCCCCTTTACCTGCGCGTCGGTCAGCTTCTCGTTCCAGTTGAAGTCGAACCTGAGCCTCTCCGATGTTATGTTGGAGCCCATCTGGTGTATCGACCTGTCAACCACCTGCCTGAGCGCCTCATTGAGGAGGTGGGTCGCGGTGTGCAGTTTCGTCGTCGCCTCGCTGTGGTCCGCAAGACCCCCCTTGAACTTCTGCTCTGCCCCCTTCCTCGAGAGTTCCTGGTGCGCAGCAAATTCCTTGCGGAAGCCAAAGTGGTCAACCAAAAGCCTTGCCTCGGTCGCTATCTCGTCAATCATTTCCAACGGGAAACTATAGCTCTGAAACAGATCAAAAGCCTCTTTTCCGGTCACGAGCGCCCCGTCAAGCTCGCTTTTTGAAATCCCGTACTTGTTGTTTTTATCGTATTTTCCCTCAAGGTAGGAAACAAAAAACCCCCTCTTCTCCGGGCTTTCCATGACCTTGGCGAATTTGGCCTTGTCAATGGGCGTCTTCTTTTCGAAAAGTTTTGCGGCGACCTCAAGCCCCTTCTCAATGGCGCTTCTAAATTTGTCCTCCTCCTTCTCAAGCTCGTCAAAACTCCTCACGCTGTTCCTCTCAACTTCGGGATAAGATCCCCCCATCACCTCCACTACGACTTCCGCAATCTCCTTGCAGAACTTTCCGCTAATCCCGAGCAATCTCGCGTGCCTCACCGAGCGCCTGATGAATCTCCTGAGTACGTAGCCCTGGTCAACATTACTTGGGGCAATCCCCTTATCGTCGCCCAAGATCATCACCGCAGCGCGCAAGTGGTCGGTAATTATCCTGGCGCTCCTCAATTGCTCGGAAGAAAGCTCGCCAAGTGCTTTCCCGGCAAGCCCGACCACTTTTTGCATGATTGGTTTTAGGGTGTCGCACTCGTAGACGTTGTCGAACCCGTTGAGCACCGCCACGGTCCTCTCCAGGCCCATCCCCGTGTCTATGTTTCTCTGCTTCAGGTCCGAGAACGTGCCGTCGGCGCCCTTGTCGTACTGCATCAGGACGTCGTTCCATATCTCGCAGAACGCCCCTTCCTTATACAGCCGCAGGAACTCCTCCGTGCTCTGCTCCTGCACGTCCCTTACGTGGTAGAACATCTCTGTGTCTGGCCCGCAAGGGCCTGTGGCGCCCGCGGGCCCCCACCAGTTGTCCGCCTTCGGCAGGAAATGGATCCTGCTCCTGCCGACCCCCTGCAGCTCCCACGCCTTCGCCGCATCCTCGTCGCGCGGGGCGTCGCCGTCCCCGGCGAAGCAGGTGACGCTGAACCTCTCCTTTGGGATCCGCAGCTCCTTGGTCAGGAACATGAAGCTCAGCGCTATGGCCTCCTTCTTGAAGTAGTCGCCCAGGGACCAGTTCCCGAGCATCTCGAAGAAGCTCAGGTGCCAGGCGTCCCCCACATCGTCGATGTCGCCGGTGCGTATGCACCTCTGCACGCTGCAGAGGCGCCGACCCAACGGGTGCGGCTCGCCGAGGAGGAAGGGGACCAGCGGATGCATCCCCGCGGTCGTGAACAGCACGCTCGGGTCGTTCTCCGGCATGAGCGAGGCGTTCGGCAGAAGCCTGTGCTCGTTCCTCTGGAAGAAGGCGAAATACCTAGCTTTCAGCTCTGCTCCCGAAATCATCTTACCACTGACGGATCACAACAGCTATACTTTTGTATGAATACAATTAAAAAACGATGATTCCTGCGCGGGCCTCCCTGTCCCTGGTGGCGGCCTGCCAGCTAAACCTTTTATAACCCCACAGGAAAGTAATAGCGATTCCTGTGTATACCCTCCTTGCTATATCAATAAGCGGCATAAGCACCACCGTCGCAGCGATGGCCAAGGCCTGGGTGACTTCCTACGGCTACGTCGGGGTTTTCATACTAATGCTGATGGAGGCGGCGTCTCTGCCTGTGCCCAGCGAGGTGGTCCTGCCGCTTGCCGGGCTGCTTGCGCACAACGGCGCGCTGAGCTTCTACCTGGCACTGGCAGCGGCGATCATCGGAAGCATGGTCGGGTCCGTGGTGGACTACGCGATAGGCTACTACCTGGGGAAGGAGGTCGTCTACAAGCACCTCCGGCTCTTCCACATCAAGAAGCGCGACCTGGACAGCTTCGACGCCTGGTTCGACAAGAACGGGCTGGCGGCGGTCTTTCTGACCAGGTTCATCCCGGTGCTAAGGACGATAATAAACTTCCCCGCGGGATTCGCGAAGATGGACTTCAGGAAGTTCCTCGCCTACACCCTCCTGGGGACTGTGATCTGGGACGTGGTGCTGATGGCCTTCGGCTTCTACCTGCTGTCGGCCAGGCGGGCCTCGGTGGCCCTCGCTGCGGTGGCGGTGTTCGGGATAGCGCTTTATGCGGTATACAGGTTCGCCGCATCGAGGATGCGGAAGGGATGATAGAACCGAAAGGATTATATATTTAACATATTAAATTAATTGATATATGAGGTTAATCAAATGGCGGGAGGGGCGTACACTCTTATACGAGACACCAAAGAGGGCGATATCGTCAGGATCGACTTTATTTGGTCCATGGAAAAGGGGGATATCACGGAATTCTCAATAAATATAAGCCTGCTCGAAGGCGATAGGACAGCCGACGTTTACAGAGTAGACACAAAACATGGATACCTGCATGAGCACAGATTCTGGAGATCTCAAAAGCCTGAGGGTCTCAATATGGGCTACAAAAAGGCGTTCATGGAAAAGAAAGAGGAGGCGTTGAAGAATTACGAGAAATGGATAATGCTGTTTAAGCAAAACAGAGGCGAGACCTATGGACAAGATAAATAAAATGATGAGCAGGATGGTGGACTACGCAGTCGACAACCCGACGGATGCGCCGAGCAGGATGCTCATAATGAACTTCGGGAAGAGCGGCATGAGCACGGTGTTTACCCCCGCCAGGTCGGAAATACTGAGGACGATACTGCAAAAAAAGCCCCATAATGTCGGAGAGCTGGTCAGGGAGCTGAAACGGCCAAAGGAGTCGGTTTCCAGAGACCTCAGGATACTCGAAAACTACGGGCTGCTTTCATTTTCAAAGACGGGAAGGCAAAAGATGCCGAAAGTGGACAAGGACATAATAACCATGCCTCTTACCGTGTGAATGTGATTGGTTGAGCGTCCTGAGCGATTTGAAGAAGACTGGCCTCAGCGTGTCCGACATAGCCTCGGCCTACTGGTGCGAGCGCCAGATGGAGCTCAACTACAGGTTCGGCAAGAAGATAACGGCCGAGATAAGGGCCGGCAGGGCGGTCCACGAGCGCCTGGAGGAGGACGTCAATGTCCCCCTGGCGCTGGAGCCGACCACCTGGCCGGACAAGATGTTCAAGATGGTCTATACCAGCTACCTCGCGGTCCGGGGCCTGCAGGAGAGGGGAAAAGGCAGGGAGATACAGATGTACGGTTCGATAAACGGCTACCGCCTGTCCGGGAGGATAGACCAGCTGGAGATGGAGGGCGGGAAGGTCGTGATATCGGACGACAAGACCAGGACCGGGCCGTCTCCCCCTTCCGACGCGCAGGTGCTCACCAACAGGATACAGATGTTCATGTACAGGAAGATGGTTGACGATGCGAGGAGCGGCAGCTACTCCTACCAGAACTTCAGCAAGGCATACCAGCCGGAGAGGATGCGGCTGAGCGACCAGTTCAAGCGGCAGCTCAAGGCGACGGGCGTCGAAGGCTCGCTGGCCGGCGTGGAGCCGGTGTCAAGGGCATACTTCGATGCCCTGCTGAAGATGCCCGAGCCCAGCGACAGGCTCAAGGTGCGGTACATCGACAAGACGACAGGGAACGAGATAAGGATCTATAGTTTCGACTACAATGGGCAAGAGACGCAGGATGCCATCAGGCACGTCCTGCAGTTCTGGAACGGGGAGCGGGAGTCGCAGCCCGTGAAGGAGGCGGAGAAGTGGAAGTGCAACTCGTGCAAGTTCTTCGGCGACCAGTGCAAGGTCTGGTGGCCGCAGGGGCGATTATGATGTTTTCGTGATTTCTTGGGCCTGATCTACAACCTTATAATCTACCCGATAATCTACATATTCCCTGCCTATGCGGCCAACGGGGCGCCGATCCTGTTCGGCGGCGGGGCGCCGCTGGACTTCGGGAGGAAGTGGAGGGGAAAGCGGATATTCGGGAACAACAAGACCATAAGGGGGACCGCGTCGGCGATAGCGATAGGGATCCTGGCGGGCGCGCTGGAGAGCCTGGCATTCCCCTTCATGCTGAAGATATCCATAATGCTGGCATTGGGCGCCGTGTTCGGCGACCTCCTGGGGAGCTTCATAAAGAGGAGGCTGGGCTACAGGAGCGGCCACAGCTTCCCGGTCATGGATCAGTTCGGGTTCGTGGTGTTCGCCCTGGCCTTCGCGTTCTGGCTGGGCAACCTGCCCACCCTGTACGGGATAGCCTTCATAGCAGTCCTGACAGGGGTGATGCACCCGCTCACCAACATGGGGGCCAACAGGCTGAAACTGAAGTCGGTGCCCTGGTAGCCAACCCGCAACCAGCCCCTCAGAAACAAGCGGAAAAGAAGAGGAGGTTATAGATATATAAGGAGATACTGTAACAATAGTAAATTGCAAGGAAAATCCAAAATGGGATACTATGATCAAAGAATTCTATGAGGTGGTCCTTGTCGATTTCAGCGGCATCCTGCCATTCAAGCTGGAGAAGGAAAACATCCTGACAAGGCAGGAGATAGTCGCAACCGAGAACCTCAGGAAATTCCTTCTGGAACTGGAAAAGGCCCTGAAATACGAGTTCGTCTACATAGGAGCGGACTTCCTCGAGGCGAAGCTCTTCCACAGGCTCATAATGAAGGACGGCCTGCTGGAGCTCCTGATTGGGACGCCCATCACCCTGATGGGCCATTTCAAGGAGAAGGAGAACGCGATGCAGTTCAGGATTTCGCTGGAAAAGATACTAAACAAGATGTCTCCCGGTCTCCTCCAGCCGCTGCTGGCGGAATCGATAGAGATGAAAAAGGTGAAGAGGGAGATCGTTTCTGCCGAAAGGCAAAAGTTCAGCAAACTAGGGGGGAATTAGATGGAGGAGGGCATAATAACAAAATGGGGAAAGCTGCAGAACGTGAAGACTGCAAAGGAAGGGAGTCTGCTAACAGGGACCGGGATGTCGAAGAACGCGGACGCCTATAGCGCAGCGAAGGAGGCCGCCCGGCAGGCCCTGACGGGGCTGAACGGGAAGAAGCCCACCATAAGCTACGTCTTCTTCGCAGGCGACTACGACCCCTACGAGCTGAACAAGGGGCTCATGGAAGTCCTGAAAGGCACCGAATTCATCGGGGGCTTGGGAGACAGAGTAATATATGACGATCAGGTTATGGAAAAAGGGGTTGTTGTAGCTAGCATCCAATCCGACTTTCTACATGTTGGAGTAGCATCTACAGATAAAGCGTCAGAAAATTCTTTTGAATCCGCCCAAAAAGTTACAAAGGAAGCACTTGCAAAACTATCTATTGACAACTATATCGATCCATATATGCAAGCACTCAGGCTAAAGGGTGGGGATATCCGAGGGATTGTTAAAATACCTCCCTACTACATACATGTTTTTGTAAATGGATTTAAACTACCAAAAATGGGAGAAGAAAACAAAATAATTTTAGGTATCTCAAATGTTGTCGGAAGGCAAGTCCCTATTTGGGGAGGCAGTTTTGAAACTGCCCTAGAAAAAGTAATGGGCAAGTACGAAATATATTCATTACATTCAGGTAAAGTCCTCAAAGATGGACTCATAATCACATTTACCGTCACTAGTATGTTATATGGCTACTCTATGGCACATGGAGCCAAAAAAAGCGGATCATTAGATATAATAGAAAAAACATCATTAGGTGGATATGTTGTCGATGAAATTTCAGGACAAAAACCAGTTGATTGGTATTCAAAACGACTCAAAATGGGCAAGAAGAAATTCATTGATAATGTAATGACTTTGGGACTAACCCAAAGATGGCCTATCGGAATGGTAGATAACCTCGGAAATGTTATAATTAGAGGGGGAGGTGTTCCAACAGGTCCAAAAGGCGAGAGCCTTGCATATGTCGCCCCTCTAGTTGAAGGCGCACCCATATTTTTAATGGATGGTAATCCTAAAAATTTATTCGATGCAACAACTCAAATAGTCGATGATGTTCAGCACTATACCGAAGAGAATGGCAAACCCAACTTGGTGTTAATAACCTCTTGCCTCACAAGAAGGGCAGTTATGCAAACTCAATTCCCCAACGATTTACGAACTCTCAAAAAAGGATTTGGGGGATCTACTCTATTGGGTTTCACTACTTCAGGAGAAATAGGTTCAAAAGAAGGGGACTTAGCGAATTGCCACCATCTAACCAACAACGTATTCGTATTCTATAATAAATTACTTACAAAAAAATAATTTATTCGCTAGTAACGTGAAGGGAATGGTCCCCCAATTAAAAATTGATGAAAGCTTCAAAGCATTTCAAGAAGACGTGGCTAATGGAAAATATACCTCCCCCTTACAGATTCCAATTAAGATTTGGGGTAATCCTTCATGGGAGTTGTTAAAAAAACAGGAATTAGAAGAACTACTTCTTCCTTTTCTACAATTTAGCTTATCTCGCGCAATTAAAACGATGCCTGTTTACAAAGACGCATACAAAAATAACCCACAACTTGATTCGTTTGGAGATTTTCAATCGGTTCCGATTCTCACAAAAGATTCAACTAAAAGTGATGTAGGATTTAGAGAAAAGGTAAGCGCAAACCCCTACATACTCTTACCAAATGATATAAGAACCAACTGCCAAATCTACAAGTCAGGGGGAACAAAAGGAGTGGCAACACCCACATTTATAACACCTTTAGATAGAGAAATAGAAAGTGCAGCCTTTGCACGAGGTTTTAAATATGCTGGGTTTAAAGAAAGCGATCGCGTTTTGAGCACCTACAATCCAACCCATAAAGGCGGCGAAGAGGCCAAAGAAGCAATTCTAAAAATCGGAGCAACTTATATGCCCCGCCGTTTAACTGATTCAGTAGAAGATGTAATTAAGACAATCGAACATTATGGTGTAAATGCAATCATAACGTCCCAAGGGCCGATTTCCCACGGAGACAAAGAAGTTAAAGGAGGAGGAATAAGCCTACTTGGCCTTATCGAAGCAGGTCATGATGTTATAGAAAAGCATATCCAAAAGATTGTTCTCGGAGGATACGGCATTATCGACGAAGTAATAAACTGGTCACAATCATTTGAAAAGCCGGTTGCCAGTCTGCTAGGTTCTGCAGAAGCCATACCCCAAGCAGGCAGCACTCTTTTGCCAATAAGCACAAAAGACTGCAATTTCAACAATCTACATGTATTCAATGGACCTCACTATATAGAGGTAGTGAAGGAGGAAGATAACACCATAGTGCCTGTTAAAAAGGGCGAAAAAGGGTTACTAATATACACGACCATTGCACGAGAAGGTACAATATACATAAGGTATGCTCCTGGGGACGAAGCAACTCTTGCTAAAGATGAAGGCGAATGTAGGTGTGGTTTAAAAAGTAAAATAATATCTAATATAAACAGAATTGATAATCCTAACGATATAATATCCACGGGTTGCTGTGTAGGGTAGGTAATTTTATGGGCCTAAAAGAGAAACTGAGTGCAGTATTTATTCTGTTAAGACCGTACTCTCTCCCTGGTCTTTTCTTACTATACTACGTTGCCAAAGTAATTATTACCAATAGTTTAACACTAAACACAAAATCGATCCTTGCATTTATCCCTATATTTTTTGCTTGGGTATATTTCGTTTTGTTGCTAGAAGCAGAACATAAACATTCAAACAGGGAAAAAATACCTTACACCTATCCAACGACTGCACTAGTAATCACTGCAATACTTGCAGTTGCCTTTGGCGGATTCACCCCGATAATTCCACTAATGATTTTCCTAGTGTTTGTCCATCTGTACATCAAGAAAAACACTATCTTAATAATTGGAAATACCTCTTTTATTATACGAGGATTTGTTGAGACAAGCCTGTTCTTCCTTTCATTATCAATACTTTCTACTGCATACCTACAGACGTCAACTATCTTGTTTGGGCTTGTAATACTCCTAATCAGTTCCGCTAGAAATCTTTTAGGAGACATTAGAGACACTAAATTCGATGAACTAACGTTTTCAGTACGATTCGGTGATAAACTAAGTTATATAACCACAATTCTTTTGTACGTCATCGGAGGGTATATATTGTTTATTATAACACAGGGCAGTTTAGGGGTAATTTTTCCAATAATCTTAATGGTTATATCACTGGCACTAATCGATAATGGACATACACTCCATCGCCTCGCAGTAACATTATCAAGCATTATAATGGCCGCATACCTATTGTTTATATCGGGTAATAGCGAGCTACTTATATTACTAAATATCCTATTTTTAAGCATCCTGAGCAGCTTAATATTCTATAATCTCGTGCCACGAAAATCAAATCCACAAGACAACACAACAATATTTGGCATTGCTCCTTGGTCAAAAAGAGCATACAACAATAAAAAAATTGTACAATCACACAAACATCCAAACCTCCATTTAAGCAAAAGAACTAAACCTAAACATAGAGGGTGGCCACAGTGAAGACCGTTGATAACCTAATCGGGGGGCAATCTGTAAATTTAGGCAAAAACTATTTTACTGTCCAGAGTCAGTTCTATAAAGACAAAATTTTGATTGCTGATGCCAGCCAACTTGATATCTCTATAGCATTATCTAAGGCCAAGCAATCTTGGGAAGAATGTCAAAAACTAAGTTTTGCTGAAAGAGCTAATATTATAAAAAAAGCAGCAAACAGCCTAAAATTTTCCGAAGGGGAGATTCGGGCAATAGTTAAAATGGTAGGCATGCCCAAAAAATATATCTCCGAACAAGTAAACCAAATACCAAAGATTATGGCGAGTTTTTGGGAGATTATATCAAAAAGATATGGTTTTCTCTATGGAAAAATCGGTTTAGACTTTATGGAAAACGAAACATTTCACAAAATTGAGTTTAGAGTACCAAAAAAGGGTTTTGTTTATGCAATTACACCGGGAAATGACCCCAGAATCACTGCCGTAGTATCTACAATACTGGTTTTACTAGGCATACCTGGAATAATCAAGCCTAGCAAAACCGACAATATTGTTCCATTAAAAATAGTAAAAACAATTATTGATGCAGGTTACCCTAAAAATGGCTTGTCAATCCTTTTCTTCGATTCTGAAAATCCTAAATCCAAAGAACATAATTTCAAGATATGCGACGAAGCTGCTACTATCTGGCCTTTTGGAGATGAGAACACCATCGATAATTTAATCAGAACTGAAAAGCGAAATGTGCTTAACCTAGACAAATTCTTAAAAGACAAAGGAATGCTAAATATCCAGAAAGAACTTCCTAAATTTTTAGCCGAATTGCAAAAAGCGGAAAATTCTCTAAATGACTATATATCAACACAAACAATTGACCATTTTGCATCAAAACTTATCCTTAGACATGCTTCGGGCAGGTGCGCTGGAATACTCGATGAGAATTTTGATATACCCCTTGCCGCCAAATTAATCATAGACTCCTCTATGCGCTATCCAATCGGCTGTAATTCAATGAAATCCGTTTTTGTCGTAGAATCCTCTTTTAACAAACTTACTAAGGTCTTAGAACGCGAACTTACCCTTCTGGATAAACATACAGCGGATCCGCTAAACCCTAAGACTGAAGTCGGCTATATTGACAAAAGAACAGCATTATTCCTAGAAAAAAGGATTGATGAACTAAAACGACTCCAACTTATTTCAATTCTGCACGGCGGGGAAAAAATTAGTCCTACTCAATTTACCCCTCTTCTGGTCTCAACAAACGACGTAAACTCCGAATTGCTGATAAATGAAATACCCGGATACATACTCTGTTTAATAAAAGTCAAATCCTTTGAAGAAGCAGTATCCCAAATAAACAGAATCGCACAGGATAGTCCTAAATTGGCTGTAGGTTATTTCACGAACAACCCCCAAAACATGCGATTATACGTAAATGCACACCATATAAAAATAAACCACCTGACTACAGATCTTGATGGGATAATCCATGAGGGCAATGATTATATAATGCAGCTTACAAGACCGTATATGGTACATGTGCACAAAGCAAATCTAAAAGAACACCCGTACCCCCGAAAGTGATCTGATGCATAAGAAAGCTGAAGAATTAATGTTTGCAGATCTATTGCGTTTTGGTGAAGACGGCAGGATAAACCTCTTCAATAATGCAGCTTTCCTATTCCCTAGCGAATTCATACTGAGAATCGAAGAACGCATTCCCCCAGACGAAATCTACAAACTTGCCAAAAAAATGCCCATGCCAATAATAAAAATACTTTCCGACAGAAAGATGGCGGAACTTGAAAGATTAAATTTTTTGCTGGAACTCGCTGAAGTTTTCGGCATGGGGACCATTAACGTACCAAACTTCGATCAAACTAAAAGCGTACAGGAAGTTATCGTTACCAATGCCAGTCCTAATAAAGTATCCTGCCATCACACCAGAGGGTATCTTGCATCTGTATTTTCGGACTCCTTAAAGAAAAATTTTGAATGTAAAGAAACGCAGTGCGTTTCCAAAGGTGCGGAGAACTGCAAATTTACCCTTTCGGCTAAGGGTTAATGCCGGATATTTTCGAGCCCGTAAAGACCCTCTCCTCTTCTACGGCAAGTCCCTTGTCCGAAAGATCTAGCACAAAACTATCTATGTCCTGTTTTGTATTACGCATCTTTTGAACCCGTATGCTCCTAACCGCCTTTTTGGCTATCTGTTGAACATCCAAAACCACGACCCCATCAGCCACGAACTCGCTCACACCGTCTACAGTCGCGTCAGGATTTTTCGACGAGGCGCTGGTTATTACAACGTTAGTAGTGCCCAAAGTAGAAAATTCCCTAAACATCAAATAGACCATCCTTTGCCTAAAAATTGCACCATAATGCAATGGATCGGGCTTTAACTTCTGGATGGCTTCCGGTATGGACGATTCCCTATTTGCAATGTCTTCTTCGAGATACTCCACATCCTCTTTAGAAAGCCTTGAAAGATTATCGATGTTGGGCAACTGAATATTGAACTGATTGATATTGAACATAAAGGAAGACAAGCTATCAAACACAATCCTCTTTACGTTGTATTCTTTTGCCTTAACCTCTATGAGCCTAAAGATATTCAGCCTCAACTGCCTGTTAAGCGGCATGTCGAGGATGCACAGCTTCTTTTCAGACTCAAGTTTCCTGATATCCATTCCAAGGGTCTCTCCCTGTTCTCTAATCAAATCCCCGTCTGCGTCTAGTATCACGTACAACCCGTTTTCTCCTTTAAGGGCACCATTATAAAGGTATTGAAGACCAAAAATGGTTTTTCCGGTGCCAGGTCGACCTACAACAAGCACATTAAACCCTTTCGGAATGCCGCCACCCATCAACGGATCTAGTCCTGGAACCCCGCTATCAACTCTCTCCATACTTCCACCATTCCGATAAAATATATGCTACTACTATATATTAAATACTTTAGCGGAAGTGAGCGATGCCAAAAGCCCCAAAACGCTCAATAAATCGTGACTACGGCAGTAGTCAAACCTCCAACATAGTTTTTTAAGGATTGTCAGAGAACACAATTCGGTGAAATAATGGAAGGCGATGGTACCGAATAAACAATTAATATTCTATCTTATCGTCATTCTCTATTTTGTTTCGTTTCATTAATCTTTCATAGCTTTTAGTATGTGTAAGATCAAAGTTCCTATAACACAAGCAACCAATAACCGTTTCTGTTATTATCATACTTTGCGTTTTGGTCCCCCTTATAGAGTCTGTTCCCTCCAGCGTTTCGTGAAGTTCATCATTTTCAAATATGGGCCTTATACAAAATATACTATCAGGAATACCCATATCCCCTCTATATGCATATTTATTAATCCATGGTTTGTCGATAGCAATCATATTTTGTAACCATTTCTCCCTGCTATTTACAAACATTTTATAATTATTAGTTTCTGTTATAAAAAGAGAATTGTACCTCAACCCTACTGGTTTCATTGTTAAAGTAATTCTCTCTATTATCCCTTTTTCCTTTAGCTTATAGAAAGCATAATTTGAACGACCTAGACCTAGACCATACTTTTTATCTACATCACCAAAATCTTGTGCCCCATCAATCATAAATTCTTTGAGAGCAAGCCGTTCGACATCAGTCAACATGGTTAATGTAGTTTTGTCTAACCCAACTTTATCCAACTGTTTTTCAAATATATTATCCACAAACTCCCGTCTTAGCGGTATAGTTATTCCAGATGCCATACCCAAGGGTGTTATAAACCATCGAGCAGTATAACTGGGCAATGCCTTCGAAGACCTCCAGTCATAAATAAAATTAGCCAATGACGTGTTGTTTTTAAGATAAAAGATAATCATCATATCATAAACTCCCTTTATCATTGCCACTAACGCAACATGCGGGTCATCCTCAAATGCTTTTTTTATCTCCTCCACCTTCGGTATCCTGTCCTCGAACTTTACCAATGCTATGTACCTCAGATAGCCCAGCTTGAGCGTGTCAACCTCGGCAAAGTATCTTATGCTGTACTTCTCCTCCAAGTGCTTCACGAAATGCCTCGCTCCGGTCGTCGACATCCCGAGCCTTTTCGCGAGCTTGGCCATGCTCATCCTCCCGTTCATGCTGAGGTTCCTCAGGGCTATCGCTTCTCTCTTGTCTACCTTATTATCTACCCGCGCCGGTTCGGGCTTTACCGCATCCTCCCCCTGTTCCGCCTGCAGCAAGCCTCCCTTCGGAACGAACTTACCTTCCCCTGACAGTCTGCCAAGGTACGATGTCCTGATGACGGTCTTACCCTTCCTTTGATCCCTCACCGAGGAGTACTCGTAGACATAGTACTTGCCGGATATCCTGTGCAGCGAGATCGGCTTGCCCAGCCGCTGCTTCAGCTCCGCGAACGCCCTCTTCACCTCCTCTGGCGCGCTCTTGAGCCCCATGCTTTGGTTATATGGTTAAATATATAAATACTTAACTATACAACTCTGAATATTTAACCAAACCTTTCTATCTATGCATGGTTAAATTATCTCCATTTATTGCTTATTTCCTGTTTTAAACCTTCACCTCGCCGAAACAAACCAGGGACTTTCAACTATTTTCTCGATTAATTATATATACAACAAGCGACGTAATAACTAGCGTGGGTTTGCAATCATGCAGGGATGCATGGCTGCTCAACAGGATGGTGTTTGCATCAGGAGAAACAACCTGAAGGGGATCGACGCCTCGAGGCCGCTCTGCCGCTTCTACCTAATCAATCCCAGAAGCGGAAGCAATGCCTCTGGCACCGCGGAGAAGCTCCTGAAGATCAACGGCGTGGACGAGGTGCTGGTGACCGAAGGCGGCTGCGGGTTCATGGTGAAGACCTATGCCAAGACAGGGCCGGAAAGCAGGAGGGTGTACGCGGCGATCCAAAGTCAGGCCGTCGGCAGCACGAAGGAGATAATACCCCACTACAGGTATAGAAAATGAAAAATGACGCTCGATGCATTGTCGAGATTCCATCATTCCAACCTCTGGTGCGGGGCCTTTGGCCCTGCACCTCATGTTCGATTCCGATCGAGGTGCAGAACAGGTATAAAGTCCTATAAAACAATAGACATTTGGTGGAATAATGAAAGATAAAGAGGAAAAGGGGACTAGAAATTCCCTGTTCCTCCGGAAAGCAAAAAGACAGAAAGCCATAGCGGAGCTGATGCAGAAGGCGAAGCTCATGGGCAAAACGTTCTCAAAACTTACAGTCGAAACATTTGTGGCGTCCATCAGAGAGGACAGGGATCCGCGTTGACCGACGTTTTCGGCGCTTCTGCAATATGCTGCATGCGCGTCTAAAGTGTATCAATCCCGAGCTTAGGGGCCTTTTTCACGATTTCTTCATCGAATGTGAGCAGCGGGGCATTATTCAGCTTGCTTGCCGCGACATATAACGAATCATACACATTCAACCTATTCGCTACCGCTATATCCATCGCTTCCTGCGCCAACACGACCGTATCTAACCGGGTCATTTTGCTCCATATAAAAAGCAGCCTAATCATGCAATCCGTTGCACCTCTCTTGTCCATCTCCTTCGAAAAGACCACGTGCTTCCATATCGCGTTAAGTGCCTCAGCGAATGCTATCTCCGGAGAAGCTACGATCTCTCCTCCCTCTATAGCTTTGTTGACCTTCCTTATCGCCCTGTCGCTGAACTCCTCTCTCATAACGAGCTTTATCAGGGCGTTAGCATCTAGGACGATCATCTAGACTCCCTGTCTGCCTTTATCATCGGGGTGCTATCCGACCGAAGCTTTTCCCTCTTCATCCTAACTACAGTCTTCTCCAAGAAGCCGAGCAATTCCATTTGCCCAACCTGCGCTTCTAGGTAAGTCCGTACTTTATCGCTCCAATTGATGTCATACTTCTTCATCTGAAGCTGTAGGTCTTCGGATATCCTTATGGTCATGAGGCCCCCCATCTAATCACGACAATATTAAGAAGGAAAAGTATATAAATGTAATACATTAAGTCATACAAACATATATACATTTGCGCCTCCCATTGCCGACTTACTCCTTGAGCCTCCTGCAGATGTCGTCGTCGCCCCCGCCGAACTCGCCCCGTCCTGTTCTAGGCTGCGGTATCCCAATGCTCTTTATCCCCTTGGGCCTGGTGGGCGTGATGGCAATCTATGCCGCTACAGGAAATGACGCTCGGTACTGGGATTCCATCATTCCAACCTCTGGTGCGGGGCCTTTGGCCCTGCACCGCATGCTCATCATCCCCAGACCGGAAAGATATTAAAGTCTGAGCATGATATAATCCGCACAGGGAATGGCATACATGCATGCTAATTATCCGGCGTAATATCCAACCAGGGCTACAAAAATACCAAACCAGGGGCCATCAATATGGGGATCAGGCAATCAATCGGGAAGCTCTCGGGCATCCGGCAGGACCTAAAGGCCTACGGCATGCTGACCGAGATCTTCGTGCAGCAGCAGTATTACCTGCTTTTCAGGGCCCTGAAGCCCAACACGACCGTGATAGACGTCGGCGCCTTCATGGGGGATACGGCCATCTACTTCGCTCAGTCGCCCAACGTCGACATGGTGATAGCCTACGAGCCGATACCAGCCACCTACAGGAAGGGGCTCTCCCTCCTCGAGAAGACGCCCCCTGAGCTGAGGAGGAAAATCGACTACCGCAACGGCGCGATAGGGTCCGCCCCGGGCTCCATACTGCTCTCCGAGAACTATGTGGGGAGCGGCAGCACCCGCATGCAGGACGCCGCGGCCGGCAAGGGGGCCAGCGTGCAGGTTGCCGACCTCAACATGGTCACCAAAGAGATAGATGGCAGGATAGCCCTCAAAATCGACTGCGAGGGCGACGAATTCCTCGTGCTGAAGGGCGCGGACCTGTCAAAGGCATACGCGATCATGCTGGAATACCATTCGGAGGAGCTGAAGCGGCAGATAGCGGAAAGGCTGGAAAAGGAGGGCTTCAAGATAGAGTATGTCGGCCCCTCGCTGCTCTTTGCCGAGAGATAGCCTGGCCGGCAGTGCCCCCGCCTATTCTCTGAGCTTCCTGTAGATGTCGTCGACGGCCCTGCCGAACTCCCCTCCCTTCCTGCTCCTCGGCTGCTTTATCCCTATGTCCTTTATCCCCTTGAGCCTGGTGGGCTTGTTCGACAGTATTACGACCCTGTCCGACATAAGCACCGCCTCCTCGACGTTGTGCGTGACCATGATGACCAGCTTGACGGACATCTTCCTCCTCCTCAGGTCCGCCAGGACGCCCTTCCTCATCTCGTTCGCCGTGAGCTCGTCCAGGGAGCTGAAGGGCTCGTCCATGAGCAGCACCGAGGGCTCCTGGGCCAGCGCCCTCGCCAGCCCGACCCTCTGCCTCATGCCCCCGCTCAGGACGTTCGGGTAGGCGTCCTCGAACCCGCCGAGCCCGAAGCTCTTGAGCGTCTCGCCGGCCTTCTCGTCCTTCTCCTCGTCGGGGATGTCGAAGCAGGAGAGCCCGAGCATGACGTTCTCCCTGTTGGTGAGCCAGGGGAGCAGCGCGAAGTCCTGGAAGACGAACGAGATCTCCCTCCGTGGCTTCTCAACCCTCTTGCCCCTGAAGAGGACCCTCCCCCTCTCGGGCCTTATGAGGCCGGCCATTATCCTCAGCAGGGTGCTCTTCCCGCAGCCCGAGGGGCCGATTATAGAGACGAACTCGTTGGCGCCGGCGGCGAAGGAGAGCCTCTCTATTATCACGGCTCCCCCTATCTCGTACCTGATGTTTTCAATCCTCATCAAGTCCATCAAGCCATCACCGGTAGACCGACATTACCCTGTTGTAGAGCCTCTTCCAGACGACCCTGTTCACGACTATTATGACGATGGTAAGGTTTATCAAGGCAAGCACCAGCAGCTGGATATTGCCCGCCGCGAGCGCCATGTCCAGCAGCTTCCCCAGCCCCGAGCCCACCGAGACGAGGGCGCTGCCGCCGATCCCCGAGGCGGTGAAGTACTCGGCAACTATGCTGGCGTTCCACTCCGCCGCTATCGCGGTTATCCCGCCCGTTATGAGGCCCGGCAGTATGGCCTTGAGGTACACGTACCTCCAGGAGTCCCTCCCCTTCACCTGGAAGACCTGCCTCACCTCCCCCCAGCTCGGCTGCAGGGACGACCTCGTCGAGACGATGCTGAAGAGCATGTACCAGAAGCCGCTGAGGAAGAATATGAAGAAGGCCACCAGCTCTCCCCCGTAGGGCGCCCCCCTGAGCAGTATTATTATGGCCGGCAGCAGTATCGTCGCCGGGATCGAGGCCAGTATCTGGAATGCCGTCATGTAGAGCTCCTTCCTCCTGGACATGAAGACTATGTATATGCCGAGCGGCACCGAGACCGCGATGGTGAGCGCGAAGGCGAGCCAGATCCTCCCCAGCGAGAAGGCCATGGAGTAGAGCACTCTCGCCTCCTCGGCCCCCAGCCCCCTGTTCATCCCCAGCACGAGCACGACGGCCAGCACCAGGAACGCCAGTATCACCCCGGTCCCCCTCCTTACGATCCTCTCGATCTTCCTGGCCTCCCTCGCCTCGTCCCTCTCTATCACCTTTATCTTATTGGAGAATATCACCCCGGCGCCGCCCAGCCTGCGGGCCGCCTGGTCGAGCCAGGGGCTGGGCCGCAGCCCGAACCCCGCCGCCTTCCTATGCCTGCCTGTCCTCCTTATGAATCTCCTCTCAAGGTAGCCGAAGAAGGCCAGCCTGGTCACCACCACGAAGCCAACGAATACCGCTATGCCGATCGCGTAGGCCTCCAGGCTTCCCGAGAATGCCAGGTTGACGAGGGCAGATCCGATGCCGTGCTTCACCGCGTAGGTCGCCGATCCCGTGGAGAATATCTCGCTGGTGACCAGGTAGAAGAGGCCTATCGCCCAAGAGAGCTCCGCCTGCTCCACCACCTTCGGCATCGCCGCCGGCACCAGGACCTTCCTGAGCCTCTCGAGCGGCGTCAGCTGGAAGACCTCGGACACCTCTGCGTATTCCTTCGGCATGGTCCTTATCGCCTCGTAGGCGCCGAAGCCGATGTTCCAGACCATGCTGGTGAAGATGAGGAGGACGACCGCAGCGTTTATGCCGATGACGGGGGGCAGCGTGGCCACCACGACGTATATCACGAAGGGGAAGAACGCCAGTATGGGGAGGGTCTGGAGTATGTCGAAGACCGGGAGCAGGATCCTCTCGGCCGCCGACGACCTGTTGGCGAGTATGCCCACGGCGAGCCCCACCAATATCGAGAAGAAGAGGGCGACGAACATCCTGATCCAGGATACCGCGGTGTCTAAGACCAGCCCGGCCAGGAGCGCCAGTATCCCCAGCATAAGGAGGGATGGGATGAAAAATGTTATAAGCCCACCCCCAACCCGCCCGATCGCGGATGGAAGTTTAATAATCCTGCCGTCCGAAACATATGCATGGGGGCCGGCGATCTCTTCATCATATCCATACCCACGCACGACAGCAGGGCGGTCCCGAAAAGCGTGGAGAGGCTCATCGAGGCCGCGAAGATACTCGGCAGGCCGCACTTCCTGAACGTGCAGCAGGGCACTGGGCTCGCCAACACGAGGAACAAGTGCATGCAGGGGATAAGGGAGAGGATGCCGGCCGGGACGAACTCCGCCTACACCTTCTGGCTCGACTCGGACATCGCGATAGAAGAACCGGCCGAGGCCATAGCGGATTACGTGAGGCAGGCAGAAAGGGACGGCCTATCCTTCACGGGAAGCTACTGCGTGACGATCGACCAGTCGAAAAGGGTCTCGACCTCGGTCTATAACCAAAGCTCCGTCTCCTACGACCCCGGCGAGCTGCATTCTGCCAAGCCCTTCGGGCTCAGGATAACCCACGCGGGCCTCGGCCTGTGCTATATCAGGATGCCGCTGGCCTACGAGTTCAGGACGCAGGGCAACGACCTGGAGGACATGCTGTTCTTCAGGGACAACCCGGAGATCGACGTGAGGTACGTGCCGATCTCGAACTTCCACCTCAAGACCATCCTCCTCCCGTTCAGGTGACCCGCTCCGGCGGCCGCCGTCAGCTGTAGGCTACCCTGTAGATGCGGGTGTCGTTGTTTATGTAGACGGGCGAGATCCTCGCGCTTGAGTTGCTGTAGGGGCACTGGTACTGGTTGCAGAGCCAGACGAGCTTGAAGAGGTTGCTGCTGTATAGGGCGTCCGTCATGATCAGCGCCCCCTCTATCTGCGTGCCAGAGAAGATTATCATCAGGGTGTAGTTGAACTGGGCGCCCGTCGCGTTGAACGCGGTGTAGGCGTAGTTGCTGGAGTTGTAGAGCAGGACGCGGGATATCCTGTAGAGGCGCGACTGCCCCACGGTGCCTAGGTAGGCGCTGTAGTTGGACGCCGAGGTCGCGTTGACCCGCCTGTTGACGAGCGTGACGTTGTAGTTGCCGTTGCCGAAGAAGTAGAACTGCGCGGTGGCGTTCTGCTGGGGCTGGCCCATCGCCCCGAGCACGGTGAAGCTGTAGTTGGCGGGGTTCTGCGGCACGCCCTCGGCGACGAGGCCGGTAAGCTCGGTGAGCCAGTACTGCCTCGCGACCAGGTACTGGGGCCTCCCTATGCCGTATAGGTATTGCGGGTCAGCGCTGGAGTTCACGAGCCACCTGGCGAAGTAGTATATCCGGGTGGCGTTCTCCCCGCCGACGCTGTCCATGTAGCTCGTCCTGTTCCCCCATCCCTCGACCACGGAGCCGTCGGGCCAAAGGGCCAGCACCGTGGCGTTCACCGGCGTGTTTGCCTTCAGCCAGGTCATTGCCGAGAGGAAGGCGGGGTCTATCCCGTCCGCCTGGGCGGAGGCATAGGATTCGACCACCGTGAAGACACAGCAGAATAATATCACCAGGGCGGCCGCCAGCAGGCAGACCTTTCTTAGGTCGGTCTCCCCTCTCCTAATGAGGGGGACAAGCACGCAGGCGAGGATGCCCGCCATGATGGCCACCGCGGCATAGCCCTCGAAGAGGTACCAGCCGTTATGGGACGCATTTCCTACAGTGATTATGTTGCGCAGCCAGTACCCTGCGATTAGGGCGAGCGCCAGAACCACGGCTATGGCGACGAGATACTTGTAGGTCTGGTTGCTTATCCTTATGCCTCTGGCCGTCTCGATTATGGCATAGAGCCCGAAGGCGGCGAAGAGCGCGAGCGGTATCGAAAGGAGGGAGTTGTAGCGTATCGCGTTGTACTGCAAATATGCGGTCACAGCAAGGTAGGCGAACAGGGCCATGAACGCCACCAGCTTCCCCGCCATGGCAGCTCCGCCGTCAGAGCGGTAAAGCGCATAGGTGCAGAGGAGGAGCAGGAGGTATGCCGCAGTAGTGGCAAGGGCCACGGACTGGTTGAAGCCGATGGCGAAATTCGCGGCAAGGAGGAAGACGAGACCTGCCAGCAGTATCGCGATCGCCGAGGCCTTCAGCCTCCTCTTCCCGTCCTTGTGATCAGAAACTCCTGTAAGCAGCAGGAGGAGCATCAGGACCCCTACCGGGGCCAGGTAGAGCTCGAGCGTGAAGCTGGCGAAGAGGAAGCCGAAGCTCGGCTTCTGAAGCTCCTGGGTGGTCGCTCCGACGGCATAGCCTATGCTCTGGTTCTGGCTGGGCGCCACGGGCGCCGAGACCCCGGCCGAGGCCGCGATCGTGCCGACATATCCCCTGAACGTCACGCCGACCGCCGCCGCCACTATGAGCACGACTATTATCGCAGCCGCCGCCCTCCCCGCCCCGCTGTGCAGGAACCCTACCCTTCCCCTTCTGACGAGCCAGAATGAGAGGATGGCCCCTGCAAGGAGCGGGATGTAGAACGCGAGGAAGCTGCCCCCCTCAAGGACAAGCCCAGCCCTGGCCCCGCCCAGATAGACGTATATCGCCTGGAGGAGGCCGGTGGCGAAGAGGCCGGCGGTGAACATAAGCACGGCCCTGGACAGCTCGGGCTTCCAGGCTATGAAGGCATAGACCATGAGCAGGGCGAGCGAAAGCATGTAGACTGCGATGACGTAGGGCGACCCGTTCCAGACGAGCGCCCCCGTGCTGAGGACGAAGGCCGCGAGGAGGGCGCATAGGGCCATCCTCCTGGCGCTCCTGAGCCTCATCCCCTTGAGCATTAACAGCAGGGCCAGCATCAGCGGCACAGCGACGAAGGTGTCGCCCCTGTAGACCAGCGCCGCCGTCCTGGCGATGTTGCCGGCCGAAGCGGCGACGAAGACCATGGCCAGCAGCCCGCAGAGCCTGCTGTCCGACAGCTCCTTGGCTATGAGATAGGCAAGCAGGACCTCCAATATGGCGAACAGGACGGGAAGCAGCCTCATTATGGAGAGGTAGCCCACCCCGCTCCAGCCCACGAGGAGATAGAATATGACCGTGAGGTAGGGTAGGCCGGGCGCCTCCCCTATGAAGTTGTGTCCGGGGAAGCCGCTTATCCCCAGGTGCTGCGGCTCCACCAGGTGGTTGCTAAGGGTGGACCTTACTATAGCATAATAGAAGAAGCCGTCAGGTTCGAAGAGGCCCTGGCTGTTCGACAGACCCAGCCTCGCATAGACCGTCACGGCGAGTATGCCGATGACCAGGAGGGCAAAGACGAGCCTGTTGTCCAGGTCGAAGACCTTCTTCAGGCCGGACTTCTGGGCCTGGGCGGCGGGGGTATTTCCGGGAGCCGCCTCATGGGCATGCTCATGGTGCCCATGCTGGTGGTCATGGCTGTGGTGGCTCTCCCCGCTCTCCTCCATCTGGACCCCGAGTTAAGATGAGCCGTTGGAGTTTATATTCCTTTTCTTTGCTCCGCCGCCCTACTCCCTGTCGGCCATGGCAAACCGGCGATAAAGCCAACTTGGTATCCAATTACCAAAAGACGTGCCGGATTCGACCCATCCCTTCGGCCGAAACATTTAATAATATTATCATGCTAATATTACTATATAATCACGTTAATATTAAGTGGTGCAATGGAACAAAAGTTTTATGACAGGGCCGGGGAGCTAAAATCGCTAGAGGAGCGCTACGATAAGGCCAAATCAGGTTCGGGTTCGCTGGTTGCCCTATACGGCAGGCGGCGCGTTGGGAAAACCGAGCTGGTTAGGCGCTTCCTCGACAAGATACTCTCCAAGAAGCTCTACTTCTACGTAGACCTCACCGAACGCAGGGTGCTTCTTGATTCGCTGCAGAAAGCGATCTCGGAACAGCTGAAGGAAAATGTGGTATTCTCAGATTTCGACGACTTTTTTGCTTTCGTCAAGTCGGTTGCGGATAAGTCCACATTTGTAGTCGTAATCGATGAATTCCAACGCCTGCTTAGCGTCGCGCCAGAGGCGATAACATCTATGCAGAAGCACTGGGATCTGGATCTGAAGTCAAGCAAGGCGATGATGATAATCGTAGGCTCTTCGGTGGGCATGATACAGAAAATAACCGGCAGCAGGGCGGGAGCGCTCTACGGCAGGGCGGACAGGATAAGGATAAACCCATTCAGATACAAGGAGTTCAGGCTGATGTTCTCGACTCTCGACGAAGCGGAGAAGGTCACGCGTTATGCCGTGTTCGGGGGCACCCCCTACTACCTTGAAAAGACCATCCCCTACAAAGACACGCTTTCCGCTGTCGAGAACCTAATGATACGCAAAGACGGCTCCCTGGCAGAGGAGCCCAAGACCCTCCTCGAATACGAGAATCTCAGGACCCACGCGAGATACAACTCCATCCTTCAATCAATATCGTCAGGCAAGACGATACTAAAGGAAATCTCCGACTTTACTAAGATACCCGCCACCGCGCTGCCCCAGTACCTTACCCGGCTGGACGAACTGCTTTGCCTGGTAGAACGCAGGGATCCCGTATTGGGAAAAGAGAGGCTCAGGAGATACGGGATAAGCGACAACTTCTTCAGGTTCTGGTACAGGTTCATTTTTGAGAACCAGACGGCCATAAACCTGGAGAACGGGGAGCTCGTCAAAGAAAAGATAAGAGGCGAACTCAACGCCTACGTGGGCCGCCTGTTCGAGGATGTCATAAAGGAGCTCCTGGTCTCCTACCAAGGCAGAAAGATAAAAGGAATAGGGATAAACTTCGATGAAATAGGCTCCTGGTGGGACAGGAACAGCAACGAGATCGACATCGTGGCGGTTAACAGGAAAGAGAGGCACCTCATAATAGGCGAGGTAAAGTGGAGCTCCCACCCCATAGACGAGGGGGTTGCGGAAAGGTTGGTGGAGAGGTCCAAGCTGATAGGAACCCCCGGCAGGTACGACTACCTGCTGGTGTCAAAGGCCGGATTCACAAAAGGCTGCGAGCAAAGGATGAAAGAGTTGGGAATCGCATCATTGGACCTAAATGAGGTAAAGGCGCTATTCGATGAAGCGGAGTCCTTCTAACTCCCTCTGCAAAATCCCCTCCTGTCGTACCCTTGCCGTCGAAGGGGGGTGGCTATAAGGGATATGACATATGACGATTGCCGTAATATAAAACCCCATTTATAAAAAGAATGTTAAGTATGTGGTATGGGTTTAAATACCTTCCAGATGGAATACATCTACAAATGTTAAGTGTGAGACCATGAAGAGTCTAAATGCAAAGAGGATAGCAGCCATCGTGACAGGCGCTGCCTTATTGGGAGCGGGACTTGCGTTCGCAGGCCCATTGACTTTCCAGAACGTCCCTATTATAAGCAATAGTGGGCAACCGGTAGTTCAGGTCGTAATCGGATCCGGCGCTAAGCCATCAGACGGCGTAGCTGCGGGAAACATCGCTGCGGCGATAGGCAACCTCGCATACACGAGCACGCCCGTCACGGCATTGGTGAACCCGGCTTCGGCATCGGCCCTAAAGGTCAGCGTGTCTTCCTCGAAGTACTCGCTCACGAACCAGCAGGTCTGGCTCAACGAGAGTGGAGTAACGAGCGCGACAGGTGCCTCATATCTATTCAGCGCACTGATTGGATCAGTGCTCAACCAGGGAGTCCAGCTCGGCGCACTGCAGAACACGAAGTCCGCGCAGGGAACCGGCTCATACGCATTCCCTGAGACCTACTACACGACAAACAGCCCGATGGCTTCGCCATACACGGCAGTTTCGGGGCCCCAGGCGAACCCGTCTGCCACACAGGCCAACTCTGGAGGCCTTTCGTTCTCCAGCTTTGTCAGCAGCTCCAACGACAACCTGCTTCAGGTCGGAACAACGCAGTTCAGCTCGCTCCTGACAAACTCCGGCACATACGGGGAGACGGAATCGCTCTTCATGACAGGATTCCCTGTATATGACCAGGCAAGCGGAGTGAACAACTTTGCGCTCCTGTCCGCAAGCGGAGCATACGAGGTGGTCTTCAGCAAGCCGATCGCCAACACGCTCTCAAGCGGCTCAACGCAGATAAACGCCCCGATAACCCTGCTCGGCACTCCCTATACTATAATAAACGGGACAGGAGGCGGATCAGCCCCGACCACGAGCTCTAACTACAAGGTCGGCGGAACTATCTACCTTGCGTCTTCGGCAACGCCCCTGCAGACCATCTATGTCGGCCACAACATAAGCTCCGGCCCATGGACAGTCCAGCTACAGGACCTTGCGCAGACGACAAACGGTCTCAACGCAGCGGCAGCGGTCGCAGTATACTACAACGGCCAGCAGACCAACGAGTCCACGATATCCAGCCTGCCCAACACGGCGAAGTTCAACGTCACAGGGCACCTGCTGTACGTCAGCGTCAACTCGACATTCGCAGGACTGTACGCCTACCAGAAGTGGGCAAAGCTGCAGCTGTACAACAACGTCTACAAGGTCGTAAGCGGCCAGCCGTTCAACAAGACGAACGACCCAGGCTGGAACGACGAGCTCCTGTGGGAAAACACAACCTCCACAAGCGGAAAGGCGAACCAGCTGTACGGCATAGTCCTCTACAACGTAACCCCGGTATCTACACTGCTGCCAGGGCAGAGCTTCTCATTCATACAGAACCCATCTGTATACAAGCTCACCTTCGTTGGCGACACGCTCGGAAACAACTACGACACGGTGACAGCACAGGTCTCCACCGTAGCAGGCGAGCAATATGCACTGGGAACCACTGCAACACTCGGCGGATTCTCGATAACCAACATAACCGAGCCGGCACAGCTGCTCACGGTTACGAGCGGGATACCAAACGCCTTCAGCTACGCGGGCCAGACAAGCAGCAGCGTCATCTATGACCTGACTCCGTACGCCATAAGCGGATTGGCCAACACGATATCCCTGAACACCATCGCAGGAACCGTCGGAACCAACGTCGTCTTCACCTACAACGACCCATCTACAACAGCGGCCAAGACGTCTCCGTGGCTAAGCAACTCCCTGCCGGTGGCAGTGACCATAGCCGGTTACTCGCAGTCCCAAAAGACGTTCACGCAGCAGACCGCATCGTTCTCCTACAACACCACAGCGGCTGCAGGGAACACGATCTCAAACGTGATTATCCTCGGAACGGCGCTGTACAACGTCACCGCGATACAGATACAGGGCAACAGGGCGCTGCCTATCTTCCCAACAGGGTTCCTGACTCTAAACGTAATTACCTACAACACGGTATTGGGAGGCAACAGCATATCTCTGGCAACCTTCGCTTCTTCGTCCACGCCAACATTGCTGTACCCAGTGAGCGGGCAGACCTATCTCGGCGCATCCACCAGCTCGGCGAGCATAAACTACAACCAGCAGAACGGCCAGCCGCTATCCAACGCGGTCCTGGCCACAGCGAGCAACCCAACGCCAGGGGCGGGAATACACCAGCTCTTCACTTGGAAGATGGGTGAGGTCGCAGTGCCTTCGAACACAGCCGCTCTCGACTATCTCGGCGTCGGGATATACAACGCCTCCATAGGAGCATCGCCGACTTACATGGTGAACTACTCCACAGCGGGCCAGCACGCCAACGCCTCGTACACGTCCACGCAGGGCACAACGGTCAACGCAGCGCCAGGCTTCAAGACAGAAAAGGGAAGCACGGTATCTTCGATAACATCGTCGATAGACACCTTCAAGATGGCGACGTCGATAGACCAGCTGCAGTTCGCCCTGACGAAGACGTCATCGAACACAGTGGTGACCAAGGCGTCCAAGACGTTCGGTCCGTACTCTGTCGGACAGGCTACAAACCTGCCTAACGTGACGATCGGAGCGGTAACGGCGACGCCGGTCCTGACTGGTGCGAGCAACTACACCATACTCGGTGTGACAAACCTGACGGCAACGCCATCAGTGAGCCAGGCTACAGTCCCTGTATTGCTGAAGAACCTCAGCTCAACGGCCCCATTGGTCGTGCTGGATTCCAACGCGAACTCGGGCAGCAACCTGATCCTGGTCGGAAGCGGATACGTCAACTCGCTCAGCGCGCAGCTGCAGTCCGCCTACAACGTCAGCGTGATGCCATCGAGCAACCCGGTGATGCAGGCATACGGCGGCAACAGGATCCTGGTAGCAGGCTACACGGCTGCACAGACGACGTCTGAAGCGAACAGCTTCATAAACGCCCTCTACGCAGCGGCCTCGAGCCACTAACTGCCAACAGTAGTCAAGCTTGACCGCCCCCGTGGCGGTCATCCTTTCTTTTTCTTTTCCTTTTTTATTTAATTTCCATCCCAGCCGGAGGCATTTCCGGCCTTCCGGTTTTCCGGCGACAAACCCTTTCCCGTGCCGGAGGTCGCCCACTCACGTTTATAAGGTTTGTCATCTATATTATCCTGCCCGGTGTTACCTTGAGAACCAGTTACCTTTTCGTCGCTGCGGCGCTCATTGCGCTCCTGGCGTGCTGCGGCACCGCCTCCGCCGCCTTGCCCGGCAATGCGCTCGGCAGCTACCTCTCGGCCTACATGCCGAACTCGGTGATCGCGCAGTACTCCTACCACAACATCAGCCTCAGCGGCTCCAGCTACGTGGTGGCCGCGGCCGCAAACGGGACGACCTACCTGGTGATAAGCCAGAACGGCCCGGCCTTCGCGCTCATCGCCAACGCGACCGCCATAAACCCTGTCCTGGCGTCATATTTCTCCCAGTATGAGAACCTGTCCGGGGTCTCCTACCTGAACACCGCCATGCAGAAATACTACAATGGCGCGTCGGCCAACCTGAGCGACTGCATAACAGAAACCGGGATCCGCCCCCCAAGCACCAACAACGTAACCAGCGCCTACCTCTCCTGCGTGGGGCTGCCTCTCTGCTACAGGGCAATGAGCACGATCGGATGGACAGGGCCGGACGAGATATTCGGCCCCTCCATAGTGAACTTCTCCATTGAGTACGGGAGCTTCAATGCGAGCCTGAACGCCTACTACAACCTAATACACACGATAAACGCCTCCAACGCCGGGGCGAACCTGGCCGGGATGGCACAGCAGATCTCCAACATAGGCGCCGCGTCCGCACAGATGCAGACCAACCCCCTCTTCCCGCCCCCCTCCACAGTGTCCTTCAGCGGCTGCAACGCCGGGCTATCCGCGTCCCAGCAGGCCTGGTACTGCGTGGCCATCGGCTACTGCGGCTACCTCTCCTTCGACCCGAACCTCCTCAACTCCATAAGCTCTGCCCAGCAGCAGCTCTCGGCCCAGGTGCCGTCGAAATCCGCCATAGCGATCTACAGCTCGGCATCGGCCAGCGCGGCATCCAGCTACATTTTCCAGGCGAACTCCAAGATCAACTCGGCCTCCTACGGGGCCTTCCTGAACTCCACCTACCCTGTCTACAACGCGACCGTCGCATCGGCCTCGGCCCTCCTCGCCAAGAGCCCGAACGCGAACCTGAGCGCCTCGCTCTCGCAGCTCAAGGCGTCATTCGCTGCGATACTCTCGAACGGCGTCAACACGAGCATAAGCTCGGAAAGCCAGGGGTTCAACTCCATACTCTCAGGCGTGATATCCCGG
Source organism: uncultured Microcaldota archaeon (assembly GCA_963799075.1). Classification (GTDB taxonomy): domain Archaea; phylum Micrarchaeota; class Micrarchaeia; order Micrarchaeales; family Micrarchaeaceae; genus JAJYUY01. The sequence goes on along the minus strand of CAWCVI010000001.1, from coordinate 77,326 downwards.
TACGAGGCCGCCAACTCCTCGTTCGCGCAGGCATCATCCTACTCGTCGAACTATACATTGGACGCGATAGCGGCCCAGCTCAACTATAGGCAGGTTCCACCCAGGCTGGTCGAGCTCTCCGCCCAGCTCCAGTCCCTTGACCTTTCCGTGGGCTCGGGGCTGAACTCCACCGCGGTGGCGGCGGCGCTACCCGACCTAAAGGTGATAGGCCTGCAGCTCGGCGTCTTCGTGCCGATAACGACCATGGGCTACCTGGTCAAGGCTCTTGACGGCTGGTTCATAAGCGCGATGCTGGCAGGCTCCAACTCCCCTGTCCAGTCGAAGATCGCGTCGGCCCCGGCCTACGCCGCGCTGCTCTCGCTGGCGATAGGCATCGTCCTGCTGGCAATCGTATACATGGCCACCTACAGGAGGTTCTCCCGGAGGCACAAGCTCAGGCTGGGCAGGAAGGCCAAGACGGCCTGGATGGTACTGTTCCTAGGGCTGGCCGTGGCCGTGCTGGCATACTCCTACGCGACCTACGCCTACGCCCAGTCGGCGACAGGCTTCCTGCCGTTCGCCTACTTCACCGGCTACCTGCATTCCAGCAGGGGGGCCTACGTCGTACTAAACGGCAGCTCCGCCTACCAGAACAGCGGCATAGGGGCATGCGCCAGCGCCATATCGTCGGTCCTGACGGCGGAGGGCAAGTCCGTGACTACGGTGTCCGCGACGAACTACTCCTGCGTGGCGGGCGGGACGGTCTCGCCCATGGGGGTGGGCTGCATAGACAGCGCCCTGGGCTCCGGCATGCCCGTGATATCGCTGAGCGCCACGGGCGGCGGAATTACCTACAAGGGCCTCTACGGGACGATGATGTACGCCAGCGGGGCAAACGCCACCGGAAGCTCCTGCATGGCGGCGCAGCTGCTCGCAAGGAAGTGATACCATGCCGTCCAAGAACCCCCAGTCAAAGGAATCCAAGGAATCCAGGAAGGCCGCCAAGAACGAAGGAAAGGGGAAAGGGCCGGGCGCGGGAAGATATGCCATGCCCGCGGTCATAATAATAGCTGTTATCGTCATAGCGGCCGTATTGGGCTACCTTGCCTCCAGGTCCTGGGGCGGGGGAGGGGGAAGCCAGGAGAGCTTCCAGGCATTCCAGAGCAGCCTCTATGCGGCCCCCAGGGCCGCCATCTACGTGACCTACCTGAACGGCACCTCGTTCTCCTATTCGGCGAGCTGCGCCTACTCCCTGATAGAGGGCCTGATATCCAACAGGGCCCACCACAGGAACGCGAGCAGCATAGACTTCATGATAATAGCCAACTCGACCTCCTGCCTGGCCCCCAGCGGGGCATTGGGGGCAAGCAACGGAACAAGGGTCATCCCAATTTCGAGCTGCCTGGCCGCCTCCCGCAGCGAGCCCTCCATATTCATAAACTACAGCAGCGTCAATTCAACCTCGATAAGGTCGGGCAACCTCTACACCAGCGGCGACGCCCTCTTCCTGAGCGAGTGCGGCATCTCCTCGGAGCTGGGGTGAGCCGATTCCCGCCCCAACCTTCGATGAGCAGGCGGTGAAGGGCGCGATCCGAGACGTGAAAGACTATCCCAAGCCGGGAATCGTATACAGGGACATAACTCCCCTCCTGAAGGACGCAAGGCTCTTCGGCTCCTGCATAGGGGAGCTCGCCAGGAGGCTGGAGGCCCTGGATGTCGACTGCATAGCGGGCATAGAGTCGAGGGGCTTCATAATCGGGGCGGCCCTGGCCGTGAAGATGGGAAAGGGATTCGTGCCCATACGGAAGAAGGGGAAGCTCCCCCACAAGAAGGCGGAGGTGAGCTACGTCCTCGAATACGGCACAGCCACCATAGAGATGCACAGGGACGCGGTGGGAGCGGGCCAGCGCGTTGCAATAGTAGACGACGTGCTAGCGACGGGCGGTACTGCGGTGGCGGCCGCAAAGCTGGTCGAAGGCACGGGAGGCAAGGTCGCGGTATTCGCATTCGTCATAGAGGTAAGCCAGCTCAACGGAAGGGGCAAGCTGGACGGCCAGACGATATCCCTGATAAGGTACTGATGCCGGCGGCTATCTCCTGTACCTCAGCATCGCGGCGATGCCCTTGAATCCGAGAAGCAGCTGCTTGCCATGGGGCTCCTCCGGCGATATGAACACCATCTCAACGCCCTTCTTCTCGGCGTCCTCTATCATGTCCTCCACGACGTCCTTCTGGGAGACCACCTCCAGGGTGCCCCCGCAGTCGTGCTTCGCCTTCCTGAAGTTGCCCTCCTCCACGTCGGTGGACTCCTGCTTGCAGTTGCTGCAGCGGTAGCCCACCTCGGTCAGCTCCAGGTCCTCGCTTATTATGAGTTTCGAGACGTTCTCGTTGTCTAGGGCGTTCTTCACCTTGCCGTAGCCGTAAGCCGCCAGGCCGTTCCTCGCCACCTCCTCCAGGAACCGGTCCATGACCGCCCTCTCCTTGATTATCGCCTGCTTGGAGAGAAGCTCCTTCGACCTCTCCAGCAGCTCGTTAACTCCGGTGTGCTCGTCCGTATAGCCGGTGTCGAACATCCCCAGCACCTTCACCTGGTAGTTGAGGTTCTTCGACTTGAGGAAGTTGTCCTTGTTGGGGCCCGGCCCGCCGACGATAAGCCCCGCTATCTTCTTGGTGTATCTCAGGTAGATGTCGTTGATGGCGTCCGCTACCATCTTGTAGTAGTCGTCAATGCTCTCCTCTATGGCCCTCTCGTACCTGCCGGCCGACTGGCCACCCTTGCTGGACTTCGACGAGGCGAAGGAGCGTATCTTCTTGACGAGCTCGAAGCGCGCCCCCTTGAGGATCCCGACGGTGGCGTCGCGGCCGTCCAGGACGGCCAGTATGTACATGTCGCTGGCCTCCATCATGGACTCCAGCGGCTCGAGCAGGAACTCGGAGTCGCACCGGTAGATGTTGGACTTGAGGGGCCCCAGGGGCTCGATGGTGAACAGCTCTATCCTGGGGTTTGACTGTACGTTGGAGACATTGCCGGCGAAGATCGCGATCCCGTTGGCCGGAGGCCTCTTGTAGAGGCGGAGGAACTGTATTATCTTGTCTAGGGCCGCCTGGACGTTCTGGCGGGTCGACTTGGACTTTATGTTGCCCGCCTGGCCGTGCTCCTCCTTCAGCTTCCCCATCTCCTCGGATATCGGGAAGTCGGGGGGTATGTAGACGCTTATGAGCTCGGTGCCCGATCCCCTGATCGCGGAGAGCCTCTTCAGCTCCCTCTTTATGGAGTATTCGTTGCCCGCCACGCTCTCACTGCTTGGTTATCCTGCTCTTCCCCAGGTAGGGGACGAGGGCGGCCGGGACCTCTATGCTGCCGTCCTGGTTGGCGTAGTTCTCGACGAGGCAGGCCAGGGTCCTCTGGGCGCTTATCGCCGTGTTGTTAAGCGTCGTCACGTACCTGCGCTCGCCCTTCTCCTCGTATCTTATGTCGAGCCTCATGCTCTGCCAGGTCCCCGCGCTGGAGCAGGAGCCGAGCTCGCGGTAGTCCTTCTGGCCGGGGAACCAGCACTCGAAGTCCACCGTTTTGGTCATCTGGTGGCCGGTGTCGCCGCTGCAGAGGAATACGAGGCGGTAGGGCAGCCCGAGCTCGCCCAGCATCTCCTCCGAGTTGGAGAGGAGCTCGTCGAAGTACTTTTCTTCGTCCTCCTGCCTGCAATAGATGAACTGCTCCACCTTGTCGAACTGGTGGACCCTGAATATGCCCTTGGTGTCCTTGCCGTGCGCCCCCGCCTCACGCCGGAAAGAGGGGCTGATGCCGGCGTACTTGAGCGGCAGCTCCGAGGAGGGCAGCAGCTCCTCGGCATGCATCGACGCGAGGGCGTGCTCGGCCGTGCTGATGAGGAAGAGTTCCTCGTCAAGGCGCTCGGCGCCCTTCATGTTGGCGGCCTCGTTGGCCTCTGAGATGCGGTAGAGCGCGTCCTCGAAGACCCCGAGCGGCGCGACTCCCCTGTAATACTTCTTCCTGAGCATGAACGGCGGGAGGATGGGCGTGTAGCCCTTCTTCGACATCTTGTCCAGGGCGTACCTCAGCAGGGACTGCTCCAGGAGCACCAGGTCGCCCCGGAGGTAGTAGAACCTCGAGCCGGCGGTCTTGGCGGCCCTCTCAACGTCGAGGAGGCCGAGCTTGGAGAGTATCTCCTCATGATTGGGCCCGCTCTTCTTCTTTATCGCCCCGACGACCTTCAGCACCTTGTTGGCTCCCGGAGGCATGCCTATCGGGACCGACTTGTCCAGCGTGTTCGGGACGTTCCATATCAGCGACTCGATCTGGGACTCATACTTCGGGATCTCCTCCCCCATGGCCTCCATCTGGGACTTCAGGGAGGCGAGCGCCGCAATCTTGCCCTTTATCTCCTGGCCCTTCTTCTTCGCCTCGGATATCTCGAGGCTTGCCTTGTTCCTCTTCGACTGCATACCCTGGAACTCGGTCTTGAGCTTCCGCCACTTCTCGTCGGCGGAAAGGAGCTCGTCGAGGGGAAAGGCGCTGTTCCTGTTCTTCAGCGTTTCACGTATCTGGGCAAGGTTCTCCCTGACGTACTTCGTGGTTATCATAAGCTTTACCGTCTATACTTTCGAGCTAAAGGAATATAAACAGTGCCTACACCTAACTAAACATAAATGCAGGGATAGCAAAGCCTGGTCAAATGCGCTGGATTTAGGGTTCAGTCCCGTAGGGGTTCGAGAGTTCAAATCTCTCTCCCTGCATGTTTATTCAAGGCACGCTGCGCGGCCAGACCCCCCACCACGGGCCAGCACAGAATCCGACAAGGCAAGCCGCATCAGCGACTCTCTTTTCATCACAGGTCAGAAATACCTCGTCTCATCATCTGTTAATCTAGGCCGCGCGGGCTTATTAACTTTCCTTTCCAAGCCGTAACGGCGAGGGCATGCGGATCGAGAAGAAGGTCTGGCCGGAATACTTCGAAAAGCTGGCCACTGGGGAGAAAACCTTTGAGGTAAGGCTTTCCGACCGGGAATACAACCCTGGAGACGTCATGGCCCTCAGGGAATGGAATCCCGTGAAGAAGGCCTATACGGGAAGGGTTCTGGAGAAGAGAGTATCCTACTCCCTAAAGACAAAGGACCTGGAAAATAAGGGCTTCTGGCCCAAAAAGGACATAGAACAGAAGGGATTCGTCATCATTGGACTGGAATAGCCCCAACAAAGGCGTTGCTCAACCTAGATTATAAATACATTGGGAAATAATTGAAACCATATAGTGGGAAGGAGGGACATCTAAGCTAGTTAATACATATGTAATACTGATGTAATACAAATCTATATATATCTTACCCAACATAACCCGTATGGTGATCGATTGCAAGAATCAGAAATGATATCAATACGTGTACCAAAAGGGACAAAGGCATTTGTAAAGAGAGAACGAATAAAGTTGAGTTTAGAATTTCGAGAACTCATAAATGCAAAGAGGAACGTCATCTCCCTTTTGGATGAATATACAGAAATAGAGAAGAGGGCAAAGAGGCGCAAGGTTTCCGGAGATAGCACTACGATGATAAGAGAAGACCGTGACTCTAGATGATAATCTTAGATGCAAGCGCATTGGTAAAGCTGGTAGTCCAGGAAGAAAATTCAGACGAGGCAAGAAAGATATACAAAAAAGAGCTAGTAATGAGAGAACGGATACTGGTGCCTTGCCTTGCCCTGCCAGAATCGCTCAATACGATTTGGAAATACCATACGCTAAAGAAGGAGTTAACAGATGAGAAATTCGAATCGGCGTTAAATGACCTTATTTCCATATTCAATAAGCTGGAAAAAGTTCAAGAGACCAGCATTGCAAAGCTCGCTTCTGAGATTGCACATGTTCATAAGCTACCTATTCATGATGCAATATACGTTGCCATAAGTAGACTAAATGGTGCACCGCTCCTAACTTTTGACGTGCCTATAATAAAAAGATCAACGGAGCTTCAAATAAAGCCTGCTTGGGAGCCAGTTACATAGCGGAGTCTTTGATTAAGTTCGAACCGATCCACGCCGGACCCGAACCCCACCTCTTCCTCTTTATAAACCTTCACTTGCCGGATCCGAGTTTAACCGACAGTAGCCCCAACCGGATTCGAACCGATGTCCGCGGGTCCAAAGCCCGCTGTGCTTGGCCACTACACCATGGGGCTGCGGTATAACTTGGCGGATTAACATTATAGCTCTTGGCTTCCGGGCGCGGGCTACCACCTGATTCCCAGCTTCCTGAGGTCCCTGGCGAGCTTCCTGTAGTTGTCGAATCTTACCCCTACTATGCCCACCTTCCGAGCCCCCTCGACGTTCACCTGCATGTTGTCTACGAAGACCGCCTCCTCCGGCCTCACCCCCTCCTTCTTGAGGACGTACCTGTATATCTGCTGCCCGGGCTTGGACAGCCCGAGATAGCAGGAGGTGTAGACCCTGCCGCACCTCACCTTCCTGAAGAAGCCCATCCTCACGTTCTCCATGTACCTGCTCTTGGAGACGTTGGTCACGAGCACGAGCCTGTACCTGGCGTTGAGCGCGTTCACGAGCCTTGCCACGTTCTTGTTCACCGTAGCCAGCTTCCTCATCGAGGTGGCCCACTCCAGCTTCCTGAAGCTCAGCCCGAACAGGATCGCCACCTTCTCCAGCATCTCCCTGGTCGAGATCCTCCCCTCCTCGGCGCTGGGGAGGACCCGGAGCAGCTCGTCCCCGAACTCCTTCTTGTCGAGGCTGAGCTTGCCGCAGATGTAGTCGATGTAGTCCTCCTCCGCGAAATCCTCGATTACGCCCCCTATGTCAAACATTATTAGCTTTAGCATTGGAATAGGATGGAGGCAGATGCTTAAAAAGGTTGTTTTTGTGCCAGGAATAGTAATTGCCATAGGGGGAAACGCGATATCGAACCCGGCGTCCATGGGAGACCCGCGCTCCGAGTCGGCCAGCATAAGGAGGGTGGCGCGCGAGATAGCGAGGCTCTACCTGAAGCGCCACAGGATTGTCGTGACCCACGGCAACGGCCCCCAGGTCGGCCGCGAGTTGGAGAGGAACGAGCTGGCCGCCAAGGCGATACCGGAGCTCCCGCTCTACTACCTCACCGCCGAGACCGAGTCGGTGATAGGGTCGGCGATAAGCACGGCCCTCTCGGAGGAGCTGCTTCTGCTCAAGAGGAAGCCCGAGGTATGCACGGTCATATCCCACGTCCTGGTGGAGCAGAAGGGGCGTGCCCCAAGGAAGCCCGTCGGCCCGTTCCTTAACGCGTCGGAGCTCAGGTCCGAGCTCCGGAGGGGCAGGTTCGAGTACATAAGGAAGGGGGACAGGTACCGGAGGGTGGTGCCGTCGCCCAGGCCGCTCGTCCTCCTGGAAGCCGACATGATACGCTTCCTCAGCGCCAGCGGGATAGTGGTCGCCGGAGGGGGCGGAGGGATTCCCATGGTATCCCGGTCCGGCAGGTACCGGGGCGTCGAGGCGGTGATCGACAAGGACCTGACCTCTGCGATACTGGCCAACGGGATAGGGGCGGACAAGCTAGTCATACTCACGGACACGGACTACCTCTACACCAGCGCGGAAGGCGGCCGGCCCATACAGAAGATAACTGTTTCAGCGCTTTCCAGGATGCTCGGCTCGCTCGAAGAGGGCACGATGAGGCCCAAGGTCCAGGCATGCATCGACTTCATAAGGGGCGGAGGCAGGGCGGCATACATAGGGAACCTCTATAAGCTGAAGGAGATACTGAATGAGGAGTCAGGGACCAAGATAATAGGGTGAAACCATGCCGACCAGGGATGTTATGAAGCAGGCTCCCCAGCAGAAGAACGTTACGGAGCTGGCCGACGCCCATTGCCACCTCGACATGCTGGGCGCCTTTCAGATAAACGAGGCGATAAACGCAGGCGTCAAGACCCTGGTGACTAACGGGGTTGACATCAAGTCCGACATGGAGGCCGTGAGGCTGGCCGACGGCAGGAACATATTCGCCATGCTCGGCGTCGACCCGGAGCACGCCGTGCTGGTAGAGCCCGAGGAGCTGGAGGCCGTGGTGGGGCTCATCAAGGGGTCCTTCGGCCGGCCCGGGATAGTGGGAATAGGCGAGATAGGGCTGGACGGCAAGGCGGAGAACATGGGATGGCAAAGGAAGGTCTTCGGGAGGCTGGCCGACCTGGCGCTCGAGCTCAACGTCCCCGTGTCGGTCCACTCCCGCGAGGCGATCGACGAGGTGCTCTCGCTGCTGGAGGCGAAGGGCGTAAGGAAGGCGCACATACACTTCTTCGAGGGGAGCATAGAGCAGGGAAAGAGGGCGGAGAGGCTGGGCTACATGATATCAATACCCCCCCTCGAATCCGCGAGGAGGAGAAAGGTTATAAAGGAGGTCTCGATAGATAATATAATGGTCGAAAGCGACGCTCCGGCGGCGGTAAAATCGCCCATTGACGTGACGAAGGCGGTAGAGATGATAGCGGAGGAGAAGAGGATAACCTTCGAGCAGGCCGCCCATGCCGTGGTCGCCAACACGAAGCGGTTCTTCAGCATAGAAAGCGCCGGAAAGCCGAAGCTGACATTGATGCGTAACTGACGGGCCTGTAGCTCAGCTTGGATAGAGCGACAGCCTTCTAAGCTGAAGGTCGTGGGTTCAAATCCCACCAGGCCCATGATATTTCCCATAGAGAAATGCTTAACTAAATAGTGTGTGATGTGGCTTCATGATTTACATCTTCGGCTCGCTGCATATAGATCCGGAAGAGACTGCCGAACTGAAGAAGATGCTCTCTGCGCTCGACAGACATAGGGGAATCATCGCGATAGAGCTTCAAAGCAACAAAGAAACATTAAAGGCTCTAAAAAGATTTAGGACATTGACAGACAAAGAGATAAACAAAATATTGGAGTATCAATTCGGCGAGAGGCGGATAATAGCCACGTTCAAGCTCCTAAAGATGCTATCGAAGGGATACCACAACATTAACCTCCTTGTTTCCATAGAGCCCAAAACAGGCAAGAACATCATAAGGCTCAACAGCGGAGTAGGTGAATCCTACAAGGCTTTTAATTCGGAAGTGGTCCAAGCAAAAGCACGCAACACAACCCCAGGCAACCTACTTAGGGCGTATTTCGACTTCATGAAAAACCAGAAACGCCAATGCAGCTTCAGGGAAACCAACATGATGCGCGTTGTTACGCGCCTGGCCAAAGATAACCCCAAATCAGACATATTACTGTATTGCGGATACCCCCATGCTGGTCAGATAAAAAATAGATTCATGAAAGATGGCATAATGTTTAAACCAAGGCATAACCGCTACGCCACCCAAATAGAAATGCATGATCTAGATCTCGACGATGTAATCCTGAACCGCAAATACGATAATCTAGGCAAAAAAGAGCTTGTTGAACTGGGCAGGGATATGCTGCATTCAATTATTGTATGGCACAAGCAAGAAGACTTAAACATAAAAGGATACGCACGACTTTGTGCATCAATCGCAAAAAGAATAAAATCAATGCCTGATATTGAAAAGGCAGTGGGAAACCTCACGGAGTTCAAATCCACCGTCTTCAAGTCGGTACGTTAGAAAGACCCCCTCAGAAAGGCTTTTAGAGAGGATGTGAGAGAGATAGGCATGGCCGTCAAAAAGAACGCCGGGACGAAGTCCGAAATCAAAGAGGCTACCATCAAAAACATAACCGGCCTGATGACAGCGGCATTCGGCCTTATCGCAGCGCTGGCGTGGAACAGCGCAATCCAGAAGATATTCTCGCTGGTGTTCGGCACCGCGGGCGGGCTGTATGCCATGGTATCGTACGCCGTGGTCGTTACCATAATAGCAGTCGTAGTCACCGTCTACCTGGGCCGAGTCCTGGGCAAGCTCGGCGTCGTCTAACGGGGAGGCCCCATGATAGGTATGCAGTTCCTGCAGGGCCTGAACCTGGCTGCTTACGAGGCAGTGGCGAGGCTTGGCAGCCCTATGCTCTACCATTTCATGTCCTACTTCCTGGAAAGCTACCTGGTGGTAATCCCCCTGATATTTCTGTACCTCCTATTCAAGAAGGACAGGAACGCCTTCGTATTCGCCGCCGCGTTTTTCATTCTGTACGCGATAAGCGACATCATAAAACTGATCGTGAAGGAGCCGCGGCCGTGCAGCCTCCAGGGGCTCCAATACCTCCAGGCCTACTGCGACACCGGGTCCTCGTTCCCCTCGAACCACGCCACTACGCTCACAGGGCTTTTCCTGTTCATGGACCAGAAGTACCTGAAGCTCCTCTACCTGGCATGGGTCGTCATCCTGCTTTTCGGCAAGCTGCTGCTCGCCCAGCACTACCTTACCGACATCGTGGCCGGTGCGGTGATCAGCCTATTGCTGTCCGGCCTGCTCAAGACGCAGAGCAAGAAAATCAACAATGCCCTGGCGGGCGCATTCAACCGGCTGTTTGGCAGGGCCTACAGGATATGAATCCCCCGAGCGGCAAGGAAAAGGGTATAAATATAGGCACGCATAACATAGGGGCGATTCGATAGACCGTAACAGCATGATACTCGCTGGCCTGCTATGCGCCCTGGTGCTATGCGTGGCCGCATTCGCATTCATCCTGCCGCGCATCTCGTCCAGCGGGGCGATAGTCGCGGGCCATCTGGGGCCGAAGGCGAACGCAACGCTGAACGTGACGAACCCGGCGACTACGATAGGGCAGTCCGAGCCGGGCGCCAACCAGACCTCGCCCTACGGCGCCAACCAGTCGCAGACGACAACCATATTCAACTACTCAAACTATGTCCAGCAGCTCATAAACCCCGGAGCCACAACGACCACGATCCTCTATGCCTACTGCGTAGGCGCACCCCTCCCTCCTTTCAACCAGAGCTACTACTCGCAGCTGGATGCAAGCGGGGCCGACTCCTGGAAGGTGACAACGGGCTACCCGATCCCGTTCCTCGACGGCTCCTGCGCCTCGACGGGAGGGACGGTCTACTGCCTGGGGGGCTCTAGCATAATATCCGGCAACCATACGAGGCAGGCCTACTACGCCAGCGTATCGTCAAGCGGGATAGGCCAGTGGAAGGCGACAACGGGCTACCCGGTCCCGTTCAGCTCCGGCAGCTGCGCGGCATACAACGGTTACATCTACTGCGTGGGGACAGCCAACCAGTCGGACTCCAGGGACGTCTTCTACGCCCCCGTATCGGCCGGCGGGATAGGGCAGTGGCGCCAGACCACGAGCTACCCCTCCCCATTTTACGGCGCAGGATGCAGTGCCTATAGGGGCTACATCTATTGCCTGGGCGACGCCTACTACAACGCGACCGCGATAGCGGCCTACATGAAGGGCCTCAACGGCACCTCCAACATCGCAAACCAGATACTCGCCGGCGGCGGGCTGTCCCAGCCGAGCATAAACTATAACTATTACGCGCCCATCTCGGCTTCCGGGGTGGGACAGTGGAAGCAGATAACCGCCACTCCGATCCCCATAAGCGGGGGCAGCTGCACGGTCTCGGGCGCCACGCTCTACTGCGTCGGCGGCTCTTCCGCCTCCCTCGCGATAGGGGCGATAGGGACCAGCTACAAATCGTTCAACTCCTCGGGCAACGGGGCCTCCCTCATATCGCAGCTGGTCGGCAACGACACCTCGGCGGCCTTCTACGCCCCGATAGGGGGCAACGGGGCAGTGGGCAGCTGGTCGGCGACAGCCCCCTACCCCGCCCAGCTCCAGTCCGCCCAGTGCGCCTCCAACGGGGGCAACATCTACTGCATAGGCGGTGGGAACAGCCCCCAGAGCGTCTTCTACTCAGCCCTCTCCCCTGCATTGGGGATAGAGGGCTGGCTCCAGACCACGGACTATCCCCTCCCGTTCTACTCCGGCTACTGCTCCACGAATTCGGGGGCCTAGTCTGGTGATGATATGGCAAAAGAGAGTTTCACCAATGAATCAACCTACAAGGGCTTCCTGGAATCAGGGAAGGAGGCGGAGTTCGACCGCCTCTTCGAGAGCGCGGCGGAGTCGGCGCGGAAGTCGTTCGGCGCAGAGCATCCCCTCTACATAGGAGGTGCCGCGGTCCACTGCACGGAAAAGCTGGCAGAGCGTTCGCCCATAGACAGCGGCATAGCCCTGGGAAGGTTCCAGAAGGCAGGACAGGCCGAGGCAGCGGCGGCCGTCGCCGCGGCCGACAAGGCCTTCGCGGAATGGTCCGGCCTCGATTACAGTGACAGGGTATCGATATTCAGGAAGGCGTCCGACCTCCTATCCCAGAGGAAGTTCGAGATGGCGGCAATACTGAGCTACGAGAACGGGAAGACCAGGCATGAATCCATAGGGGAGGTCGACGAGGGGATAGACTTCATGAGGTACTACGCATCGGAGATGGAATCGAACAGGGGATTCGCGAGGAAGCGGTCGCTCTCCGGATCCCCGACCCACGCGGCGGGCTTCCAGGGGGCGCCGTCCAGCGAGAAGGTCAGGATATCCCTCGGGCCCTATGGGGTATTCGCAGTCATAGCGCCGTTCAACTTCCCTGTCTCGATTTCGATAGGGATGAGCGCGGCGGCCCTGATAACGGGCAACACGGTCGTGTTCAAGCCCTCCTGCACCGACAATGCCACGATGCTGACCGGGCTCAAGATATACCAGCTGTTCAGGGACGCAGGAATCCCGGCAGGCGCCTTCAACTATGTGACGGGGCCCGGCCCGGCGTTCGGAAAGGAGATGATCGCCAACAGGGCGGTGAAAGGCATAGCGTTCACCGGATCCAGGGCCACGGGAATGCAGATGATGATAGATGCGGCGGCAGCCGGCAGCCACAAGCAGTTCATAATGGAGATGAGCGGGAAGAACCCCGCAATCGTCTCGAAGTCTGCGGACCTCGACGCGGCGGCCAACGGGATCGCGAGCGCGGCTTTCGGCTATTCGGGCCAGAAGTGCAGCGCGCTCTCCCGCCTCTACGTCCATGACTCTGTGAAGGACGAGCTCGTGGCCAAGGTGATAGAGAAGGCTAGGGGGATGAGGATAGGGAACCCGGTGAACAAGGAGGTATACATCGGCCCGCTCATGGGGGAGACGGCCCGCAGGAGATACACCGATTCGATGGCGGTGGCCCGCAGCACGGGCCGCATACTCTACGGGGGCAACGAGGTCAAGGCCGGCCTGAAGGGCTACTACGTGGAGCCGGCGATAGTGGAGGCGAAGCACGACAGCGAGCTGGTCCGGTCGGAGCTCTTCCTACCCATACTCACGGTGGAGGCATTCAAGACCCTGGAAGAGGCCCTTCGGCTGGCCAACGACACGGAATTCGGCCTGACGGCGGGATTCTATGGCAGGAAGAAATCGGAGATCAGGATGTTCACGGAGGGCATACAGGCGGGGGTCGTATACGTAAACAGGGAGGCGAGCGCCACGACCGGCGCCATGGTGGGCGTCCATACGTTCGTAGGGTGGAAGGCCAGCGGGCTGACCGGCAAGGGGACGGGGAGCAGGTTCTACCTCCAGCAGTTCATGCGGGAGCAGAGCGTCTCGCTCATGGCCTAGGTGCTTCCCTGATGCTCGGGCTCCTCTACAGGATGCAAAAATACGAGACCAGGACAGTGGGCATAGCCGGGAAGCGGTACAAGGCATTGGTCGCGGACACCGGGGTGAAGCGGGCGATAGGCCTCATGTTCAGGGAAGGGCTGCCGAAGGGGACGTGCATGCTCTTCATTTTCGGCTTCCCGGGGCGCCACAGCATATGGATGCACAACATGCGCTTCCCCATAGACGCCGTCTGGCTCGACAGCAAGGGCGTAGTCATTGACCTGAAGGAGAATCTGGAGCCGTGCGCGTCAATGCTGGGCTGCCCGCAGTACGCACCCGGGGGTCAGGCGAGCTACCTGATGGAGCTCGGCGCAGGGACGATAAAGAGGGAAAAGATAAGGGCGGGCACAGTGGCCCGCATCTGACCCGCTACCTTCCTACCTCTACCTCGCATCCACCGAACCTCCTTGCGATGAGGTTGTAGAACCATGCCAGCAGGGCGTTCAGCACCAGGCCGGCAACAACAACGGCGACGAACCCCGCCGCAGTGACAAGGAGCGGGCTCACCTGCTGGATCCCGAGGGCGAGCGCCACAACGCTTCCGATGGCCCTCTCTATGATAAAGACAATGACGGAGAGGACAAGCACCATTTTGACATAGGACCATACGTCTATCCGTTGGACCGCACCCCTCCTAATTACAACCCCGATTCCGCCCATCTTCCCAGAGAGCCAGTTATAGACCAGAGACCAGGCGTATGGGATGAAAAGCCCGTATACCACCAGGGCGAAGATGAATGCGGCTGCGGCAAGCGGCAGGGGGAGACTCGACGCAGTGGAGCTGACTCCTATGGCGGCAAGCAGCACCGACGAGACGAATATGGCCAGCAGCCCATACACTATGAGGCTGAACACGAAAGAGACCTTGGTGTAGGAGACCGGGTCGACCTTTTCCACCACATCCTTCCGGAGCACTATGCGCACAGCGCCCACCGCCCCTGCTATGACATTGTAGAGGAAGGCCTCCACCGCGCCGCAAATGAACAGTCCCAGCACCGAGGCCACCAGGAGAGCTACTCCCACTCCAGTGCCTACCGCAAGCCCTAACGTTCCCCCGAAGGCGGCCACCAGCACGGCGGCGACCAGGAGTATCACCCCTATTGCTACCCCGAAGAGCGCAGCTGTCTTGGCCACAGAGAAGACGCCAAATCTCTTAACCCTGACATAATTGTCACGCGGCATATCCACACCGGTAAGACCTTGTCACCATAGCTTTATAGCGTTTGGTGCTGTCGCAGGAAGGAAAAATGAATGGAGGACAATAAAGAAAAAAAGGAAAAGAAAAGGAAGACGATTATTCGTCTTCCAGAGTGGCGACTCTGACTATCAGCACATTGTACAGCAGAGTGAAGATAATCCCACTTACCGCGCCGCCGACCACGCCAAGCACTATCTCAATGACAGCACCGACCACGCCGATCGACGCGCCCAGGCCGCCGACTGCAGAGCCTCCCGCCAGCACTATCAGGGCGCCTATGATGCCCCCTATAAGCCCGTAGATGGCAAAGACCTTCGCCGATGGCCCATACTTCAACTTCTTCACTACTCCCATTGGATTACCTCACGAATGAGCTGAAACAGAGGGGGAAGGATTACCTCCTTCCACGCCTGTTCATCTTCGCCCTTGCGACGTACCCGCTCTTGTCGATGAAGTAGAGGAATCCCTTGTCTCTCCTTACCTTCTCGCTTCCGACCTTCGCCTTCCTTCCGCGGGAGTTCGTCTTCATTGGCGTCCTCCATACATACCCGTCCTTACCCAGGTAGTATAGGTATCCGTCGTCTCTTGAGAGCCTTTCCGATCCAATTCTTTCTGCCATAAAATTCACCTGAAATTACTGCTCTGGATAGATTTAAATATCTATCGTCGTATTTACGTCAGTAAAATGGAAGGTTCTGCCCGGGGTCAAAGCCCTGCGCAAGGGTTATATTGGTTGCACCATCATCCTAACCAGTGAGGCCACGAAGATAATAAAGTTCTACGAGAGCACGGGCTCGATGAAGGTGCGCATAGAGACCATGGAGGACCTCTGGTCCCTCCAGCGCATCCTGTTCACCGACGACATAGTCCGGTCGGAGAGTGAGCGCAAGTTCAAGCCGGAAGACGGGAGCAAGGGCGAGCTCAAGAAGGTCTTCATAACCCTAAAGGTCGAGAAGACCGAGCTCGACAAGGCGGCCATGAGGCTCAGGATAAGCGGGAAGATACTCGACGGCAAGCCGCTGGAGTACGTCCGCCTCAACAGCTACCACACGATAAACGCTGCGCCCGGCGACGTGCTGGAGGCTGTTAAGGGGAAGTGGCCAGGCTACGTCCTGCAGGTCGTCAGGGGCGCGGTCTCCGATTCGAGGCGCCCCAGGCTCGGCCTGATCGTCGTCGACGAGGAGAAGGCGCTGCCGGCCTACCTGCTGGGCTACGGCGTGGAGTTCAAGAACGAGATATACAGCGGGCTGAGCAAGCGGATGGGCCCGAAGGACTTCGCCGAGCAGCAGAACAAGTACTACGAGAAGGTCCTGTCGGTGGCGGGCAACATGGACGTCGACACGATAGTGATGGCCGGCCCCGGGTTCGCGAAGGAGGACATAAAGAAGTACGGCGAGGGCAAGGGGATAATACAGAAGCTGGGCAAGAGGCTGGTGTTCTCCCCGTCCAGCAACTCCGAGAGGTCGGGGATATACGAGCTCATAAGGAGCGACGCCGTGGCCAGGCTGCTCGAGCGCGAGAGGATAAGGATGGAGTTCCTGCTGATGGAGAGGTTCCTCTCCGGCCTGTCGTCCGGGAGATCGAAGTACGGGGTCGAGGAGGTCAGGGAGTTCATCGCCACGGGCCTGGCGGACACCGTCATGGTCAACGACAGCTTCATCGGGAAGCCCGACGTCCAGGAGGTCCTCTCGGAGGCTGAGAAGGAGGGGATAAGGATAGAGGTGTTCAATTCCGACGACGAAGTTGGCCAGCAGCTGCATGCCTTCAAGGACATGGCCGCGATGCCGGCCTAGGTGGTGATATGGCGCTGAACGTTGTGGAGACGAGGCAGCTCCTCTACATAGTATCGATGTTCATGATCGTGCAGTTCCTCGGGCTGCTGGTCGCCACCCAGATATTCTCCGGGGCCACCTTCTCACCCGCTACGTTCAACCTCCAGGTCGGCTCCTCGCTGTCCGGTGGCGTGGCCTACCTCCTACTGGTCGTCGCAGTATTGGCGATATTCTCCGTCGTGCTCACGCTGCTGTTCAAGTACCTCAAGACAGACAACCTGTTCACGCTCCTGGAGATATGGGTGGTGGGCTCCGCCTCTTTCGTGTTCTTCCTCCTGCTCATCTCCGCATTCAACGGTTCCGCCTTCAAGGTGCTCTTCGGGAACGGCCCCGGCTGGCCGGCCATCGGGCTCGCACTCGCCTGTGCCCTGGCGCTGACGGCGTCGAAGCTGAAGTGGCCCCGCCTGCGCAACGTCACCGCCATGATCGCCAGCGTCGGCGCCGGGCTCGCCTTGGGGGTATCATTCCCGTTCTGGTTCGCGATGGTCTTCATGGGCCTCCTTGCCATCTACGACTTTATAGCGGTCTTCATAACCAAGCACATGGTCACCCTGGCCAACGCGGCGGTCAGCAGGAACCTCTCGCTTATGATAATGGCCCACGAGATAGAGGCGGTGCCGGTCGGCTACCTCGGTAAGAAGGAGCTCGCGGAGTACGCGAAGGCGAAGAAGGAGATGGCCTCGAGGGGTCCGCTTTCAAGGGCAGTGATGTCGAGCGGCATGGTCCCCCTGTCGGCGAGGACGGCGCTGGGGACGGGAGACCTGATGATGCCGCTGATGCTCGCGGTGTCCGCATATACTGTCTACCTGAACTTCACGCTGAGCTTCGTGGTGATCCTGGGGGCAGTCCTCGGGCTATGCATAACGATGTACGTGCTGAAGAAGTACAAGAGGCCCCTGCCGGCGATACCATTCCTGCTCTTCGGCATCGTGGTGGCTCTGGGGGTATTCTCCCTAGCGCCCCATCTTTAACTTCATCGCCTATCTACCGAAATGCTTAAATATCTATTTCAGTATAACTTCATATACTCAAGTAAATGGGTGGGTATATGAATAAACAACGATTTGGATCCAAGCTCAGGCTGCATATGGTGCCTACGCTCAAGTATCTGCTTTTGCTTGCTCTAGGGCTTACTACCTATGCCAGGCTGAACTATGCGGCGGGGGCGCAGGTGCTTTCGGACTTGAACCAGGTAAAAACCGTTCTAGGCCAGCTGGGGCCTGCGCTCAGTGCGATGCTCTTCATAGTTGCCGGAATTTTTTATGCAATAGGCCAGATGCTCCCCCCGGACAAGAAGGCACACTTTCAATCCGCGGCCATAAACATAATAATCGGTGCCGTGGTGGTCGGCGCCCTCAGTTTCGCCTCGAGCTCTCTCGCACTCTCATCTACGCATATCCTAACAAATTTCACCGCAGTGAACAGCTCGACGTGAGGCGATTTGGCTGGAACCGATAGGTTACAGCATAGCCCTGGCCCTGATAGCAATAATGCTGTCGCTGGGCGGGATTCTGCTGGGAATGGGGTACGCACTCGATGACAAGAAGCTCAAGGAGCTTGCCAAGACCGAGCTCTACACGGCAGTGATAAATGGCGTCATACTGGGGGCACTCATCGCCGCCTTCAGCAGCAACGGGATAATAGCAATCGCGCTGAACGGAGCCACAAACAATGTATCCCAGGGGTATTCCTGCCCGACGCAGATGGAATACAACTCCGCCCTATGCTTTGCCTATGACTATGTTGCTGGCATCAACCAAGTCAGCGTTTACAACTCGACTTACCTGACGGTCTTCGATTCCACCATAACCCTCCTGGTCCCTCTCGCGGCTATGTACACGACCGTAAGCATGATCAATTCCATGAGTTTTAGTTTGGGGCCCCTCAGCTTCGGCCTTTCGGGTTCGATGAAGCCGATATTGACTGCCATAGGCTACGCAATAGACGCCCTCACGGTAGCCCTCATGAGCGTGGAAATACAGGGGATTCTGCTGATGTTCATATCCGCCAGCGCAATGTCAATACTCATGCCCCTGGGAATAACGCTGAGATGCTTTTTCTTTACCAGAAGGCTCGGCGGAGCTATATTGGCAATAACCATCGGCCTTTTTGCGGTCCTCCCTATGACTTATGTGCTTGATGCAACCCTCATAAACACCTATGCCACCACGTTCAACCCATCATCTGTAACCACCGTGATGGCAAACGCAACCACCATCCAAGGCAGCCTTTTGAATGAAATCACAACTTATCAAAGCGGCGGCGCTACTTCCACTGGGGCGTTCAATTACATTACGGGCCTGATATCAGGATTCATAGTCGGAATCAAGCAATTCCTGTCGGGTCTCTCAAACTTTGTGGCGATCATAGTGGTACAGGCATTCCTGATGCCAGCGTTCAGCATAATACTGACCGTCATATCGATAAAGGAACTTGCGAGGCTTCTGGGTTCAGAGGTCAATTTCAACAAGCTGAACCTGATCTAGTGGTAAAATGTCAAAGGCCGTCATCTATGCAATAATCTTTGCCGCAGTCATGGCATCGATAGCCAGCATTCTCTCCTTTAATGCCTACCTCATAATATTTTCTGCTTCGTCTGCCCTCGGCCTCTTCTTCCTCTACCAGCTTTGGGATGTTTTCGAAGCCCTGATAATAAAGAAAACAGGAGTGGTCCAAATCCTGGGCGATTACGAGCTCGAGGCCGAACGCGTTTCCGCTGTCAGGAAGAGCGGATCGCATTTCTCGGCGGTCTCGGCCGCGATATTGAGAGACCCTCCAACAAAGGAAATAAGCAGGGAAAACATCGAGCGCATAATATCAAGCTCCAACTCCCCGTTCAGGTTCGTTATGCAGGTAGAAAAGCTGAACCAGCGCAAAATATCCGATGACCTGAAGACCAGAAGGAGGCTCAAAGAGCTTGAACTCTCTAAAACAAGCGCAAAGAAAGGCTCGGACGTCACCAAAGTCGTCGAGAGGGAGATAGAACTTATAGAAGCAGAGCTAAAGTCGATAAACTCCGGAGCAATGCCCCTCAAGACCGACATATACATACTGAGCTTTGCCATCTCCGAATCTAAGTTCGCAGCCCAGGAAAGGGCATTTGCGCAGGCCAAGGAACTCGCCGGAGAGTTTTCTGCTGTTTTGGGTGCGGGATTCGAGGTGCTCAGCGGAACCGAGCTCATTTCGGTTCTACGCTTCGATCTCATGGCTGGTGGCATCCCATGAGGTTCAATTCAAAGGCTGCAGCCTGCGCAATCAACATGGCCCTGATGTCCGAGCCGCTTCCTAACCCCGAGCCCCCGGCCATCTATCTTGGCAAGACTATGATATACAAACTCCCCTTCTACCTGAACTGTTCTGCCCTGATAAATCCCCACATGGCCATAATAGGGATGTCCGGATCGGGCAAAAGCTATCTCCTCAAGAGCTATGTAGTCAAGGCTGTCCTACACAACAAGGCCAGGGTCTTGGTCATAGATTGGAATGACGAATACAGGGAACTCATAGAATTCTTATCAGGCAAAATCCTGAACTTCGGGAAAGACTTTAAGATAAACCTAATGGACGTCTATTCCGGAAGCCTAAGCTCGGTCTCGAATGTGACGGAATTCATAAACGGAATGATCGAGCTAGACCAAAACCAAAAGTCGGCCTTGCATGGCCACCTCCTAGAGCTTTTCAGCACAAACGGGGTCAAGAACATTAGCGCATTGATTTCAAGGACGAAAATCACGGATCCTCTTCTGTCAAATAGGCTCCTCCAGCTATCCGGCAACCCCTTCTTTGCTGAACAAACCGAATTTGACATGCGGACAGCCCTGGACGGGGTATACAGCATAAGCTTGTCAATGCTCAGGGACAGTTCACAGAGGGCGGAGCTCGTCAAGTTCATACTGAGGCTGGTAATCGACTGCATGCACAGAATGGAGATAGGCGGAGAGAAACAAAGAGTGCTTGTCCTGGACGAGGCCTGGAGGCTACTCAAAAACCCAGAGGAGATAGGGATCCTCTACAGAGAAGGCAGAAAATACGGCATATCCGTAATATCCGCCACCCAAATGGCCTCCGACATCAACAACGAAATAGTGGCGAATGCAGGCTGCCTTGCATTGTTCAGGCTGCAGAGCGAGAAGGACTACGACATCCTCGAAAGTACGGGCCTTATAAGCTCCAGCGAAAAGAAAATCCTGGGCACATTGGGAATCGGCAGCTGCATGGCCTACCTCGCATATAAGGACAAGGCCACCCACCAGTCCAAGTTCTATATAGAACGGATTTGCGGGATGGAATTTGGCAATTTATGTTTTTCAGGTGAACCTATGAAACATAGAATCAGCTATAAGAAATTTCTGGATATTACGGGCCGGCTGATTGACCCCCACCAGAAAGAAAGAATAACCTCCTTTGCATCCCAGAACGGCAAGAACATCGAAGTCCCCTCTTTTGTCCGGCTTCTTGAAGAACTTGGGCTAGACAGGCCCGCAATCGTATGCTACCTGCGTGAGCTCGGCATAGCCGACATCTCAATAGTGAACGCCTATGAAAGCGCTTAAACCCGAAAAGCAAAGGCTCAAATCATCCTTCACAGCTAAAGGGAGATTTCGCGTCCCCGCCGAAGGGTTTGGCAAGCGCCTCCTTTCCCTCCCAATCCCCGGCTTGAGGAAGAATGGCCCCATATATTCAATGGTGGAAACAGACGGAACGTGCAATTCCGAAATCCAGTTTGAAGGGAATAAGCTAACCTTCTGCTACAGTTTCGAGCGCAGCACGCAAAAAGAATACGCAAAGAACCTGTTAAGGTTTCTCTCAATACTTACACTGGCAAACGAGATATACGAAGTAGAACTAGGGTCAATATACCCCAGCATCATGGAAGTTCTAGCAGGATACGTAGAAGAGACGCCTGACAATACCGCAAAAATCCAAAACACAAGAATACTGATAAACCGAATCAAAATATTGGCGGAAATGAACTGCTCATTATCATTCAAAGCCCTCGAATCCGAGGGTAACCTACAAATCCTCAGGGACCGGAATGAGAACCTTATAAAGTTTTCCAAGGACGTGATTGAAGCCGCACTGGAAAAAACAGGCGGAAAGGATCCGGCTGCAGAAATCCTGCCCAAGATACTAGGAACTGCTCCTGGTCTGTATAAATCTGTTTTTCCACTCGCTTTCGAAGAAAGGTAACAATATGACCAGATCAAAGATACCCATGTCCAACCAATACGGTACCCTACTACTAACAGTGGTTGCCGCATCAATCATAACCGCAATCTGCGTATTAGGCGGATACAAATCCGTCTCGTGTTCAAACCTCTGCCTCTCCAACCTTTCGGTAAAACCAGACTATGCAGTAACTGCAAGAATAAGTTACGGGCATCCACTTGATTCTGCAAGCATCAAAGTGACCATAAACGGACTATACAAAAGCGCAATAGAAACAGACCCGAACTCAATTCTGCAATTCCAGGCACCATTGAAAGTGGGATTCAATTTAATTAAAGTCGAATACAACGGCTCCCAATCTACAGCGTCTTTCTTTTATATGGGAGGGATGCTTTACATGTTACTTATCCCTCTTAGCGCGATTTTATTCCTGCTGATAAAGCGCCTCGCCTCTGACTCTACAAGAGAAAGCGACATAACCTTCCACTTTGATGATAAGATCACCTGGTCCCTGGATACCCGAGACCTAAAAACTGCGATATCCTCCACCGCCCAAGACGAAAAGAGGGCGGTTTCAAGCCTGCCGGAGCTTATAACTGATGTTTCTACACAACTGGCCAAAATCTCCGCAGGCGAAGGCAAAAACAAAATCCCAAAAGACCCCTTCTATCTGTCCCAAAAGATAACCATTTTGAAGCTGGCACACGTCTTCTCGGGCTGTGTGGGCCCTTTACCCATATCAGAGGAGGCAGCGGCAGCCAGAAAATTTTACGAAATGTCTATCCTATCTGGTTCACCTCTGAATCTTAAAGGGAATTGTCCAAAAACATTCCTCAAAGCCAACAAAATCATATTTGAAACAGGCCTTCCCCAAGCTATCAATCCCAACAAGATGGCCAAACAAGCAATCAAACTGTTCCTATTTGACGAGGATGCACGAGATTCAATCAGCAGGACAATCAGGTCATATTCGCAATTAGGGGCGGCTCTCCTCCTAATGAGGTTGGAGAACGGATTTGAAATAATCGGATGTTGATGGCCATGCTTGCTCGAATAAAAGAGTTCCACAAAGCCCAAAAAATCGGACCATCAATACTTTTGGCATCCTGTGTCATTCTGCTGATATTTGTAATAGCCATTGAGGTCTTGTAAATGGGTTTTTTCACAGTATCCGAAGTCCCAGACATCCTAAACAAAGAACGCATGTTAGAAGCCCTAGGCAGGAACAACATTGCAATAGTGTATATCAACCCGCAAAACACCTTCATATGGGTTGAAGAATCAAAAGAAGGGCTTGTTAGTTCATTGGAGCAGTCCATACCTGGATTTAAGGCAGAAAAACTAATCCCGAGTCTAGAAATAAAGGGGAAGAAGCTTAAAGCCCTCTCTTTTTATAGGTTAGAAGAGGAGGAACCGGACGATACCTTCCATGACCTCTTTTCCGGAAAGGTCAATGGCGGATTCCTCATACTTGCTTTCATAAACGCCAAGGAAAAGGAGATTGAGCTTGCCAAACGATATGCAGAATCCCTCCTAAGCTCCAAAGACATGAGAGAGACGAAGCCCACATCACCTGGAGTGCGAGGCCTCTTGGGTCCTTCATCAGTCCATAGGGACATATACAAGGACACTGAGGAGCTCCTGATATCTAAGACCATCCTTGATTCGATAAACCAGGCACTATTAAAGAACAATCTGTTGTACAAAATGCTCCTAATCTACGACTCAGAAGCAGCAGATATAGAATCTTACCTTAAGGACAAGGTAGCAATACTGGCAGAAGAGAAAATTGTAGCTGATGATTTTGCTTCCCTTCTATCAAAAGCGTCCAAAATAAAGGCATTTCCATCAGGAGCCAAATATTGTACCCAGTTCCTCCACCTGTTTGGCGCAAGGGTCTTGAGAACCATAAAATCAAGTTCTCCTACCCACGTTTCTAGTGGAATCTCAATTGGCAAAATAATGGAGGATGGTGTATCCGAAAGCCAGACTGACGCATGCCTGGAGCTCTCCTCCCTAAACCTGGGGTCCCTCATCACCGGCCTTCCTGGCTCCGGGAAGACTATGGAAGCAATGCATATATCCGACAGAGTAATCAATTCAGGCCAATGCCCGTCCTTCATAATCGCACCGACCGAGGAATGGAACAGCTTCGCCATATCACACGGCATGAATCTGATACGTCTGTTCTCTGATTCTCTGAGAATAAACTTCTTCAGGTGTCCTCCAACTGCAAAAAAAGAAAAATTCTGCCAGGACCTTTCGGTTATACTTTCATCGGCATCTGGGGCAGGTCCCTACAAGCGACCAATGGAAAAATGCATGCTCAATGCTTTTGTCAGAATATATGCGAGCACCCCAAACCCGGATCCCGTTGACGTTTACTGCGAGATAGAGGAATCAATAATAAAATTGCACGGAAAGAGGACAAATACGGGGATAAAATACACAAAGCATGGCGAGAACATAAAGGCTGCTCTGGAAAACCTTAAAATAATACTCAACGACCCGAAATATTCAACAAACAACGGGATAAAATTCGAGGAGCTCCTTGCAGGAGGGGCCGTATTTGACATGTCTGCAACAAGCATTGCTACCAGATCCTTCCTCTATGCACTTATACTGAATCAACTCTATGCCATAACCTCAAGTTTCGATACGACGGGCGATGACAAGCTCAGGATGTTCATATGCGTCGAAGAAGCCCAGATAATATTCAAGGAAGAAGATTCCCCTGCCGTAGAAGACCTTAAACAGAGGATACAGGACTTTAGGAAAAGAGGTGTAGGGATAATGCTCCTTGCCCACAACATTAGCGACATAGACCTTGGAATAAGACGGCTCTGCCAAACAAGGCTCTACATGAAACAGGCACCCGATTCAGCATATCTCGCTGCCAAGGAGCTAATATTCCCTGATATGGAAACAGAGAAAATAATCGAAAAGCTCAAGCTTCTGGATTCCAGGGTAGGCGCATTAAGCCTTGTCACGCGAAAAGGCAAGGAAAAGGTACAGGAAGAGAGCATCCTTATAAAAACGGAAGCCTTCGAACAAACAGCAATCAATATTCCAACTACAGCAACAATGGCCTCTGAAAGCCGTACCCCTGCAAAATTAAAAGTAACTCTTGGAGATAATTTCGATGACTCGACTTTCTCGTTGCAACTAAAGTTTCTTAACGAGGCATTATACGAGATTAAGCCAATTAGGGCAACAAATCAACTAAACTTGATAGAAAATAGAAGGTATAAACTATGTCTACTCAACGACAAAGGTAAGATTATCGCCGAAACAGAAATATTGGGTAAACCACAAATGCAGGTATTTGTAGATAAGAATAAACTCCTTGAAATGTCCGATTTACCCTAAAGGGATAAGCGCATATTGCATGATCCAAGATAAATGGACTCGGCGGTCTCGCGGCTCTTTGCTTGGCGTTCCAAAACGATATCTGCCGATATACTAATTATTAGGAGGTAATGAATATCTACCAGAAACAGAAAGATATATATACTATTTGATACATAATTATTATTAGTTAATAACAAAAGATGATGATAATGGCTAATACTGTTATGGTGCAGCAATTAAAGCACTCTCCAACTCTTAACACAGTGATAATGGTAGAGAATGTCATAAAGAATTCAGAGAATTCCCTAATGACCATACCTGAATTGAAAAGGGCGCTTCCGAGGCAGGTAAACCACAATACGTTGAAAGCTATATTGGCCTATCTCGAGGAGAGTGGAAAAATCGCGTTTAGTTTAAAGGGAATAACGTGGATTCACAATACAAATCAGAATCTTAGAACCGCCATAGCCAGGGGTAGAGAGATATGAAACCCATCACAGTCATACTCTCGCCGGAGGCGGAGGAGGTCTACGATTATCTTAAACGCGAAGCTCCAAAATCCAAACACGAAAGAATGATATTGAATTCGTTTAACAAGAAGGTCGGCCTCATAAAAATGGACTCACATTATGGAGACCCGATGGCAAAGAAGCTTATCCCGGAAGAATATAAAATCAAGTATGGTGTGACGAACCTATTTCATGTCGAATTATCGAACTTCTGGAGAATGCTTTATACCCTGACCAATGATGAGAACGAAATCGAGATAATAGCATTCATCTTAGAGATTTTCGACCACGATCAGTACAATAAGCGAGTCGGTTACAAAAGGAGATAATGTTAGTGAGGGCATGCAAATAAACTTGATTAAAAACCCAAAAGATGTTAGACTCATAGATGCCTTTGCTACAAAAGAGTGGGCAAAATTCAACAGAGAAAAAAACTACAAGTGGAAAGAAACAAAGCATACTTTTGCAGCGTATGACAACAAAAAAATTGTGGGGTTTGCAAGCCTAAAGATAAACGGAGGTGCAGCGTATTTATCACAACTTATCGTTTTAAAGGAATCGAGAAGAAAAATGGTAGGCAGTAAATTACTTGAAAAATTCGAGCAATATGCAAAACGCAATAACTGCCACGTGGCATATTTAGAAACAAGTGAAAAGCACGCTGAAGCGCTAAGATTCTACAAAAGCCATGGTTACAAGATAATAGCAAGGCTGAACAACAACAAATTTCACCTCACTTGGTATTTTATGGAAAAACCATTATGGTAGAACCATAAGGAGTTTATCTGATGGCGTAAGGTTTTGAATAATTTGCGGGAACCTTCAAAACTTTCTGCTTTGCAGAACTATCCTTGACGTCATAAAAATAGGATTGGACTCGGCGGGAATCGCACCCGCGGCCTCGCCGTTGCGAACGGCGCGCTCTACTACTGAGCCACGAGCCCTTTGGTAATATAGTTTAGTCGCAAAAGCTTTTTAACCACACCAAGAGAATACTACTGAATCCTACGGTCCTATTATGAATAAGCTATCCGATTTTGTCTGGGAAATACCGCCCGAAGAGACCGGTGCGAGCGTACCGGTGAGGATCTATGCCAATGAAAAGATAGCCCAGAGCATGACCAACGACAGGACGCTGAAGCAGGCGGCCAATGCGGCGAAGCTACCGAAGATAGTCAAGAACATGTTGGTCATGCCGGACGGGCACGAGGGGTACGGCTTCCCGGTGGGGGGAGTAGCGGCATTCGATGCCAATGACGGAATCATCTCGCCTGGGGTCGTAGGCTACGACATCAACTGCGGGATCCGTTTGATTAAGACAAACCTCACAGCCAAGGAGACAAAGCCGAAGATGAAGGCGCTGATGGACAGCCTCTTCAAGAACGTCCCGAGCGGCGTCGGCAGCAGGATAAACCTCGGATTCACGAAGACCGACCTAGACAGGGTGTGCGAGGAAGGCGCAGGATACATGATAGACAAGGGTTTCGGATTCAAGGAGGACGCGGGGCGGATAGAGGAAAACGGGGTCCTGGAAGGCGCCGATGTGTCAAAAGTGAGTGACTTCGCCCGAAAGCGCGGGACGCACGAACTCGGGACCCTGGGGGCGGGCAACCACTTCGTCGAAGTGCAGCGCGTCGACCGCATCCTTTCCGAAGGCATCGCTGCGGGATTTGGGCTTGAGGAAGACCAGGTGACGATAATGATACACAGCGGCTCAAGGGGCTTCGGCCACCAGATATGCAGCGACTATTTGAAGACATTCTCGGAGTACCAGAAGCAGGAGAACATAGTCCCTCCGGACCCCGAGCTTTGCTACGCATTCGTGGGGACAAAGCCGGCAAACGACTACCTTGCCGCAATGAAGGCGGCCGTGAACTTCGCGTTCACGAACAGGCAGATAATGACCCATTCAGTCAGAAAGAGCTTTGAGGGGATATTCGGCAAGAGCGCGGACAGGCTCGGGATGGAGCTCCTCTACGACGTCGCCCACAACATAGCGAAGCCGGAGGAGCACGAGGTCGACGGGAAAAGGATGAAGCTTCTGGTTCACAGGAAGGGCGCGACAAGGGCGTTCAGCCCCCACCACCGCCAGATACCGAAGATATACAAGGAGTTCGGCCAGCCTGTCATAATACCTGGCAGCATGGGGAGCGCGAGCTACGTCCTTGCCGGACGCGCCGAGGCGATGAAGGAGACCTTCGGATCATCCTGCCACGGCTCCGGGCGCGTGATGTCGAGGCACCAGGCGATACGTGACATCCCTGCGTCCAGGACTCTAGGCGACCTCAGCAGCAAGGGGATCGAACTCAGGGTCAGGAACAAAAAGCTCATCAGTGAGGAGGCCGAGTGGGCCTACAAGAACGTAGACGACGTGGTGAAGAGCATCGAGGGAGCCAAGATATCGAACATAGTGGCGAGGCTCGTACCGCTCGGAGTTGCCAAGGGCTAACTTCCTTCCCCGGACTTAAGACCTCGTAGCAAGACGCCCTTTCCTTTTCCTGTAATCCGTGGTTATCCCCCCCATCGCCTTTGAAATAACCGCGCAGGTCAGGTACGAGAGCACGAACACCGTAGCCATGACGATGCATATGCCGAATATCTCAATCCCGAGTTGGTGCAGCGCGGCGATCCCGCCGCCGAACAGGAGGCCGTTGGGAAGCGTCGGGTTTCCCGAAGCAATTGCGAACGGCGCCTGGGTGAAGAACGCGATCATCGCAACCCCGAAGAGCCCACCCACCATGTGCCCCGGCATCAGGCCGATGGGGTCCGCGAACCACTTCCTCCTGCTGAACCACTTGCTCCCGTAAATGAATATCGGCCCACCCAAAAGCCCCAGTATGACTGCGCTGGCAGGGCTCACAAAGCCCGCGAGCGGGGTTATTATTATCAGGCCCATGAGTATGCCATTGACGGAAAACAGGATGTCGGGCTTGCCGACCTTGGCAATGTACTCGAAGGCCATGGTGGAGAACATTGCGGATGCAGCGGCCAGGAAGGTGGTCACCACGACCGTCATCGCGCTGCTGTTGAACGCAAGCACGCTTCCCGGGTTGAAACCGAACCATCCCACCCAGAGCAGCAATATCCCAAGAGCGAGCCATCCCTGGCTCAGCCTTATCGGCGTCTGGGGGCTTTTCCTGAAGCCCTTCCTCCGCTCCTCCCTCCATATCTGGCACATTATGCCCAGGCCCGCAGCCCCGGCCGCGCCATGGACCACCAGGCCCCCTGCGAAGTCGCGCATGCCCATTGCGTAAAGCCATCCGGTCGGATTCCATATCCAGGCCGCCGGGATCGCCCAGATGATCATGAAGTAGACGGCGGAGTACAATACGAAGGCGGAGAGCTTCATCTTCCTGAGCACCACAACGCTCACCAGGGCGAGCGTCACGGCGGCGAAGGCCGCCTCGAAAAGGAAGTATGTCCCCGTGGTCAGGCCGGCGCCGAAGTAATCCGATGTCATGGACCACCAGACCCCTGTCAGGAGGCCCAGGGAGTTTGCCGAGAATCCCCCGAGGAACAGCCCGTTATAGAGCGGGTTCCCTATAAGCCCGTGGAACACGGTCGGTGCGAATGCGACATTGAAGCCGACCAGCGCCATGAAGAAGATGGCGCCCCCGGTTATGAGCGCGGTCTTGAAGAGGCTCCTGTTCATGCGCTCCCCGAGCTCGCCGACCTCGAGGAACCCGACTGCTATCGTCATCAGGAAAACGAGAAGCCCGGCTATTATGACCCACAGGTTGTTTATCAGGATCGGATCCATCTGCGCACCTGAATGCAGTTTCTGGACTGCCACCAAATAAAAACCTTTGGCTGCCAAGGCGATACCTGCCCGCATAAGGATTTAAAATCGCAGGCCCCATATCTACTCGGAAGGAAGAATCTGTTAAGTGATCCCATAGACGAAACTAGCAGGATGAAGGGCGTCATACTCGCGGCGGGAAGGGGAGTCCGGCTGAAGCCACTCACGGACATAACCAACAAGATGCTGCTACCCATATTTGACAGGCCGATGATAATCGGTCCCATAGAGTCGCTGAGGGCGGCCGGAGTGGCCGACATCTGCCTGGTGACGAACCACGACCACTTGGAAAGCTTCAAGAAATTCCTGGGCGACGGCTCGTCGTTAGGCGTGAGGATAACCTACGCGATCCAGCCCAGGCCGGCGGGGATTGCAGATGCGCTCCTCCAGGCCGAGGGCTTCGCCAAGGGCTCGAAGGTGATTCTGCTCCTGGGCGACAACATATTCGAGAGGGTGGACATACCGGCCCACGCGGCCCAGGATGATTACTCCTACGTCTTCATCAAGGACGTCAACAACCCCCAAATCTTCGGGATAGCCGAGATGGAAGGGGAAAAGGTCATAAACATCACCGAGAAGCCAAAGGAGCCGAAGACGAAGCATGCGGTGACCGGGCTGTACATCTACCCGGCCGACGTGTTCGACGCGATCCGGAGCATCAGGCCGAGCGAGAGGGGAGAGCTCGAGATCACGGACGTCAACAACTACTACATAAGGAAGGGGAAGCTGAAGGCGATAAAGCTGGATGGATACTGGTTCGACGCCGGGACCTTGGATTCGCTCCTCAGGGCGTCGATACTTCGGGCGGTCGAGGTCTCACCGGAGATACTGAAAGGGATCGACAGGGGCAAGCTCATAAAGATACTCACGGAAACGTGAGACGCCTTGGCCGGGATTCGAACCCGGGTTACAACCGTGACAGGGTCGCATGCTAGACCACTACATTACCAAGGCACTAAAAATAATCCTCTTTTCAGCTAGTTATCTCTTTCTGCAGCTCTTTTAACTCTTCCTCACTCGCCTTCGGCCCGACCGCGCTGGTGACGTATCCTGGATACCTGTCGAACCTCCTGACCTCGTACCCGGGCGGCGCGGGCGCCTCCCCGTAGCCCACCGCCGGGTAAAGCTTGGCGTGGAGGTGGTTTACGCCGGTCCCTTCGAAGACCATGTGGACCCTCTTCACCTTCAGCCTCTGCTCGAGCAGGTTGGCCACCTTCTTCACCGCCTTTATGAATTTTGCAATCCTCGCCTCCGAGAGCGCGAAGACATAGCTGTCCGTGTGCTTCTTCTGTATAACTAAGGCCTGCCCCCTAATGTTCGGGAAGAGGTCCAGTATCGCGACATACCTCTCGTCCTCCCAGACCCTGTACGCCGGCATCTCCCCCTTCACGATCTTGCAGAATATGCAGTCCTTCATCCAAATCACGAATGTCCCGTTGGGGTGAGTTGAACACCCAACCTATCGCTCTCCACGAGTGTGGAACACAGACTACAGGCGATCGCTCTACCATTGAGCTACAACGGGGTAGATACTATTTAAACAACAACCAATATAAATTAGTTAAGGAGTGGGATTATACTGATTGGAATGGCTGGGAACGAGGCGGACGACGAACGCGAAGTTAAGACGATAGTCTCCCAGGAGATAATACGGAAATACCACACCACTCCGCTTTTCCTCTACAGGCTGAAGGACTTCCTTGTGGACATAAAGCAGAACGACAACTTCATAGACGCCCTGCTCATCGTCATGGCATTCGTGTCCCTCTGGTGGGCGCTGCCGT
The DNA here is from genome assembly GCA_963799075.1 of uncultured Microcaldota archaeon. GTDB lineage: Archaea > Micrarchaeota > Micrarchaeia > Micrarchaeales > Micrarchaeaceae > JAJYUY01. Next base: position 46,123 of record CAWCVI010000001.1, on the reverse strand, counting down.
CCTACCCCGTCCTGATAGCGGCCATCCTCGCGGTGCTGATATTCTTCGCCGCCCTCAGGCACGCCTTCCTCGGCCTGATATTCATGATACTGCTGTCACTGCCCATGGTGATGTACCAGGTGCCTGCGCTTGCGGAGATATACGTCATAGTCATGTCGATGGCCATGATATACGGCTACATGCACCACCGCACGATAGCATTCCTATACATACTCATATCCCTGCCGTTCTCCGTCCTGGGTGCAGTTCTCAGCATACCGTTCTTCATGCTCTCCATACTCATAGTCGGCCACAAGAGGGCGGCCGTGCTCTCGGTGATAGCCGTGCTCGGGATTGTTATGCTGTCAGGCCTCACAGGGATACCCAACACGGGCTACGTGCCCTATAACCCGGCCGCGGCTCACGCGGGCGTGCTCCTGAGCCCGATAGCCAACTACACTACGCCAACGCACCCCCTCCTCAACCTCCTCAACTTCGGGGGCGGGCTCGGCTCCGGCTACGCCACCGCGACGAGCGGCTACGTCATAGGCAACGACGCCTACACCTTTTTCGGCATATTCGCCCCGCTGGCGCAGCAGCCCGCGGAATACCTGCTCTTCGCCGCCTTCCTAGTCATAGGGGCGATCCTCACCGACATGGTGGCCATAGGCAGCAGGTCGAGGTACCACGGCACGGAGGCTGCCGTGATGTGCTCCATATACCCAGTGGCCTACATGCTGATATCCTACTCGTTCGGCACGGGCATAAGCGCGCTCGCCTGCATCGGCAGCTTCGCGGTCGGCCTGGTCTTCCTCTTCGCTCTCGAGAGCAGCGGCGTGGATGTCGTCTACTCCCTAGATGTGAGGAAGGAAGATCTTAGGATGAAGTTTGGCGACGCCTTCGAGGACCTCTCGTCGGAGAGCACCAGGGAGAAGTTCAGCGACATAGGGAACTACGAGTCGACGAAGCAGGAGCTCAAGGACGCGATAATATTCCCGATAGAGGAGAAGGGAGTGTCGCGCGCCTACAACGTCAAGCCCGTCAGGGGAGTCCTGCTGTTCGGCCCGCCAGGAACGGGAAAGACGATGATAATGAAGGCGCTGGCCAACGAGATACACGTAGGATTCTACCTGATAAAGGCGTCCAACCTGGTATCTGCGTCTCCGGGAGAGACCGAGAGGAGGCTCTCCAACGTCTTCGGCATAGCCCGTAAGAACCAGCCCTGCGTCCTTTTCATAGACGAGATAGACTCGATAGCGAGGAGCAGGCAGCGCTCCACGGTCGACGAGGCCAGGAGGGCGATGCTCACCCAGATACTGATGGAGATGGATGGGTTCAGGAGGAGCGACAAGGTGATCGTGGTCGGCGCGACGAACGTGCCCCAGGTTCTCGACTCCGCACTGATGAGGCCCGGCAGGTTCGACAGGATAATCTACATGCCGCTCCCGGACTATGGCGGCAGGCGCTCGATATTCAAGATGTATCTCTCAAAGCTTCCTGTCTCGGCTGGGCTGGACCTGGACGTGATCGCCAAGGCCACGGAGAGGTACTCCGGGGCCGACGTAAGGAACGTCTGCGAGAGCATAGCCCAGGAGGTCGCCCAGGAGGCCGTGCGTGAGCACAAGGTCCTCGAGATAACCCAGGAGGACCTCATGACGGCGGTCAAGAAGACCAAGCCGGCGGCGACGCTCTCCCAGCTGAGGGAGTACGCCAACTTCAAGATCGACTTCGAGAGGAGGGTACTGGGCCAGAACGTCGTCGAGAAGGACAAGGTCGCCACCATGATGGACGTCGTCGGTCTCGATGACGCGAAGCGGGCGATAAAGGACGCCATCGAGGTACCCCTGCTGCACCCAGAGCTGGTCAAGAGGTACGGGGTCAGCCCGATAAGGGGAGTACTGCTGTTCGGCCCGCCCGGAAACGGGAAGACAATGCTGCTCTCGTCGATACTCAACGGCATGAAGGACGTCACCGCGCTTCAGATAAGCAGCTCAGAGCTCGTCACCGAGGATCCGAGGAGCGCAATAGCTGCCGTGAGGAAGATATTCAACAGGGCGGCGGAGAACGTCCCGTCCGTGGTGCTGATCGACGAGGTGGACAGCATAATCCCGGCGAGGAAGTACGCGAGCGAGCTGGCCATACAGCTGACCAACGAGATACTCCAGCAGATTGACGGGATAAAGGAGAAGGACGGGGTCATAGTCGTGGCGGCGACCAACAGGCCCGAGGCGCTGGACCCGGCCATGCTGAGGCCCGGCAGGTTCGACAAGATAATCTTCGTCAGGCCGCCCAACCCGAAGGAGAGGGCCGACATGTTCGAGCTCTACCTCAAGGACGCGCCCACGGACGGCAGCATAGACACGGCGGAGCTGGGCAGGGAGTCGGAGGGATTCACCGGGGCGGACATAAGCAACATATGCAGGGAGGTGAAGACCGAGGCGCTCAGGATGGCGGCCGAGACAGGCAAGGACATGCTGATAGAGATGAGCGACATCCAGAAGCTGATAAGCCAGTTCAAGCCGTCGGCGCCCGAATCGGAGCTCAAGCAGTACCAGGCCTTCCTACAGAAATACGGGGAGAGGTAACGGCAGGAAACCCTCTCGGAGTCAAGCGAACCATTTTATTGATTACGAGTGAATAGGAAGCGGTGTTTTGTTGCAGAAGCGGGTTTTCGAGGCAGAGATAGATTACCTGCAGGTGCTGGACGAGAACGGCAACGCCGACCCGGCGCTCCTCCCGAAGGAGCTGACGCCCGACAAGATAACCGAGATCTACCGCTACATGTGCTTCGCCCGCGCCTACGATGAAAAGATGTTGAGTTTGCAGAGACAGGGCCGCATCGCCACCTACGCTCCCCTCCTTGGGCAGGAGGCGACGCAGATCGGCTCCTCTCTGGCGATGCGCAAGGGCGATCTCTTCGTCCCGAATTTCAGGCAGCATGGCGTATTCCTCGCAAGGGGAATGCCCCTGGAGACAGCGATACTGAGCCTAAAGGGCTTCGAGGAAGGCAACTACATACCAGAGGAAGTCGGGGGTTTCCCGATCTGCATCCCGGTCGGCTCCCAGGTGCTGCACGCCGCAGGGATCGCGTTCGCCCAGAAACACAACAAGACCGGCGCGGTCGCGGTCGTCTACGTGGGAGACGGCGGGACCTCTGAAGGCGACTTCTACGAGGCTCTGAACTTCTCTGGGGTGTTCAAGGTCCCCCTTGTGGCGATAATAGAGAACAATCAATGGGCCATATCGGTCCCCCGGAAAAGCCAGACAGCCGCCGAGACGCTCGCCCAGAAAGGCATCGCAGCAGGGATAAGATGCGTGCAGGTCGACGGGAACGACGCCTTCGCGGTCTTCAGGGCGGTGAAGGGGGCGATAGAATACTCTGGCACGGGCCCGACCCTGATAGAATGCATCACCTACAGGATGAGCATGCACACCACCGCCGACGACCCGACGAAGTACAGGAGCGACGACGAGGTCGCACTCTGGAGGGCGAAGGATCCCATAGAGAGGCTGAGGAAATACCTAATCTCGAAGTCCATGTGGACGGACGACCTGGAGATGAAGATGAGATTTGAGCAAAAGACGGCGATAGACGCCGCGGTGGCGAAGTCCGAGACCTTCAAGCCGGACCCGAAGTCGATGTTCTCCCACGTCTACAGCTACATCCCCCCAATACTCCAGCGGGAGCTTGACGATGCGGTGGCATCGGACTTCTACCAGGTGTGATTATGCAGATGAACATGGTAGGCGCGCTCAACAACGCCCTGGAGCTTATACTGGAGGAGAACGAGAAGGTCGTCCTCCTCGGAGAGGACATAGGGAAGGACGGCGGTGTCTTCAGGGTGACCGACGGACTCCAGGCTAAGTTCGGGGAGGCCCGGGTGATGGACACGCCCCTCGCGGAGGCGGCCATAATAGGCACGGCCCTCGGGATGGCGGCATCCGGACTAAGGCCCATATGCGAGATACAGTTCGCGGGCTTCATGCTCAGCGGTTTCAACCAGATAATAAACCACGTGGCCAGGTACAGGACCAGGACCAGGTCGAGGTACACGGCGCCCATGATAGTGAGGACGCCGGTCAGCGGGGGTGTCAGGACCCTCGAGCACCACTCGGACAGCCCAGAAATACTATACTCGCACGTGGGCGGGCTTATGGTCGTGGAGCCGTCAAACCCATACGACGCAAAGGGGCTGCTGATAAGGGCTGCCCACATGGACGACCCTGTGGTCTTCCTGGAGCCGACAAAGCTCTACAGGCTCTTCAAGCAGGAGGTTCCGGAGGAGAGCTACGAGGTGCCCATTGGGAAGGCCAGCGTAGTCCAGCAGGGCGACAAGCTTAGCATAATAACCTACGGCACGATGGTGCCCCTGGTGAAGGAGGTGGTGGCGAAGAAGGGCGTGTCGGCCGAGATAATAGACCTCAGGACGATAAACCCGCTCGACGAGGCGACCTTTATCGAGAGCGCCAAGAAGACCGGAAGAGTGGTCATAGTGCACGAGGCCCAGACGACATTCGGCGTGGGCGCGGAGGTGGCCGCAAGGATCGCTGAAAAGGCGATATTCGAGCTTTCGGCACCCATAGTGCGGGTGGGCTCCCACAGTTTCCCCTACCCGTTCCCGGGATACGAAAACTATTACATACCCAACGCGGTAAAGGTATCGAAGGCGATCGACCGGGTTTTGGAGGCGTGACGATGAAGGAGATAAGGTTCGTGGATGTCGGCGAGGGGATAACGGAGGGCCACATAAAGAAGTGGCTCGTAGCGGACGGCGCGGAGGTCAAGGAGGACCAGCCGCTCTTCCAGGTGGAGACCGACAAGGCTGTGGTCAACATGCCCTCCCCGATAGACGGGGTACTGAGGATAGTCGCGAAGGAGGATTCCACTGTGAAGGTGGGAGACACGATCGCCCAGGTGGGGACGAAGGAGGAACTCCTGTCGACCCCGACGGAGAGCCCGGCCCCGCAGCGGCAGGCGGCCTCCCAGGAGCAGCAGGAGCACAAGACGGTCCCGGTCGAGCACGAAGGGACCCTGGCCACGCCTTTCGTGAGGAAGCTGGCCCGCGACCTCAACATCGACATCTCTACGATGACGGGGACCGGGCCGGGCGGGCGGATACTCGAGAACGACGTCAGGTCCACTCCTCTACGGCATCTCCGCAGAAGAAAGCGGTGCTGAAGTTCTCCGAGACCCTCGAGGAGCAGCACCAGAACGACATAGAACGGGTCCAGATGAGCCAGACGAGGAAGGCTATCGCGAGGAACATGGAGGCGACGCTAAGCATACCGGCCGCGGTCCACATGGACCTCATAGACGCCACGGCGCTCTACAAAATGGTGTCGGGGGCGAAGGCGAGGGCCCAGGCGGACGCGGAGGTCAAGCTGACATTCCTGCCGTTCATCATAAAGGCTACGGTGGCCGCGCTGAAAGAGAACCCCAACTTCAACTCCAGCTACGACCACGAGACCATGGAGATAATACTGAAGAAGTACTACAACCTGGGCATAGCCGCAGAGGCGCCGGACGGGCTGAAGGTGGTGGTGATAAAGTTCGCCGACAGGAAGAGCATAATCGCGATAGCGAAGGAGCTGCAGAACCTCGCCGAGAAGGTGAGGAACCAGACCATAAGCCTGGAAGAGATGAGGGACAACACATTCACCATAACGAACATAGGCAGCCTGGGCGGCGGGTACCTCGCGGTCCCGATAATAAACCACCCCGACGTTGCCATACTCGCCACCAGCATGATAAGGGACGAGGCGGTGGTGAGGGACGGCGTGGTCAGGATAGCGAAGGTCATGCCCTTCTCAATCGTCTTCGACCACAGGGTGGTGGACGGGGCGGACGCCGTGAAGTTCGGGAATTCCTTCAAGAAATACCTGGAGGACCCCGAGTTCCTCGAGATGATGTGAGATCTATGGTAATGGGATCGCTTCCGGAACAGGTCGACGTGGCGGTGGTGGGAGGGGGAGTGGGCGGCTACGTCGCAGCCATACGGGCCGCGCAGCTCGGCATGAGCGTAGCGATTGTTGAGAAGGAGAAGCTCGGCGGCCACTGCCTGAACTACGCCTGTATACCCTCGAAGACGATGATAAGGATAGCGGACATATACTACGAGGCGACGCATTCCGACAAGTTCGGCATATCGGCGCCCGGCGCCACCGTGGACGCAAAGAAGATGAACGCCTGGAGGATGGGCGTCTCGAAGAAGCTGGAGGACGGGGTCGCATACCTCTGCAAGGCCAACGGGATAGACGTGTTCAAGGGGGCCGCGACCTTCCTGAACAGCAGCTCGCTCCAGCTCACTGACGGCGTGACGCTCGAGTTCAAGAAGGCGATAATAGCGACCGGCTCCGAGCCAATCCAGATGGAGGGCTTCGAGTTCAGCGACTGCATAATAGACTACAAGAAGGCGCTGATGCTGGACTACATACCGAAGTCGATGGCCATACTCGGCGCCGGATACGTCGCCGTCGAGATAGGCACGCTCTACGCCAAGCTGGGCACGAAGGTGAGCATAGTCGCGAGGAGCGACATACTCTCCAAGTTCGACCGCGAGGCGGTCGGAGTGATAAGGAAGAAGATGGACAAGCTCGGGATAGCTGTCTATACCGGAGCCACACCGTCCTCGCAGTCGAAGGAATCGGTCACCCTATCCGACGGGAAGAAGATAGAGTGCGAGCTGATAGTTGTCGCTATAGGGCTCTCCCCCTACACCGCAGGTCTGGGGCTTGAGAACACCAAGGTCAAAGTCGACGAAAAGGGATTCATCGGGGTGAACGGCAAGATGACAACCTCCGATGCGAACATACTCGCGCTGGGCGACGTGGTCGGAGAGCCTATGCTAGCCCACAAGGCGATAAGGCAGGGCGTGGTCGCCGGCGAGGTCGCGGCCGGGCAGAAATCATCCTACGACAACGTGGTCGTTCCCGCCGTCATATTCTCCGATCCCGAGATTGCGCTGGCGGGCAACGTCAGCGAGAGGAAGGGGATAACGGTCTCAAAGTTCCCGCTGACCGCGCTCGGAAGGGCGGTCGCGCTCGACTCGACGGAAGGGTTCGTCAAGATCGCCTGCGACGCCGACGGGACGGTGGTCGGTGTCGAGATCGTCTCAGACGATGCCAACGCCATGATAGCCGAGGCGGCGCTCGCCATAGAGATGGGCGCCAACGTGGAGGACATCGCCGACACTATACACCCGCACCCGACCTACAGCGAGGCAGTCCAGGAGGCGGCGGAGCTGGCTCTCGGAAGGTCTATACACCTCTTCACCGGGAAGCAAAAGAAATGATGCGATGGACTTCGAAGGGTTCGAGGAAGGCTTCTCCGACACCAAGAACGGGAAGGTATTCTACCTCCGCAGGAAGTCGCAGGGAAAGCCTATGATATTCCTCCACGGGATAGGCGGCAACCTGAAGACCTGGAACAAGCTGGCCCCGTTCCTGCCCAAGGGCCTGGACATCTACCTCGTCGACCTGCTGGGCCACGGGCGATCCGACGCGCCACAGATAGAATACGACGTGATGGTGCAGGTCGGGATGCTCGAGGAGCTGACCAAGAGCCTCGGATTGACCGAGCCCATGCTGTTCGGCCACTCCTACGGCGGCTGGGCGGCCATACTCTATTCCCTCAAACAGAAGACAGCGGGCCTGATCATAGAGGACAGCGCCGGCATTGAATCCCAGGAAGCCGAGATAACGGAGACCGAGAAGGGCGACGAGTACATGGAAGAGCTGATAACCGACTCGGTGAGGATAGGCGCGAACGAGAGAGTGATCCGCAGCGCGGTCGGCAACTTCGGCAGCCACTCCCTAACTGCGGATACAATGTCAAAGGTCTCGTCAAGGACTTTCCTGATATGGGGCGAGGACGACGACTTCGTGCCGCTCAAGTTCGGAAGGGAGATGCAAGCCGCGATAAAGGGCAGCGACATGCTAATAATACCCGGCGGAGGCCATGTCCCCCATAGGACAAAGCCTGAAATAGTCGCCGGGGCCATATCGCGGTTCTGCAGGATCCCTATTCCAGGTGGATGAACTCCCTGCCCAGGTTCCATCCGGGCTTCGTGTACTTTTCCCTATGCAGCCTATCGACAAGCGCCTTTTCCCTTTCGCTAAGCCCGCCCTCGCTGTAGACGAAGGAGAGCTCCTTCGCGTAGCCGTCCATCACGGCCTTTCCCACCTCTTCGACACCCTTGCCGCAGAGCGCCTTTATGTTCGCGACGCGCTCGAGTATCGTGGCGATCCCCTTGTCCTTGAGCTTTATCCCAGGCACCTTCAGGACCGAGGCGAGCTCGTTGAGGTCCGTGTCGACAAGCAGGGCCGCATGGAAGAGGAGTACGCCCTTCTTCATGGTCGCCGCCGATCCCATTATCTTCTTCCCGCGGGCGGTGACATCGTTCATTCCCGCTGACAGCCCCGGCACCCCAGCCAGCTCCAGCGACGAGACGGAGCCGGCCATCATGATCCTGAAGAGCTTCTCCACGTTCAGCCCCACCCCATAGTAGTCCCTTGATATGACAGAGAAGTTGAGGTCCCCCATGTCGTGGTAGACGGCCCCGCCCCCCGTGAACCTCTTTGCGATCTTTATCCCCTTCATCCGCGCGTAGTCGAGATCAAGCTCCTCCTCCGCAAGCTGGAAGCAGCCGAGGATGACGGCGTTCCTGTTTCTGTAGAACCTCAGGGTCGTCGGAGATCGGCCGGCCTCGACCTCCCCGAATATCGCTTCGTCCATCGCGAGGTTCCTGTAGGGGTCGTCCGGATAGTCCTCCCGAATTATCCTAGCTTCCACCGGCCACACCAAGAACAGCTTTCACTATGTCCTCCTTGCCAAGCATGGGCGTTTCCACCCCCGAGCCGTAGAAGCCATCGACCGCCTTCAGCACGGATTCCCTGTCAAGCCTCACTCCGTCCAGCCGCCGCTCCAGGTCCGGCAGCGAGTCCTCGGGCACCATGAAGAAGTCACCGGTTATCCGAACCCTGGAAAGGATCCCGGACTCCAGCTCGGCCTCTATCCTGAGCAGGCCCTTGGGCGCCTTGTACAACGAATGGACATGCATGACAGGATTTATGCTGCAAGCCTTTAAATCTTGACAACAAACAATCTAACAATCCAATACCGGTGCTTCCATGGCAGCAATACCAGTGACCGAAAGGAAATACGTTCTGACTGAGAAGCGTGACGAGACCCCGGAGGTCCTCACCCTGAAGTTCATGCCGGAGGACGGCCAGCCCTGCCCCTTCGAGCCGGGCATGTTCATGATGATAACCGGCCTCGACGCCTCCGGGAAGAGATACACGGCCAGGGCATTCTCGATAGCCTCCGACCCCTCCACCCCCGGGATGGAGTTCATGGTCATCAAGGAGCCGAGGCACGGAGACCACATCGGGCGGTCCCACTTCGTGGACTCGAAGGTAGGCGACGTCTTCATGCTGAGGGGCCCGAGCGGCCAGTTCAGGTTCGACACCAGGACGGACAAGAAGGTATGCTTCATAGCGGGAGGGACAGGGCTAGCCCCGTTCACCTCCATGCTCAGGCACATAAGGGTGACGGGCTCGCGGAACGACGCAGTCCTCCTCTACAGCACCAAGTTCCCCACGGAGATAATATGGAAGGACGAGCTCAACGGCTACGTCGCTGACCTGGGGCTGAAGCTGGTGATCACGGTGACCAGGCCGCAGCCGGGCGACGGATGGACCGGGCAGACCGGCCACATAGACGCCGACATGGTAAAAAAGTACGCCCCCGACTTCCTGGAGAGGGGCTTCTACGTCTGCGGGCCGCTCGCGTTCGTGAAGGCGATAAGGGACGCGCTCACGTCATTGGGCGTCCCGGCCAGCAAGGTGTCCGCCGACGTCTGGGGATGAGGCAAATCGGCATCGCAATGGTCGTGATCTCCTGAAGAAAATCAATCAAAGGAAGCGCGGAAATTCTCCGCCCACCAACATCAGCCACCTTCTGCGAACCGCAGGCCTGGATACCGCTGCGTATGTGGACGTCGGGATAAGGATGTACAATATGCTGGATGCCGCATTCAAACGCACCCACGGGTATGATACGGGCGTAGAACTTCATATAGAAGGGCAAAGGACCGGAAAGACCATGGCAGCCAAAATATCTCTTGTATCCTCCCGGCCCGCACGGAATGAGTGGGACGAAGTCGACAGGTTCGAAGACGATTTTCCGTCAAGAGAATTTCTGGAGACCGTCGCGCAGATTGCGCCAAGATTCGGATTCAGGGCCAGCACCGACAAGCACGAGTTCATAGACATGACCACGGGTTCCAGCCTAAGTGTATGAAAGGGCTATATCCTGCTGAGCCGGTCGTAGAGAAGATAAGCGACTCAAAACCCCTGTGTTTCGGCTCGACAGTGAAGAATAACTCAAACCCTCTGTCATGGCTAAGGCTCTCTCCCCCAACATACCAAAAGCTTAAATACCTTTATCCCTAAAGGTATAATATGGCTGAAACAAAGATATATATCTCGGATGCCATCGACAAGGAACTCAGGGAGCAGGCCATGTCAAAGTTCGGTTACGGTAGGGGCTCCATAAGCAGCGCGGCCGAGGAGGCCATAGCACAATGGATCTCCAGGGAGAATGGCATAAAAAGAAAGCTCCAGGCAATAGTCGAAATGGCAAAAACCGACAAGGACGTGGAAGCGGTGCTGCTTTTCGGGAGCTATGCTAGGAAAGAGTCCAACTATGGGGATATTGATGTGGCGCTGGTGCTGAAAGACAAGAAAAATGCGGCCCAGAAGCTCATGTCATACCTTAAGGCGGCCAACTCCGGAAGCAACCTTGAAGTGCAGGTTGTGATATTCAACAATCTTCCCCTTGACATGCAAAGAAGGGTATTGAATGAGTCAAAAATATTATGCGCCTCCGACAAAGGGGCACTGTACGAGAAAAGCGCAGAGATAATCAGAAGTTGGTCGGATTTCGAATACCTATTCAACAGGATGATATCGGTGAATTGATGGATGTCGAACGTATAAAGAAAAAAATGCTGATGATAGCCGAATACAAGAAGAGGATAGAGAAAACGCTTCCGGACACCCACCAAAAATATTCCAAATCGGACTTCCCCGTAAAAAACGTGGTCGAAAGGAACCTCCAGCTGATAAGCGACGCCCAATTCGATATCCTCTCCCTAGTATACAAGGGGCTAGAACCAAAATTAAGCGGAGATGAGAATTCGCTGCTCGAAAACCTCAAAGGACCGATAGGGGCTCGCATAATAGACGGTATAAAAACCAGGAGGCTGTTCAGGAACCTGCTTGTCCATGCCTATGCGGACAACGAACTCGACGAGAATGCCTACAGCCAGGCAAAAAACATGGACGACATCGACGAATTCACCCGGGCAATAAAAAGGCTAATTGAAAAATCATAAGAAAGAGTCAGTGCAGCATAAAAGTGACCACAATCTCTGAATCCGTGGTCACCCACAACCCTATATCTTGCTGAGCCGGTCGTAGAGCTTGTCGATGTCGAGCTTGGTGGTTATCAGCGGTATCTTCTCCACCTGGGCAATCTTGATCGCCAGCCTGTCTATCGTTGAGACGTTGTGGAGCACTATTATCTTGGGCTTTATCGGGGCCACCCTCACCACCACCAGCGGGGACCTGCCCGTCGAGACCTTCTCGAATATGAAGGCCCTCTCGGTCGTCGAGCCGAAGAGCTTCGGATACTCCGACGGCGAAAGCTCGAGTATGACCCGCAGGCTGTCGAGCTTGGTGTAACCGAAAAGCTTGACGGCGTCCAGGTAGCCCGCGTTGGCCACCACCTTGCCCTCTATTATCCTGTTGAAGTCCCCGCCGCTTATCGGGGCGGCGAAGTCGTGTATCTTGTAGTAGCTGTCCTTCTCCTCGCTCTTGGTGGAGAGCCGCGAGAGCCCGCTTATCACGGTGCCGCCGCGCTCCTTGTCTATCAGGAAAAGGGAGTCTACGAACCTCTTTATGACCCCGACCCCGGGGCTCATCCTCCTGTTGCTCTCATAGTCGCTAACGGTGGAAGTGGATATCTTTATCTGCCTGGCGAGATCCATCTGGGTTATCCCGAACAGCTCCCTCCACTTCTTCATGGCGCTGCCGGGGCTCTCCGAAAGGGTTATCTCCCCCGCGATCCTCTCCATGAGCTCGTCCATATCATTACCCCTTGTTCCTCTTTCCCCTCCTCTTCGGTTCCTCCGCCGGAGCATCCGCAATCTCAACCTGCTTTGGCTTCTTGAGCGCCCCGTATATCAGCAGCGCTATCCCGAGTATTAGCGCCGCTATGCCCACCAGGGCCTCGCCCGACCTGGTCACCCAGGACCCGTAGCTGTAGGACTTGTAGACCACCGTCGCGTTGACCACGGAATTGTAGGAAGGGCTCCCGTCCGTGCTGTCAATTACGGCGTAGACGTAGTAGCTGGGCGCGCTGGCATTGGGCGAGACCTGGTATTCCTCCTTTATCGCGCTGTTGTTGTCCTGGAAGACGTCGCTCCTGTTGACGTTGTGGGACAATACGTAGGAGTATCCGCTCCCCGAGGCGTTGGCGCCGAGGTAGCTGGAGAGCCCGCTGAATGTGGACTGGTTGAGGAAGTATATGTTGGTGGTGTTGCTGGCGAACGCGAATATTATGGATACCGCGGTGGCGTTGACCCGGAGCGGGACGTCGCCGATGCTACCGCGCAGGACCGTCACGTTGACGATGCTGGTAGGGCTGCCGGAGGTTATGAAGCTGGAGACCAAATAGAGCACCACCGCGCCGACAGCCAGCAGCACGAGGCCTGCATACACGTAGCCCTTGATCATGAAACCCCAGAGGAATTAGCCTGTATAGGTATAAAAACGAGAGCCTTCCCGCCCGCCCCTGCTACCTCCCTTCCTCTGGCAGCGAAAGCGAAAGCAGCCTTTCCCCCTCCTGCCCGCCCTGGCTTCCCTCATCCCTGAAGCCGAGCGAGCGCAGGAGGCGCAGGGAGGGCTCATTGGAGGCCTTCGTGGAAGCGAACGCCTTCCTGACACCCAGCCCGGAGGCGATGCCCAGGAGCAGCCCCGCCGCCTCCCTCCCGTACCCCTTCCTCCTGTATGAAGCATTGATCCAGAAGCCTATCCTGGCGCTGCGGCGGCCTTCCTCCCCGAACCTGTATACCGCGCACATGCCTATCACCCTCCCCTCCAGGCAGATGGAGAAGTGAATCTCCTCGCCGGCCTCCGCCCTCCCCATCAGACCCGCAACCATGGCCTCCGCGTCCCCGATGCTGACTATGCGGTCGGATCCAGGAACAGAGCCGGAGAGCCCGCCGGCGCGGATGCCCTCAAGCAGGTCGCGGCAGTCCCTCATGAGGACAGGGCGCAGCGAAATCCCCAGCTTCACATCCACAAAACGGCCCTCCAAGAAAGCACCGGTATGACTTTTCCGGGAAGGCTTAAGAGGCAGGACCTGCAATATCCTGATGGGGCCGAATCGTCAGCAACCTTTTTAAAGCTTACTATCGTATTAACTACAGAATGGTGAACTTTCCATGAAAATAGGAAATAAAGATTTCAGAGCGCAAAGCGCTATGGAATATCTGATGACATACGGATGGGCGATTCTGATAATCGCTGTCGTTCTAGCGGCCTTGTTCTCGCTGAACGTCTTCAACGCCGGCGCGTCGCTCGGCACCTCATGCATAGGGCAGCCCGGATTCTCATGCACCTCACCGGTAGTAAACAGCGCCGGCCAACTGTCGTTCTCATTGGGGCAGGGAATAGGATACTCTGTCTATAACGTTGTGGCGACCTGCATATCAAGCGCAAGCTCGCTTCACGACAGGCACTACGCCATTCAACGCTGTCACGAACACTGGAGCTAGTACCGGTGCTGCAGCAACGGCGAACCCAACTGTCTCGACCTCTGTTGCTTCCATAAGCAGCGGCACAACAGATGCCTTCTCGGGGATACAGTGCTATAGTGGTTCGACGGGTGCTACCGTTGCATCACTCACGCCCATAGGAACCGCATACACGGGAACCATATGGCTTGGGTACACGACAACGAGCGGCACAGCGCCCCTGCAGTACGTGAAGATAGCAACAGTGGCAGTGAAGTCGTCCTCCTAATGAGGGCGATTTCTTCTTTTTCTTTTTTCTTTTATTTTCCTGAGACTTAGACCTTGGACTCAGAATCAGCTCTTTTCGCCTCCGCCTTCAGCCTCAGGACCTCCATCAGCTCGTTGGCGCTCAGGAGCGGCCTCCTAAGGCGCTTGGGGTCGTCCACCGCGATTCTCGGGCAGGCGGTGTTGACGAAGGCGTCGAACTCCAGCATGTTGTCCAGCGACTCGAAGTCGAAGGTGTTGGCGACCAGCATTCCGGCGCTCAATCCCTGCCCCTCTATCTTCCCCTTCAGGAGCTTCGCCAGCTCCATGTTGTGCTGTCCGTTCTTGGTGCTCACCATTATGCCGAACTTCTTCGCATTGAGCGAGCCCAGCACCCTTCCCCTGCCCCGCTTCCTGGCCGCCTCCCTGTGGCCGTCCATGACCTCGGCCCTGCGGGCGAACGGCTCCGCCACCACGAAGGGCTTGGTGGTGGCCAGGACGGCCCCCAGCGGGTGGAAGATCCCTCCCCCGAAGTAGACGAAGGCGTCCACCTCCCTGTCTATGGCGGTGGCGCTGCCCACGTCGCAGCCGAGTATCTGGCCCGGCACCTTCGCGAAGCCGTAGGGCTTCCCTACGACTACCGTCTTGCCGTTGGCCTCGTAGAACTTCCTTATGTCCTTGAGCTGGTGGACGTGCTGTATCGTTGTCACGAGCCCTATCCTCCTGTGTTTCTCCAGGAGGGGCAGCGTCTCCCCCAGTATGTCCAGGCTTGCCGTCATCTCGTAGGGCACGTACTCCACGTTGAAGTCCACCTTGTGGAACTCGCCGTGGCCGAAATGGACGAGCTTCTCGGCCCCTATTTGCCTGGCCTCGTCCAGGGCCAGGTCGCAGGCACCGAAGGTGGGCGATGCGGAGATGAAGACTTCGTCTCCCCCCTCCTCAAGCCTTTTGGCATGTTCCAGCGCCTTCTGCTTGAGGCCCTCCGGGAACTGCAGCAATATCCGCATAGGATTACCGATTAAAACGAGATCGGATGGCTAGGCCGCCGCTATCGGGAAGGCCTTCACCTTGTAGGTGCCGGACAGCTTCGACGCGGCCCTCTTGTAGGCCGCCACCGCCACGTTCCTGTTGGCCTTCATGGTCCTTATGACGAAGATGGGCTGGCCCTCCCTGATCCTGGCAGCGACCGAAACCGGCCGCCCGAAGGCCTGGCTCATTCCCCTTGATATACGGTCGGCTCCCGCCCCGGTTGCCATCTTATGCTCCCTTATCACGTTGTGCGGGTATACCAGAACCTTGAACATGTACTCGCTGGCGAGCTCCCTCTCCAGGTGCTTGTTGGCGACCTGCCTGGCCGACTCCAGCGCGTTGGACCTGAGCTGGATAGGCTGGTTGGGCGTCAGCTGGAGCTCGAGGTCGTAGACCCCCTTGGCGTTGCCCATGTTGAATACTATGAGGCTGGTCCTCGGCATCGCCCTCACGTAGTTCTTCCTGGGCTTCTTGAGGGAGTACCTGGACCACGCCTGGGAGTTGGGCGTCCTCATCGTCCTTGCCGGCCTGATTCTTGCCATTGCTATCACGAATAAAATCCGGAGAAACCGGTAGAATAGGTTGGGCGAACAAGATATAAATACCTTCTACCCCTGCCCATGCCCAAAGGCTAAAAGCTTATAAATCAGGGCTGTGATAGTAAAGCGGGTAGATGGGATGGATCTGATTGACAGCGCACTGAGCTTCAACCCAGCCGACGCTGATCTTTTCAAGGCAAGGATATCGGTATGCGGGGTGGGCGGAGGCGGATCGAACACGATCCAGAGGCTGTCCAAGAGCGGAATCATGGGCGCGAACCTCATAGCCGTGAACACGGACAGCAAGCACCTCAACACCCTCGACCCGTCCATAAGGAAGGTGCTCATAGGCGGCTCCATAACCAGGGGGCTGGGCGCCGGCGGATTCCCTGAGATGGGGGCCAAGGCGGCCGAGTTCTCGAGGGCCGCGCTGGAGAGCGCCGTGGGCGACTCCAACATGGTGTTCATAACCGCCGGGATGGGCGGGGGCACCGGAAGCGGGGCGGCGCCCATAATAGCCAGGCTCGCCAAGGAGAAGGGCGCGCTGGTGATCGGGGTCGTCACATTCCCCTTCTCGCTGGAGAGGGTGAGGCTCAAGACCGCCCAGAAGGCGATAAACGAGCTCAGGAACTTCGCCGACACGGTGATAGTCATAGACAACCAGAGGCTCGTCGAGGTCTACAGGAACGTGGCCATGGAGCAGGCCTTCAAGGTTGCCGACGAGGTGGCCGTGAGGGCCGTCAAGGGCATCACGGAGGCGATAAGCTCTCCCGGCCTGATAAACGTCGACTTCGCCGACATAAAGGCGATAATGTCCAACAGGGGCCTCGCGATGATAAGCGTCGGGGAGGGCCAGGGCCACGACCGGGTCGAGGACGTGGTCAAGAGCGTGCTCAGGAACAAGCTCCTGGACGTCGACTTCGACGGGACGACGGGGATAATGCTCGCCATAAAGGGCGGCGAGGACATGACGCTGGGCGAGGCGAACCAGATCGCCACCAAGCTGACCGAGAGGGCGGCCCCCAACGCGAACGTTATCTGGGGCGCCAGGATAGACCCGGCCTACGCAGGAAAGGTGGAGGTCATGGGCATATTCACAGGGGTCAAGAGCCCGCAGATACTGGCCGGCGCCTCAAGGGAGGAGCCCAAGGACTCGCTGGAGCTGGGCGAGCTCTGAGCTGGCCCGGGCTCCCAACCGGAAGCCCCAATACGCTGCTTATTATATCTGGGACGCCCTATATACTATGGGCCTTTTCATGTTGGACATATACCTGTATAGCCTGGACAAGATGCCGAAGGAGGCAGCGGCAGACATCTCCATGCTGAAGATCGAGGTCTCGCTGCAGGACAGCCTGCCAGAGGATGCCATAACCCTGTTCCTGGGCGGAAGCAGGGGAGGCCCGGAGATAAGGTTCGACGTGTCAGTCCTGGACTACGAGACGAAGCGCGCCGTGGACCTGAAGATACGGAAGGTCCTCAAGAAGCACGGCATAAAGTTCAAGTTCTCCAACGCCAGCAACCCCAAGCTCAACTTCTACTACGGCCAGAAGGCAATGGCGGCCAACCCAATCCAGTGACTAGGATTGGAAGCCCGGAAGGTCTACGTAGTATCGGTAAGAAGCCCTTAAGGCGCGAAAGGTATGACTGGGGCTATAGTATCTCAACATTTGGAATGTCTTTATAATCAGGATCTTTAGCTAAAATGGCCAAATCATAAATCATCCCCGTAGCTAAAATAAAGGAATCGAGCATTCCCCACTTTTTATTCGCTTTCTTTCTCTCGAAATTTAATTGTCCCGCCACGGCTGCTATATCCTCGTCTACTTTTATCACAGTGCTTAATTGGCTTATCATATTCACTAAAGACCTGGCGTCTCTTTTTTCTTTTAATGACCAATTAACTACCTCTGCCAAGGTTACTATACTGGTATAGCATTCGGCGAGGTCTAAAACTATCTTAACGCGCTTGCCTCTATCGCTTCCTATAAAGAACTCTATCCAAGCGGAGGTATCCAGCAGCACAAAACCACTCTAAACCCTATCTGCATTATACCTTACAAAGGGCCTTGCGCCCTTTGCTATCCCGAATGCCCTAGCGACAAGCTCTTTTCTTTTTTTAAGCAGTGAAATCTCAACTTCTTCCCCTTCCTTGATTTTTCTGTTTTGTATCAGCCGTTTTGGTATTAGAACGCCCAAAGAACTCCCAATTCTCCTTATTTTAACTTTGAATACAGTTTCCATAACATCACATTATAATTTATTATAATATAACTATATAAAGCTTTGGTCCTGGTGGTCCTGATAAAGAGCCAGGAGCGGTTCTCTCACAATTCGGTGTAAGAGGTCGGCTCGTTCCTGCCCTTGTCGCGGCCGAGCTGGTAGACCCGCGCACCGCCGATGTTCTTGAGCGCGCTGTCGTGCGTTATTATGAACACCTGGTCGACTATCTTCGGGAGCGACTCGCCCAGCACCTGGACCAGCTTGCTTATGCCGTTCTCGTCGATGTTGTGGGTCGGCTCGTCGAGTATCAGCCACCTGAGGTTCGGCACTATCACCATCGACATCGAGATCCTCATGGCCAGGCATGCGATGCTCTTCTCCCCGCCGCTGGCGATGCCATTTATGTCCACCCAGGTCGCCGAGCCGTCCTCCCGCGTCCCGGTCGCGGCCTCCAGCAGGTAATCGTCCTTCCCGGCGTTGAGCCGTATGGCCGGGTAGTCGGCATAGGGATAGACCTGCAGCCAAACCTCCTGCATCAGCGCGTTTATGGAGCTGACGAGCCTGTTCCTCAGCGAGCTTTCCGTCTCGACCAGCGCGGACTTGAACTTGTTCATGTTCGACACCATCCCCCGCATGCGCTCCACCTTCTCCTCTATCTGGACGACCCTCGATATGCCCTTGGCCTTCTCCGATATCTGGAGTTCGAGGCTCTTCATGTACTTCGAGTTCGACTCGGACTTCGACTCGGCTTCGCTCAATGCCTTGCCGGCTTTCATTAGCGAGCTTTGGAGGGCGTCTATTTCCTTGTCGTCGACCTTTATCGATCCGAGCTCCTTTGCCTTCCGGGCCACTGACTCGGAAAGCTCTCCGACCTCCTTCAGGTACCTCCCCCGCCTCCTGACGG
The DNA here is from genome assembly GCA_963799075.1 of uncultured Microcaldota archaeon. Taxonomy (GTDB): domain Archaea; phylum Micrarchaeota; class Micrarchaeia; order Micrarchaeales; family Micrarchaeaceae; genus JAJYUY01. The sequence continues at coordinate 27,389 of CAWCVI010000001.1, read as the reverse complement.
AGTCCAGTCTCATCGTCATCTCGTTCACCTCCTTCGATGCGGGCTCGACCTGGGCGTAAGCCTTCTCATAGAGGGCGGCCGCAGTGTCGTGCAGCTTTTTCTCATCCGCCGCCTCCTGCTTCATCTTCGGCAGCGATAGAGCCAATTCATTGTACTCCTCAAGGCGCTTCGAGTCTGAAACCGCCTTTTCATGCCGCTCCTTCGCCCTCTTTACCCCTTCCTTGGCCGACGCAGCCTGCATCCTGGCCCTCTTCAGGCTGTCCTCGCCGGCGGCCACGGCCTCCTTCTTCTCCTTCACGAGCCTGACTCTGAGGTCATCCTCCAGCACCCGTTCGCATATGGGGCATTTGCCGAGGTGCTTCTCGAGCTCCCTGACCGCATTCTTCGCCTCCGCTATCCTGCTCTCCGATACCGCCGCCGCGCTGGTGCAGCCCTCGAGTTCCTTCTCGAGCTTCCCAAGCTCCGCCTCTGCCCTGGACAGCGGGTAGGCCTCGAGCGAACCCCTTGCCTTCTCAAGCTCCTTCATCTTCGATTCGCAGGAGCGAAGTTCGGCCTCCAACCCCGCGAGCCTCTTCATCGCAGTCGACTCCTTCGCCTTGAGCTCCCTGACCTCTTTCCCAAGCTTCTCGTAATCGCTCTTCTTCGCGGCGATGGCCTTCTCCAGCTCATCAAGGCTTTCCTTCCGCTCTCCTATCTTGGCTATCTCGGCCCTTATCGTGCCAATCCTCCCGTTGGTCACCTCGACCTCCTTCGTGAGCGCGTTCCGCCTCTCCTGCTCCTTTTTTGATGCGGTCAGTTTCGACTCCACTACCTTGACCGTCCCCTTGGCCTCCTCCGCCGCCTCTGAAAGCCGCTGCTGCTCCACGAGAAGGCCCTCCCTCTCCCTGCTGAGCCTCTCCAGCTCGGCCTTGTACTGCCTCACGTCGAGCTGCGCCAGCGTCTGCTCGTCCTCCTTCACCCTGCTCCTGAGGCTGTTCACCAACGAAGTGGAATTCTCCTCGGCCCTGGAGAAGTTGTCGAGCCCGAGCATCTGGTCTATCTGGCGCTTCCGGTCGCCCTTCGCGAGCTCCAGAAAGTAGTCGAGGCGGTTCTGCTCGGCGTAGATCGCACGGGAGAAGGTGTCGTAGTCGATCTTGAGCAGCGAGCTCACCTCCTCGTTGACACGCTCCGCCTGGGTCTGGAGGTAGATGCCGTCCTTCTCTATCCTCGCGAAGCTGCTGTCCTTCCGGGAGAGCTTCCTGAAAACCGTGTAGCGGTCTGTGCCTACCGTGAAGGTGAGCTTCACCTCCGCGCTATCCTCCTCCCTGGGGCGGCTCGTTATGAGCTCCTTGACGGAAACGCTCTTGGACTTCAGGGCCGGGAAGGTCCCGAAGAGGGCGAAGGATATGGCGTCCATGACCGAGCTCTTGCCGGCGCCCATGACCCCTATGAGGACGTTGACGCCGCGCTGGAAGCGCATGGTGGTGTGTCTGTGCGTCTTCCAGTTCGTGAGCTCGACGGACTCTATCATGGCAGACCCCCCCTAGCAGATATTACGCCGAAAAGGGCTATTAATGTTGGTTGGCCACCCACGCACCCGCCATGGCTCAATCCAGATCGGCGATGCTCGAAAGCTTGATATATTTGGATAAGGTGAGGTGTAAACAGTGATACCATACCTGGTCAAATGCTTTCTTTGGGCGAAGGAACAAAACAGGTCAACCTTCAAGTAAAAAGGGAACTCTACAAATTAGTTCGAAAGGAAGACAGTGGCATATTTGAGCGCATAAAACCCTCTTGTTATCCTCCCTTAGTAAGGCTAATCTGGTACACTGTTTTTGACCCCTCAAGGAGTTTGGATGAAAGACAGGAACACCATAAGGCCATAAGAAACATCTTTGAGGTCTATCGGTCCAATCCGCCCAGGGCAGTAATAACAGCCACCACGCCGACCCATAAATTCGGGCAAGTCTATAGGGAAATGAATGATATGCTCCCAATGATCAAGGAAGAAAGGCAATTGGTAGTCCCAATCATGGTTGACGGGATCCTACCCGGGGCTTTTGTATATGATCACCTAAAGAAAAGAAATATGTTGCATGGTCTCGTATTTTTAGGGTATACGAGGAAACCCACCGAAGAAAATTACTATAAACCTGGAGAAGTGTACGCAACCAAATGGGACATCGAAACTTTAAGAAAGCATTCTCAAAGCTCTATTTTAGTTGTTGATGACGCAATAGATAACCGTACTACACTCACCGCCATTGCGAAATTCATGAATAACCTGGGGATAAAAAACTTCAATTTCATCTGTTTAAGAGACATGAGCTCGGATCAGAGGCCAGCAGCAATAAAGGTAACGGCCTAGAAAGATCCTAGAGGAGGGTCTCCTCCTCGACCTCGACTTCGCCCACGCTGCTGAGCTTCTTCAGCGCATCCTCGATCTTCGATGACCCCATCTCCTTGTCCTCGAACTTGAAGGCCGCCCGTATGAGCTTTATCCCGAACGCAACCTCCTCGGATCTTATGTCCGCGGGCTTGTACTCCATCTTGGTCTTTATGTCGTTGAGCGTCTCGGCCACCTGATCCTGCTCCTTGGGGTAGATCCTGAAGATCGCCACTACCGTGCCCATGGGATCACGGCCCCTCGAATCCGCATTCCAGGCACTTGTATATGTTGGAGATCTCCCTGCAGTGCTTGTCCCTGACTATCCTGCCCTTCTTGCACGATGGGCACGCAAATTCCGTGTACTCGTTAGTGAGATGCCCGCATGAGCAGCATTTCTTCCCTGGTAGAGCCGTTATACTATCACCTAAGCTTAATGTCAGCTAAAGATAAGGCGGAAAAGGTATAACTACCTTGCTTTCCTGCGCCTGCCCTTCAGCCTCGCCGAAATCACTATCAGTTTGTGCGCCAGGATGACCACCATGGTCATGCAGCCGAGGAGCAGCGCCAGCATGATCCCCACTATATCGGTGAGATCCTGGACCTGCACCGTCAGGGTGTCGAGTATGCGGACTGCCGTCGTCCCGGAGGTGCCGTTGAGGCTGGCAGCGGAGCCCGCGGAAGGCGACGAAAGGGGGGCAGCGACGAGGCCGCCGTATATGTTCCTGGTGTCGTTGCTGACCTGGGACGCAAGGTAGGCAGAGGTGTAGGCCTGGTAGGCGTAGGACTGCGCCTGCGTCGAATTGCGCGGAGAAGCGAAAGACTCATAGGCGTAGAAGAGCGCCTCCTTGGAGAACTCCGTCGCCCAGGAGCCGTAGGTGGAGTTCACCGCCAGGTCCGCCGACTCGTTGATCAGCTGCGAGGCCGGGGTGCTGTACCCCAGAGGCGGGGCGGCGAGCGCATAGGCGTAGTCGGCGTCAAGTATCGCTACGGGGTAGTTGCCCTCCCTGTAGGCCTTCCCTGCGAGCGTCAGGTACATCCCCTGGTACGGGGTAGCCCTGCTTATCCTCTCCATCGCGACCTGGGCCAGCGATTGCGAGAAGGCCATGGGCTCCCCGCTCTCGCCGTACGGATAGCCGTACAGGAAGGTGGCGGCTCCGCACCACGCCTGCGCCTGCCCCGCAGAGTACATGGAGGAGATTATGTCGTCTCCCGTGGCCCCGCTTGCATTGTAATCGGACAGGGTCGAGTTTATCGTGTAGTTCGCCCATCCCTGCCTAAGCTCGGCTCCTATCACGTACTCGTAGTTGCCCAGGGTGAGCTGGGGCGCGGCCAGGCTAGAGCATCCGGCCTGCACGTCCCGCATGTAGTCAAAGGCGCCGCCCCTGGTCATGTTGTAGCTCCCAAGGTAGAAGGCGTCCAGGTAGTCGAGGAAGGCTATGTCAGCCGAGATATAGTAGTAGCCCTTCTGGTGGATCATCGATGCCTGCCCCGCCACTCCTGTCAATTGGCTGCCCGCGGTTCCGAATCCCGGCAGGGCGGAGAGGCCGGATGCCTGCGCCAGCGTTATGTTGATCGTATAGTTCGTGAAGGCGGCGAAGGGAGACTCGTCGCAGCCGTTCGAGCAGGCGAGCCGGGCCTGCGGGAGGGCACCCGCCCTGTAATTGGCGCTGAAGTTCATCGTTACCTCGTTGGCGACCCCGGACATGCTGCCGAAAGCGTAGGCGGCGGCCTGTGACATGTTCGGCACCTCGACGACGGGTATCCTATATTTGGACTGGGCGATGTAGTATACACCCTGCTCCAGGCTGCCCTGCCCTGCCGAGGGCACGAGGATAAGGTCGAGCCCGGCCGCGGAAGCGGCCGCCACCTTGTCGATGGCCCCGCCAATCTGGCCTATGGTCCCGTCGCTGTTTATCGTGCCTGTTATGGTGAAGTCGGGCCTCATCGCCACGCCCCTAAAGGCCGACACCGCAAGGAGGGCCATGGCCGCGCCAGCGCTGGGCCCCGAGACGTTGTTGCCCAAATCAGTGACGGTATAAACGAAATTGTACCTGGAGAAGTTCCTGCCGGCGTAGGAAGAGCCATACCGCGCTGCGACATAGGCCGAATCATGCGTCGAGTTGGCCACCGCAGAGGGGTTGGTGAAGCTGACGGTCCCGTTGCCGTTCGTTATCGTGAGGGATATCGTGGTGAGGCTGCCCGTGTTGTTGTATACTATGACGGCCGGGGCCCTTATCGAGGCCGAGCCGACAAATGCAGCACCAGTGACGGAGGCGAGCATGACTGCCAGCATAATGCCTGGAACAAGATAACGCATCTTCATCTACCCACAGGAATGATTGCATTATTAATCTATAAAAAGCCACCTGCTTTGTTCGGCAAAGCGGCATCTCTAAATTAGTTGGGGTCGGATTATAGCTGATCCAATGGAGACAATGGTGATAAGCCACTGCGCCGACATAGACGGGATAGGCGCCGCGGCGATGCTACTTACGAAATACCGGATAAGGCCGGCCGACATATTCTTCATCGATTACAGCGACGGGGCGCTGAAGAAAGTGGAGCGGGAGATAAGGAAGAGGAAGCCGAGGGATACGAACCTCTTCATAACAGACCTTGGCGCCAACGACAGCAAGATAACGACCTTCCTCTCCATAATAAAAACGGTGAAAAAAGGAGGAGGAAAGATATTCTGGTTCGACCACCATCCCTGGAGCAGGAAGGCGGTAAAGGCGATATCACCAGAATGCGACACGATAATATGTGGCGAGAGGAACGAGTGTGCGTCCGACATAACCATCAGGCAGCTCAAGCTAAGGGGGAAGTTCGTGAGGGAGTTCAGGAGGGTCTGCCACATCTCGGACCTCGCCCTCCCGCAGAGGGGCAGGAGGACCAGGCGCCTGATAAAGACATACGCGATGGGCATAGCCTCGTACAACACCAAGTCAAGCAGAGAGTCGCAGAGGAGGCTTGTTGCCCTCGCAAAGGCCTTGGCGGGCGGCAGATTCACGAACAAAGATGTCGTTGATGAGGCGAGAGAATTCAACGAGATAAGCAAAAGGCGGATAAGGGAGATGGTGAAGGACCTGAGCCTAATCGGCGGGAAGATGGCAGTGGGGTTCTCCAACTCATTGCAGTCGACAAACGCATGCCATCACATAATGGAGAAAAGCGGCAGGGACGTCGGCATCTTCATAAACCTCGACGCAAAGAGGGGCAACATGAGGAGCAAGAAGAGCAACATCACCCCGCTGGCCCAGGCCCTGGGCGGGGGCGGGCATCCCCACGCGTCTGGATTTTCCTTCGACCCCAGGAGGTACAACGTCACGACGCGGAAGGGAAGGCTTCTGCTGCTGGACAGGATAGACAGGGAGGCGTCAAGGCTCAAGATCTAAGGTTGCCGCAAGCAGGATTTGAACCTGCGACCTGCCCGTTTCTGGTTTGATAAAACCTTTTGGGGTTTTACTTCAGCGGGCCGCTCTCCCACTGAGCTATTGCGGCGCGATAACCTTTCTGCGGATAGATATAAAACAACAATATATAATAAAGGCCTCTGAGAAATGCGGCCATGGCAGTCTCCTGGTCAGACCTCGCGCCCTACGACCGGCTCGTGAATACGTCGGTGGTGGAGCCCCGTGCCTACCAGATAAGCATCGTGAAGAGCGCCTACTCGGGCAAGAACACTCTGGTGATACTCCCCACGGGCCTCGGCAAGACGATAATCGCCGTCTTCGCGATCGCCAAGGCCCTCCACGAGGGCAAGAGGGCGCTGATAGTCGCGCCCACCAAGCCGCTCAGCGAGCAGCACTTCCAGTCGCTCACCAAAATGCTCAACGTTGGCAAGGAGTCCATCCTGCTGCTCACAGGGAGCATAAGCAAGGGGAAGAGGGCCGAGCTGGTGGCGGGCGCCCGTATAATCGCGGCAACCCCCCAGACAGTCGCCAACGACATGAGGAACGGCCGGATAAACCTCGAGGATTATGGGGTGGTCGTCTTCGACGAGTGCCACCGCGCGGTCGGGAGGTACGCCTACACCTACATCGCCGACGAATGCAAGGTGCGCGGTGTCCAGACGCTCGGCCTGACCGCATCGCCGGGAAGCGACAGGAAGAAGATAAGCGCGCTGATCGAGACCCTCGGCATAGAGAACATCGAGATAAGGATAAGCACGGACCTGGACGTCGAGCAGTACGTGATGCGCAAGGACGTCGACGTCGTGACCGTCGAGAAGAGCCCGGCGATGAACGCCATACTCGGCCACCTAAAACCGGTGATAGAGCGCCACCTGAACAGCCTCTACACCCACGGCCTCAGCCCCTTCAAGAACTTCGAGACCCTGCCCAAGGGGCGCCTCCTGCAGATAGGGGAAGCGATAAGGGGGATCGAGGCGAAGAACTACAAGTTCATGGGGATATTCGACTACGTCTACGTCCTCAACCTCTCGCACGCCTACGACCTCCTCAGCAGCGAGGGGATATACCCGTTCGTGAGCTACCTGGAGTCCCTGGAGGCCAGGGAGGAGAAGAGCAGGGCACTCAAGAACATACTCGCAAACGAGTCCGTCATCGCGGCGACCAAGCTCGCCCGGGAGGCGCTCGAGAGAGGGGAGGAGCACCCGAAGGTCGGGATGGCGGTCAGCCTGCTGAAGCGGGAGCTCAGGGGGCAGCACGTCATCCTCTTCACCCAGTACCGCTCCACGGCGAGGATGCTTGCGAAGGTGCTGAACGCCAACGGCATCGCGGCGCGGGAGTTCGTCGGGAAGGGAGTCGGGCTGAGCCAGGCCCAGCAGCAGGCGATCCTCGCCGCCTTCAGGGACCGCGAGTTCAGTGTCCTCGTCGCCACATCGATAGGGGAGGAGGGCCTGGACGTCCCTGCGGTCGACGCGGTCATATTCTACGAGCCGATACCGAACGAGATACGGAACATACAGAGGAAGGGCCGCGCGGGCAGGATGAAGCTAGGGAGGATATTCATACTAGTGGCGAGGAACACCAAGGACGAGACCTACCTCTTCATATCGAGGATTAGGGAGAAGCGCATGAGGGACAACATAATGCAGATAAAGGAGAGGATGGACAGGGAGCCGAGGAGGGGGATCACCCCGCAGAGGACGCTATAATTCTATAGAAAAATTCTATAGAAATATTTAAATACCTTGCCATCCATAATACCATTCATGCGGTACAAGACGATAATGCTCGACACGAATAGCTACGCCAAACTAGCTTCGGCAAAGGAGGCCATGCGCAGGAAATCCGGGCTAAAGCTGAGTTTCGAGGATCTGATACTGGATCTGATAGGGAGAAGGCTTGAGCTTTCCCCAATTGACGGCAGGCTGAAGAGGTACATAGAGAAGGCAGCATTTGAGATAAGCGAGCTGGACGGGATTGATGGAATACTGTTATTTGGCTCAGTGGCAAAAGGGACATACAACAAAGACAGCGATATAGACTTGGCTATCTTCACAAAATCAAAGAAACTCGACGTCCTTGAAAAGGTGATGTCCATCAAGGGAGCCCTGAGCAACGAAGCCATATCCTTGATGAAGCTGAGCGTCCCGCACTCGCTAAGCCCCATAGTGCTAGACAGAGAAGACGCAAAGACCTTCAAGCCGTTCTATTTTGACCTTGCGGACTACGGTATAATATTATATGAAAAGGCAAACGCTGTATCTAAATTCATTGATTCGATGAAATGGAAAAAGCACAGGCGCGAAGTCGTGAAAGGCGCCGAGGTAATCACATGGTAAAAACCGCCATCGAGGTTTCAAAGGACTGGCTGGATACAGCCGAAATGAGCTCAAAGATGGGGTTGTTTGAGCAGTCGTTATACGCCATGGAAATGTCGGTCGAGATAGCCTTCAAGGCCGTCCTACTGTCCCTCAACATAGAATTCCCCAAGGTGCACGACATAACTGACGTAGCAAGGGAATACCTCTCGGGAAGCGGGAAGCTGCCCAAAGATTTCAGGGAAGGATTGCAGGATTACATTGCAACGTTCAATTCACTGCTGGGCTATCGGCCCATTGTGGGCTATGGATTCGACGAAAGGTTCCAAAACGTGGACTTTGAGGGAAGGGCAAAGCGCCTGCTCCCAAAATCCAAAGAGATAGTCTCGGCCTGCGAAAATGCGATAAAGACGATTGGCAAAAAGGGATTGGGATGACCGGGTACCAGAAGGGCGCAAGCGCCGAGAGGGAACTGCTCAACGACCTCTATGCGAGGGGTTACTCGGTAATCCGCGCCGCGGGAAGCGGGGTCAACGCCCTCGGCCCCGACATAGTGGTGCTGAAGGGCGACCGCGCCATCGCCTTCGAGTGCAAGTCGGGATACAAGGCGGGGCTGTCCATCGAGGAGGCCCAGTACCAGAAGCTGGAAGAGTGGCAGGCGCGGAGCAGCTTCCCCATCTACGTGGCCTGGAGGATAAACAGGGAGGGCTGGTTCTTCATACTGCCAAGCGAGCTGCGCAAGACCGACCGCCACAGGGTCCTGACGCAGAGGGAGGCCAGGGCGATAAACCGGGCCCTGGAATCGGTGCTCTAGGTGCATAAATGGGAGTCCTCCTAATATGCTACATAATCTTTCTCTTCGTGATATGGCTCTTCCTGGGGCACTCCGGGATACTGGGGCTGATCCCGAAAAGGGACGCGCCGAGGCAAAAGCCGGAGAAGAAGCCGAGGATACTCCTGATGGTGCCCTGCAAGGGCACTGACATCGGGCTGGAAAGGAACCTGCGGAACGCGACCGTGCAGGACTACCCGAACTACAGGGCGGTCGCGATCGTGGAGGGCAAAGGCGATCCCGCCTTCGCGGCGATAAGGAAGTCTGGAATAGGATACATAATCGGCGACTTCAAGTGCAGGAACTGCAGCGGAAAGGTGAAGAACCTTGCCAGCGCCATGGCCAAGTTCAGGGGCTACGACGCCTACTGCATAATGGACTCCGATGTCACCGCGGAGAGGGGATGGCTCTCCAGCCTCGCCTCCGCGCTTGACGGCAACACCGGCATAGCCACCGCCTTCCCGTTCTTCAACCCTCTCGGCGGCTTCTGGTCCAGGGCGAAGCAGGTCTGGGGCTTCGTCGGGCTGGGCCTGATGGAAAATCCTAATACCCGCTTCGGGTGGGGAGGCACGCTCCTCTTCCGGAAGGATCTCCTCGGGAAGGGGGGATTCGAGCTCTTCAGCGAAAGCGTCTCGGACGACATCGCGCTCACCCGCCTCTGCAGGGACAGGGGCCTGGGAATCGCCTATGTCCCGGAGGCCAGGCCCGTGGTGGACTGCAGGGAGAGCGCCGGCAGCTTCATCGAGTGGTCAAACCGCCAGGCCGCCCTCTCTGTGCTTGGGAACCGCCGCCTCCTCCACCTGGGCCTCGTCTACTACTCCGCCAGCCTGCTGCTGCTGGTCTCGGCCGTGGCCTTATCCCTGTCGGTCAACGGCTGGCTCGCCATCCTGCTCCTGCCCTTCGCGCTCTACGTGGCCAGGGCCTACCAGAGGTCCGGCAGCCCCGACCCCCTCATCCTGCCCGCCTGCTTTCTCGTGTGCTTCGTCTACCCCTACAACCTGGTCCATTCGGCCTTCGCGAAGCGCATAGTGTGGCGCGGCCGGCCCTACGAGCTGAGATGAAGCCCGGCCCACCACTTTACCAACCGTCATACCCCGGGAATAGCCTTTTAAGCTTATCCTTTGCAGAGTCTATCGGATAAGTGGTCTAAATGGCTAAGAAAAACTCTTCGGCCGCGGCGGGAGGTGTCCTGCTGCTACTCGGATCGCTGGCGTACCTCTACGTGCTGTTCACGTGGTACAACGGCATGGGTGCAGCCGGCGCTATCGGCTCGTGGCTAGGCGCAGCGCAGTTCCTGACCCCGCTCATCGCGGCGGTGGCCCTGATAGGCTCGATAAGCCTGTTCTTCCTGAGCATAGGTACAATAGCGGGCAAGGAATCAGGCAAGGACATGAGAAAGGTCCTGTGGAAATTCATCATGCTTGAGGGAATCACCTCAGTCATAGTGACCGCAGGCGGCTCCTGGTTCTACGCGGTCATCGGCGCCTTCGTGTTGACATACATAGGCGCCATGGCGGCAAAGATGTGAAAGGAAAGGCGTTCTTTCCTTTTTTCTTTCTTTTTCTCCCTTCCCCCCCTCCAGTTCCGGCCAGGGCCTCCAATCCCCCTGCCGATAGATTTTTAAACGTTAGCTCTGCAGAGTCTACCGGAAAGGTGGTTTAAATGGCAAAAAAAGACAGCAATAAGGCGGGCGCAGCGCTAAAGTTTATAGCGAGCCTGTTCTTCCTGTACGTAGTCCTGTCGGGACTAAGCAGCGGCACGTGGGGCTCCTACGTATCCGGAACGGTCTGGGTACCCCTTCTCGTGGCGGCGGCGCTACTGGGTTCGATAGCCCTCTTCTTCAGCAGCCTGGCGGAGATGGTAAACCCCGCGATGTGCATGGGCGGGAAGCTCGTCACGGCGGTATCGTTCGCGCTGGTCGCGCTGACGGTAGGACCTCTCGGAAGCATGGCTCTCTGGATAACCATAGTGGGCTTCCTGATAGGGTGGGCAGGATTTGCAGCGGAGAGGATGTAAATCCTCTCTTTTTCTTCTTTTTTACGATCCTTAGCGTAAGCGCTTTTCCCCAGGCTTTGACGTCTGTCAAGGGCCATAGCAACGCATAAGTATTTGAAGAGCGGCATATATGGTGTTGATAATATGTCCATGACTAAGACTAAAGTGGGTGTCGCTACGGCGCTTACCGCAGCGGCGTTGCTTGTTTCGTCCCCAGAAAATGCGGCCGCAAGGGGCGGCCTCAGGTTCGGGATAAGCATTGGCCTCCCAGCTATTGCTGCACAGATAGGGCCAGTGACAATAGCTGCAGGATCCTACTCTCCCTGCTACTATGCCCCTGTGGTATGCACCCCGCCTCCCCAGGTCTATTATGCGGCGCCCCGGCCTGTGGTTGTCGTATCGGGTGCCTCTTACCCTATGGTCTATGTGAACGGCGTGGCCTGCATCGTGACATTCGACATATACGGCGGCAGGCATTTATACCGCCTCAGGAGGGGCAGGTAATAGGACGGTTGGCCCCACACGGGCCAAATTCCCCTCTCTTTTTCCTTCTGTATAAAGCTTGGGACACGTTTTCCCCTATACCTCCATAAATACGGAAAATCCCAAGGTATTTATTAGTTGCTGTTCTATATCTACCTACCTATAACACTCAAGCGAGCCGTTATAGTGCTCCCCGCTCGGTGAACCGCTTGGTCGATACCCCAAACCTCACACCCAAACATGAAATTCTCAGCGAGAGCGAGGCCAAGAAGGTGTCAAAGAAGTACAACATAAGCCTTGACAAGTTCCCGAGGATCCTCGAGAGCGATGTCCAGGCGCTGAAGCTCAAGGCCAAGCCGGGCGACCTGATCGCGGTGAGCAGGAAGGACCCGACGGGAAGCTACGTCTACTACAGGCTCGTAGTCAAGGATTAAGGCTGAAAAACCGGTGCGAAAATGGCTGACAATGGACACAACCTGCTCGAATCCTACCTGTCCACGACCTCCATGGTCCAGCAGCAGATAGAGAGCTACAACAGGTTCGCGCGCATGGGCATCCACAAGGTTGTCGAGTCGAACAACATGGTGGAGCCCGAGGTATCGGACTTTGCGATAAAGTTCACGGGCATAAGGGTCGAGCAGCCGATGATAATAGAGTCGGACAGCTCCACCAGGAAGATAATGCCCAACGAGGCGATATCGAGGAACCTCACCTATGCGTCCCCCATGTACCTGACCTACGTCCCCGTGGTCAGCGGGATAGAGAAGCGCGACGCGGCCGGAGAGGCGTTCGTCGGCGAGCTACCAGTCATGGTAAAAAGCGACCTCTGCTACACGCACAACATGGCAAAGGAGCAGCTCGCCAGCGAGGGGGAGGATCCGGACGACCCGGGCGGATATTTCATAATAAAGGGGACCGAAAGGGTCCTTGTCGGGACGGAGGACCTCGCGCCCAACAGGATCATAACCACGAAGGAGGGGGGTCATGAGGTGGTGAGCAAGGTATTCTCGACCACCATGAACTTCAGGGCCCGCTGCAGCGTCACCAGGGACGAGTACGGCATATACAAGGTGCTCTTCCCGACAGTGACCAAGGGGATGGACCTCATACTCATACTCAGCGCCCTCGGCATGAAGCCGAAGGACATCGCGGCGGGCATGGACCGCAGCGAGGTAGCCAACGACATGCTGCTCAACATAGACCTCAGCTCCGCCAAGGAGATGGGCACATCCGACGCGCTCATGGAGCTCGGCAGGCTCGCAGCCCCGAACCAGACCAAGGAGTACCAGAAAAGGAGGGCCGAGATACAGCTCGACACCTACATACTCCCGCACCTGGGGTCGGACTCGGCGGTGAGGGCGGACAAGGCCGCCTACCTGCTCAGGATGGCCGAGAGGTGCTCGCTCGTCGCCTTCGGATACGCCAAGGCCAACGACAAGGACCACTACGCCAACAAGCGCATCAAGCTCGCAGGGGACCTGATGGAGGAGCTGTTCAACAACGCATTCAAGTTCTTCATAAAGGACATAAAGTACCACGTCGAGAGGACGACCGCAAGGGGCCGCAAGCTCAGCGTCAGGACCAACATAAATCCTGACGCGCTCACAGGGAAGATACTGTATTCAATGGGGACGGGATCCTGGCCGGCCGGCCAGACGGGCATCTCGCAGGTGCTCGACCGCGTCAACCTGACGGGGACGCTGGCCCACCTGAGGAGGGTCAAGTCGCCCCTCTCGAAGAAGCACCCCCACTACAAGGCGAGGGACGTGCACGGGACATACCTGGGCAAGCTCTGCCCAAGCGAAACAGCCGAGGGAACTGACGTCGGACTGACCAAGTATCTTGCCATAATGGCCAAGATAACGGTCGGCGCCGACCACAAGGCCCTCGAGGAGAAGCTCAAGGAGCTGAAGCTGATATAAGGTGTTCATGTTGGCCAAGGAAGGAGGGCAAAGGACAAAGGTGTACCTTGACGGAAGGGTCATAGCCGAGGTAAGGTCAGGCAGGGCCTTCTCCGAGGAGGTCAGGAAGAACAGGAGGCTTGGCCTGATATCGGGCGAGATAAACGTCAGCTACCTGAAGAAGCTCAACGAGGTTCACATAAACGCCGACAGGGGGCGCGCCAGGAAGCCCTACATAGTCGTCGAAGGAGGGGCGTCGAAGTTCACCCCGGAGCTGGAGGCGAGGCTCCAGAGCAAGGAGATAGATTACAATTACCTGGTGAGGAGGGGAATCATAGAGTACCTCGACGCCGAGGAGGAGGAGGACGCGAGGGTCGCGCTCTCCCGGGACCAGATGACCGAGAAGACCACGCACCTCGAGATCGACAAGGCGTCGATGCTCGGGCTGACGATGAACTGCTCGGTCTTCCCAGAGTACAACTCGATCGGCAGGCACCCGATATCATCGAACTTCGCCAAGCAGAGCCAGGGGCTCTACGCCATAAACTTCAACAGGCGCTACGACCCGCGCGCATTCATAATGTATTACCCCCAGGTCCCCGATCGTGGACAGCCTGGCCTACAGGACCCTCAGGATAGGGACCCATCCAAGCGGGCAGAACCTGGTGGTCGCCCTTTCGACCTACTACGGCTACAACATGAAGGACGCCGTCGTCCTCAACAGGGGCGCGGTCGACAGGGGGCTCGGGAGGAGCATGAGCTACAAGACCTACTCCGACGAGGAGAGGAGGTATCCCGGGAGCCAGCAGGACAGGTTCAAGGTCCCGCCCCCGACGACGGAAAGCTACCTGGGCGAGCACGCCTATTCGAAGCTCAGCGAGGACGGCATAGTAGAGAGCGAGACCCAGGTCACCGAGGGCGACGTCCTCATAGGGAAGGTCTCGCCGCCGAGGTTCCTCGAGGAGGAGACGAGCTTCGGTGTCGGGGAGGAGAAGAACAGGGACAACTCCATAACGCTAAAGGCGGGGGAGGAGGGAGTCGTGGACAACGTGCTCCTCTGCGAGACCACCAGCGCGACCAAGATCGCCAAGGTGAGGATAAGGAGCCCCAGGGTGCCGGAGATAGGCGACAAGTTCGCCAGCAGGCACGGGCAGAAGGGGGTAGTCGCGCTCATAGTCGACGAGAACGACATGCCGAGGACCAAGGAGGGCATAGTGCCGGACCTGCTCCTCAACCCGCTCTCGCTCCCGAGCAGGATGACCTTCGGGCACATGCTCGAGATGCTGGGCGGCAAGGTGGGTTCACTGAGCGGCAAGCACATGGACGGCACCGCATTCTCAACGGAGGGGAGGACGCTGGTGGACGAGTACGGCGGGATAATGGAGAACTACGGCTTCGACAGGTTCGGGGACGAGGAGCTCTACGACGGAAGGTCCGGAAAGAAGATCAAGGCCAAGATATTCACGGGCGTGGTCTACTACAACAGGCTGATGCACATGGTCGCCCTGAGGCTCCAGGTGAGGAGCAGGGGGCCGGTGCAGATACTGACGCACCAGCCGACCGAGGGCAAGCCCAGGAGGGGGGGCCTCAGGTTCGGAGAGATGGAGCGCGACACGCTGGTCGGCCACGGGGCCAGCCTGCTGCTCAAGGAGCGCATGCTTGACCAGTCCGACAAGGCGGACGTATGGATCTGCAGGAACTGCGGAGACGTCGGCTACTACGACTACATCAAGAACCAGCCCACCTGCCAGACCTGCGGCCAGAACGAGCTCGAGAAGGTGGAGATAAGCTACGGCTTCAAGCTGCTGCTGGACGAGGTCAAGTCGCTGCACGTACTGCCGAGGATAAAGATAAACATAGAGTGATGCTCAATGCATGCCGAAAGTATCCAATACATAAAATTCACGACCATCTCCCCAGAGCAGATAAAGAAGATGAGCGTGGCCAGGCTCATAGTGCCGGACACCTACAACGACGAGGGGTACCCGATAGACAGCGGCCTGATCGACCAGAGGCTGGGAGTCATAGACCCCGGCCTGCGGTGCAAGACCTGCGGCGGGAGGATAAAGACATGCCCTGGCCACTTCGGCCACATAGAGCTCGTTAGGCCGGTCATTCATCCGGAGTTCGCCAAGACCATATATTCGCTGCTGCAGTCCACATGCCATGAGTGCCACAGGATCCTCGCGACGCCCAAGGAGGCGGCGGAGGTAAAGGAGAAGGTCGCGGAGCTGCTCACCAGCGAGGAGGCCGACAAGGCGACAGTGCTGAGCACCATAGAGGAGGAGGTCGGGAAGGGGAAGATAAAGAAGCCCAAGTCGGTCAAGAAATGCCCGCACTGCGGATCGCTGCAGAGGAAGATAAAGCTCGAGAGGCCCACCTTCTTCTACATAGACACCAACAAGATGAAGGCGGACGAGATAAGGGACTGGCTGTCCAAGATCAGCGACGACGACCTCAGGCTCCTCGGGATGGACCCGATCGCCACCAGGCCTGAATGGTTCGTCATAACCGTGCTCCTGGTCCCGCCGGTAAACGTCAGGCCGTCGATAACCCTGGAATCGGGAGAGAGGAGCGAGGACGACCTGACCCACAAGCTGGTCGACATAATGCGCATAAACCAGAGGCTGGAGCAGGACATAGACGCCGGCGCGCCCCAGATCATAATCGACGACCTGTGGGAGCTCCTGCAGTACCAGGTCACCACATACTTCAACAACGAGACCCCCGGAATCCCGGTGGCGAGGCACAGGTCCACGAGGCCCCTGAAGACCCTGGCCCAGAGGCTGAAGGGCAAGGAGGGAAGGCTGAGGTACAACCTCAGCGGCAAGAGGGTCAACTTCTCGGCCAGGACGGTGATAAGCCCTGACGCCAGCCTCACGATAAACCAGGTCGGCATACCGAGGAAGATAGCGGAGGTCCTCACGATACCGCTCTATGTCACGAAGTGGAATATCGACAGCGTCAAGAAGTACCTGGAGAACAAGGAGTACCCCACCGTGCTCAACGCCATAACAAAGGAAGGCATCCGGAAGAGGGTTACGGACGTCAACCGGGAGGAGCTGCTAAAGGTGGTCGAACCGGGATACATACTGGAAAGGCAGATGGTGGACGGCGACGTAGGCCTAATGAACAGGCAGCCGACGCTGCACAAGCTCTCCATCATGGCCCACACGATAAAGGTGATACCGGGAAGGACGATGAGGATCCACGTCTCGGCCTGCACGCCCTACAACGCCGACTTCGACGGGGACGAGATGAACCTGCACGTCCCCCAGAGCCTCGAGGCCCAGGCGGAGGCAAGGTACCTCATGCAGCCGAAGGACCTCATACTCTCGCCCAGGGACGGGGAGCCGATAATGGCGCTCCAGGAGGATGAGCTCATAGGCGTGTTCATGCTCACCAGGGAAGGCGCGACATTCACGAAGAGGGAGGCGTGCTCGCTGCTGGCCGTGGTCGGCGCGACAGAGCTTCCCGCCCAGGAAGGCAAGGGCAAGTACAGCGGCAAGTCCATATTCTCTATGATACTGCCGAAGGACTTCTCCTATGAGGGGAAGATAGGAGGGGAGAAGGTATCGATAAAGAAGGGGGAGCTGGAGGAGGGCACCATAACGGTAAAGCTGGTCGGGGAGGGGACGGGCGTGCTCATGATAAAGCTGCTGGAGCAGTACGGCTCCGACTTCGCGAACTCGTTCATACTCAACCTGTCCAAGCTCGCGGTCGCGGTGGCCGCGATGATGGGCGTGACAGTAAGCATAAGGGACTACTACAACAGCGACCAGGTCAACAAGGAGCTCAACTCCATAGTGGCGAACACCAAGAGCAAGGCCGAGGAGCTGTTCACGAAGTACAAGGAGAAGAAGCTCGAGCAGCTGCCTGGCTACACCCGGAAGGAGACCTACGAGATCGAGGTCATGGCGGAGCTGGAGAGCGCCAGGACGCTGGCGGCAAACGTGCTCAAGAAGCACGTCGGCCCGGAGAACAACGTCCAGCTGATGGCCATGGTGAAGGCCAGGGGAAACATACTGAACTTCGTGCAGACGAGCATGCTGCTGGGTCAGCAGGCCGTTAGGGGCAGGAGGCCCCAGAGAGGGTACAGGAACAGGGTTCTGCCCTACTTCGCCAGGAAGGACAACAGCCCGGAGGCGAAGGGCTTCATAACTTCGTCATTCTTCACCGGGCTGAAGCCCGTGGAGTTCTTCATGCACGCAATGGGCTCGAGGGACTCGGCCATGTCCAAGTCGCTGGTCATCGCGCAGAGCGGATACCTGCAGAGGAGGCTGATCAACGCCATGCAGGACTTCTACATAGGAGCGGACCAGTCGGTCAGGGACGCGTCGGGATCGCTGGTCCAGACGATATACGGAGGGGACGGAGTGGACCCCTCGAAGGAGAAGCTGGGTGAATAAGATGGCGAAGGAGAAGGAGAAGAAGGAGTCCAGGATGATGGCGCCAGGAGAGGCAGTGGGAACGCTGGCGGCCCAGTCCATAGGAGAGCCCAGCACCCAGATGATGCTCAGGGCCTTCCACTCGGCCGGAATAAGCTCCGTCATAACGACAAGGGGCCTCCCGAGGGTCATAGAGCTCATAGACGCAAGGAAGAGGCCCAGGAACCCGGGAATGATAATAAAGTTCGAGAAGAAGGTCGAGAAGGACTACGAGAAGGTCAGGGAGGTGTGGAGAAAACTGGAGGACGTGAAGCTCTCGGCCCTGATGAGCAGCTTCGACGAGAACCTGAGGTCCGGGACCATGACGATACACCTCGACCCGGATAGGCTCTCCTCATACGAGATAACAGGGAGGACCATAGCCACGAGGCTCGGGAAAAGGGAAGACATAACGACCGAGCAGGACGAGAAGGACATAGTGGTCAAGATAAAGAAGAAGGAGGGCGTCAAGGCGACGAGGACGATATTCGTCAACGTCCTCAACTACTCGATAATAGGCATACCCGGGATAACCAAGGCGGTGATACAGCAGGACGAGGACGGCACCTTCTACATCACCACCTCGGGAAGCAACATAGCCGAGGTCATGAAGCTGGGCGGGATCGACGCCAGCGACATCTACTGCAATGACCCATTCGAGGTCCTGAAGAACTACGGGGTCGAGGCGGCGAGGAACACCATAGCCCACGAGCTCATATCGACCATAAGGGAGGAGGGGCTCACGGTCAGCTACAGGCACATAGGCCTGGTGGCAGACGCAATGACACTCACGGGCGAGATAAAGAGCGCGGGCAGGCACGGCATAGCGGGAGAGAAGGAGTCGGTGCTCGCGAGGGCGGCCTACGAGGAGACGGTCAAGCACTTCATAAACGCGGGCGTCTTCGGGGAGACGGACAGGCTCACCGGGGTGGCGGAGAACATACTCATCGGGAAGCAGATCGGCGTGGGGACGGGAAGGATAAGGCTCGGCGTCAGGAAGGAGGACATCAAGAAGCTGAAGTGATAGGGTCAAATCCCCTCCCGGGGCTTAAGACTTGGGGTTAAAAGCCCCCTCTTAAACATCTTTTGTTATCCTTCTACACCAAAAATATCTTTTATCCTATCGATAAATCGCTTCTTTTTATCAGAGGTCTTTCGGGTAGGTTCTTGATTAACTTTGTTAGCTTTAGATCTAGTTTTTTTAGTTTCATTCAGTCTAATTTCCTTACCGTTTTTATCCCATTTTCTTCTATTATCTCCAAAACCCGTGTTATAATTTTCGTATGTCTTACGTGTCATTTCTTCCATTTCCTTATCTGATAATGGTGATTCTGTATCCATGCCGAGTTTTTTTCTTGCTTCTTGTATTTCTTTGTTAGACATTTTCTTTGTTGGAGTACTATTATAAACTTCTCTTGGTGTAAAAATCGGTTCTTCTTTGTCTTTAGGTGCCTCTTCTTCACTAAAATTATAGTTTTGCTGTAGCAATTGGTCTAGAGCTTCTCTATATCCTTCACGTTGGTCTTTGATAAAGTCAACATAGGCAGGGCACGGATGATAATCAGGTTCCTTGTTATCTATGGATGGGGCACCTGGGCGAACTGGTTTGATATGGTCTTTACAGAAATACCTTTTACAAAGCACACACTGTTGCAATTTTATTTTCTTCCTGCATAGATGGTAATTACAGCGTATTTTATCTTCTACCTCCCCTTTTTCTTCCCGATGTACTTTTCTTTTGTCGTCCCCTATAATGTATACAACGCCTAGCGGTGGCCTCCAAGTAGCGGTACTCATTTCTGCCTTCATTCTTCTGAACTTGCCTCCATGATCCGGGACTAAAATGTGAGTTACTTCATGATAAGCAGTTGATTCTATGCCATGAAGGCTTTGTTTATGTAGTTGGTGTTCAGAGATGCAAATCTTATGTAAATCGGGATGATAATGGGCTAGTTGGTCTTGGGTCTCCTGCGAACATCCTTTAAAATTGATTTTAGGAATTTTGAGCTTGTAAACATCACATACTTTGAGGACAACTTCGATTACCTTATCTTTCTTTTTCTCTAAAACCATACTACTAAATTTATCTTCGCTCATTCAAATCTACTGGGAACACTTTGAAGCATAAATTTATCTAAGTTTGCTGATATCAATTTAGTTATGGGTCGGGGCATTTGGGATAAAATTAAACTAATCCTAACTGGGAACCGTTGCTCTTACTGTAAAAAGGAGTATAACACTTGTTCTGATGGTTTAGGTGATATTTTTGATGCTAATAAATGTAGTTATTGTAAGAGGTATTTCTGTGAAAATTGCGTAAGGGCAGCAAACCATAAATGTAAGAAAGCCGGAATAATGCCACCACCTGGTTATGGTGTAAGGGAGATTCATCATGCAGATGGAAGAATAGAAGCGTCAAGCTGATGATAGGAACATTTATATATGTTAATGATACATCATATATGTTAGTGTTATAATGGTCAAGATTCAACTTGAATTGTCTGAGGACGAGAATGGCATAGTTGAGGTTTACAAGTCAATTAATAAGCTAAAGACTAAACAGGAAGCAATAAAGGCGATGATAAAGCACTTTGAAGTTAGTATAAAACCTAAGAACGTTCAGGACAAGGAATATTTCAAGTGATTATATGGCAGAATATGGCTGGTATCCAAAATATAACAATCTATATCAGAGTTGGAACAATGATGGCAGAAACCGTAGAAATCATTCAGGTATGTCGGGTAGGGTGATAATACATATTGGTAACGATTCTCATCCTGGTTCATTTTCTGTTGGAAATACATATGCTACCGTAAGGTATAACGGAAAGGAAATATTAGTCCGAAAAGATTTAGGAAGATTTACAAAACATATTGATAACAGAACAGTATATTACAATGCTTATTTTGATGAAAGTTCGATTAAGAAAGACCCAGTTACGATTACAAATGGTGATACTATGACTAGTGGAGATAATGGAGATAGTGTAACTGTTGGATTACAACCAAAGGGAGGTTTAAGCGGGAGGCTTACGGGAATAGATGATATGATATTTATCAGAGATAGGTATCAATCCTTATTGGACAATAACTATCTCAAAGCAAATAAGACAATTGAATATCTAAAACAGGTTAGTGATAATGCAAAAGAAAGACAAAAAATAGCAGAAAGCTTGAAGAAAAATATTGATGCACATATGAAAGAAAAAGATCGAGCACATACTAATTTACAAAATCTCTTAAACAAAGAAGAAAAATATGAAGACAAAATGCTTGATAAGACCTTAAAAGGGATGAAAGCAAAAGGTCGAGTTACTTTAAAACAAAAAATGAAAGATGTAGATATAGATACAATGCAATATGGCAGTGTAGAACAGTATAAACGGTTATATCCTCATTATGGAAAAGAGATATTCGAGAAGATAGGAGAAGTAAACAAGAAAGATAAGGAAATACGAGAGGTACAAGAAGCATATAACAAGGAAGCATCTAACTACAATTACCAGCTAGAGATTGCGGATAAGAACATCTTAGCAGTGAAAGATATTTTTAGGGTATACGAAACAAAAAAAAGGCAGGGAGATGCAGAACTTAAAGCGTGTCCTTACTACAACAGCATTTTCTATAAGAAACTAGCTTCAATAAAAGAAAAAACCTTATTGAACCTGGATACTACCAAACATGATATTGAAGGATTAGAGCATCAATTAAGTAAAATAGAAAAAACCTTTTCGGCATACACTAATGAACCCTTAAAACCGATGAATTAATAAGTGATAATATGGGCATTTGGAATAAAGTGAAGGAAACGGGTAAAGTCATAAAAGATACGGCAAAAGAGAAAGCTAAGTCTATATCTGATGAATTGGCAAGACAGGCAGAGGAAAGAAGAAATAAGGAGAAACTTCTTAGCAACTTTTATTTAGAAGACATGAAGGGTATCTGTAAGCAGTATGGTTATAGTGGACCTGATCCTTATGAAGAAGATGAGAATGGTAAACGCCACAAGATAACATTAGAACGAGAGGATTGGTTTAGATATTGTATGACACTCTCTTTAGATAAACTCAAAAAATATGCAGAAAAAGACAGAAGAATAAGTCAGGATGTAAGAGATACATTGATACGGATAGATGAAGCTCAAAAAGAATCAACAATATCTTCACAAAAGGAAACTGTTTATGAGAGACCACAAGAAGTTAGTACAATTGAAAAACCTTTGGTTGAAACCAGTCAAGCCGTTTCTATCCCTTCTGATTTTGAAGAGATTTTATCTACAATAAGAACTAAGTATGAAGACGCGATAAGAGACGCATTTTTTACTGGAGAGGATCAATTCAACGATCACCTAGTAGGCTATTTGAGAGCTAAATTTGAGGATAAACACCGAATAGAAGACACTCATAAATTACACAGGGATACAGGAGATATATTTATAGACGGAAAATATGTGTTAGAGCTGAAATATGCAGACAGTATAGGAACCTTAGATAAAGGTGCAACTGAAGCTAAGAGGTATAAGGAAAAAGGTTATCCAGGAGTAGCAATTATAATTTTGGATATCGGAAAGCTAACGGGTTCTTTGCCTCAGTACAAGAGATGGTATGAAGAGGAAGGAGCTAAAGTCATAATACTTAGAGGAAAAGGAGAACGAAAGTCAGTCAAAAAGAGATATTTCGTTCGTGAAGCATAACCGAAAACCCGATGGAAATACCTTTGATTGATGTTTAACTGAGTTCAGCTGAATAAACCAAGGCGATAACAATGGCATATGATGCACTATTAGAAAATTTTAAACAGTTTTCCGAAGCTTTAGATGTGGATGATAAAATAAAGAGAAACACATCTGCATTATGGGCAATTTTTGCATTAACATTAAAATTTCCTGAAGAGACTCCAGAAGGTTTAGCGGCTAATAGCTTAGTAGATGGAGAAGAGGATGGTAAAGTTGACCTTATATTTCTTGAGCCTGAATCTAAAAAAGAGATAATAATACAGACTACTTTTAGTGCTCAAATAAAAGATAATGCCCGTACAAATAAGGCTGATGATTTAAATACAGCAGCAAGTTGGCTACTATCTAGCCAAATAAATGATGTCCCTGATCGCATTAAAAACAAAACAGAAGAACTTAGAACACATTTAAATAACGGTGACATAGAAAATTTAGAATTTTGGTACGTACATAATGCAAAGGACGGAATTGATGTTAAAAAACATCTTGCTAATGTAGAATCTACAGCTAAACAGGCCATACAGAACGGATTTGCTTCCAAACAAATAAATGTTGCTGCAAGAGAGATAGGTATAGACACTATACTTAAATGGTATTTAGATTCTTCAACACCAATTTTAGTAAGCGATGAACTTACCACAGATGTAAAACAAGGCTATAAACTAAGTTCAGATAAATGGAGTGCCTATGTAACCTCCGTTTCAGGCAAGTGGCTTTATGAAATCGGTAAACGATATGGGGATGATTTATTCTCTGCAAATATACGTGGTTATATGGGTCAGGGAAGGAAAGATAAAAGCATAAATAGCGGAATAAAAACTACTGCTCTTAACGAAGCAGAAAACTTTTGGATTTACAATAACGGAATAACATGTATAGTAAATGATTTTTCAACAGAAGATAATAATGGTGAAAATATAACAGTTACTATAAATGGAATATCAATTGTAAACGGGGCTCAAACTACTGGTGCAATAAGTGAACTATTAAGTGCTCCAGAAAATGCATATGTTCCAATTAGGTTTGTAAAATGTCAGAATGATATTATAGACAATATCATAGAATGTAATAATACACAAAATAGTATTAAATCAGCAGATTTTAGAAGTAGGGATGCAATACAAAAACGTCTTCTAACAGAATTTAATTCACGTAATGATGTAAAATATGAAGGCAGGCGTAGTGTAACGATTAGGCCAAATCGTAATATAATATTTCTTCAAAGAGATGAGGTAGCTCAGACAGTTGCTGCGCTACATAACTATCCTTTTATTGCATACCATCAAAAAACAAAGATATGGGAGGATGAAGATAAATATGAAAAAGTTTTTAACGAATCAATTTCCTCGCTTCACATTATTTTTGCTGAATCTTTATACAGGGCAATACTCTCAAAGAAGGAAAAAATTATAGTTACTGACCCATCTACTTTGACAGGAAGCAAACTCCGGGAAGCCAACTTTCTTAAAAAGAGAGGATCTACAATTATATTGACTTCTGCGATTGCAAGTTGTTTAGAATTGATACTAAACAGGCGTATATCTAATTTGTTTAAAGTATCTTTTAAAGACAATATAAAATTTGTTGGTGCAGTAGAATTATGGAAAAATATAGTTGATATTATGTTGCCTTTTTCTTCCAATCTAGAATTGTCGCTACAAAACAGCCGAATAATTGAAGACCCTAATGAATATGTTAATAATTTTAGGAATTCAATAGAAGCTAATCTTGTGGCGTCTGAAGCGATCAAGCAAAAATTTGAAGCCTTTGCCTTGGAATGTAAGTTTTAAGTACGATGGTAAACATGGGTTTTTTAGATTGGTTGTCAGAATCCGACGTACCGAGCATAGCGACTACTCCCTGGATTACTATTTATTTTAGGATCGGGTTAACAATACCAAAAGAATGGACTCAAAAACAAATAAATAAAGAGATAAATGACAATAAAGAGCACTATCTTCCAGATGCTATATCAAAATATGGTGCCTTGAAATTTAAGAAAGTATGGACTACTAAAATTTTAAAATTAGCTAAACAAGTGATGTTTACTCCTTAGCATTGTAGTTATGTTTGTCTGAGTAAGATTTGCAGTCCATATATTACCCTGAAACTCAACTGCAACAACCTTGCTACCATCAGAGGAGCTTGCCATTCCGAACATAACAGACATTATAAACTTCGATGCACCAGACGATCCAAAGATATATGTGCACAGGGTAGGAAGATCAGCAAGAATGGGCAAGGACGGGAGGGCATTCACGCTATATGGCTATGAACAGCGAGATCTCATGGAAGCCACAATGCGCATGGCAAAAATCAGGATGAATCACATAGACCTTGACACGGCAAAATACAAGGACATAGAACTGCCACAGCAGCAGCGCCACTCGGGCAGAGGCGGGAGATTCCAAAGAAGCGAGCATGGCAGCAGATTCTCAGGCAATAGAAGCCACGCATCCGGCGCCAGACCATATGGAAGAAGGGGCGGCGGAGGCAGAGGCGGCCGAAGAGAAGGCGGTGAAAGACAGCGCTATTAATTTAGCCCTTTCTTTATTTCTTCGCAGATTTTGGTATCAAGGAGTATGTTACAGAGTAGATACACTTTGTCTTTTTTAATACTCCAAAGAGCGATCTAACATCTTCTGCATCAGCATTTATGTCAAGGATATCAAGGCAAACATTTGAGTTATGCTGGTGAATCTCGCTTCTTACAGACTCTTTGAATCTATGAAGAAGGCTTGATACGTGATTCCTTTCTGATTCAGGATAAGTTATTACGAATATACTTTCAACGCTTCCGCTCAACGCGTCAAGCGCCTCGTAATCCTTAAGCATTCCAAGCACTGCATTTCTAAGGAGTTTGGATCTACTCTTAAACCCAAGCTTCTTCTGTACTTTATTGAGACGTTCCAATGCCTCCTTGTCTATCGATATGCTAAGTATCTCCATCGCATCTACCTATCTTAGTTT
Organism: uncultured Microcaldota archaeon; assembly: GCA_963799075.1. Classification (GTDB taxonomy): domain Archaea; phylum Micrarchaeota; class Micrarchaeia; order Micrarchaeales; family Micrarchaeaceae; genus JAJYUY01. Next base: position 1,947 of record CAWCVI010000001.1, on the reverse strand, counting down.
GGAAAGATTAATAACAATTATCGAAAGGTTTATTAATATATAGTTAATAACTTCTATCTATATAGTTATTAAGACGATGGCATGGAAAAACCAAACAAATATGGCCTGATAGGGCTTGTCGGGCTTGTGATAGCCATAATAGCAATAGCGGGGCTCATTTTATACACTAACCATGCACGTACGGCTGCCATGGGAAACACAACAATCAATAACATATCAAACACGACATCAGGAAGAGTAATCCAGGTGGTCGCTGCCGAAAACTTCTGGGGGAGTCTTGTTCAACAGCTTGGAGGAACACATGTAAATGTTACAAGCATTGTTACAGATCCTAATGCAGACCCACATGAATATGAAAGCAGCGCGTCTGCTGCAAGAGAGATCGCAAACGCAAATCTTGTTATTGTAAATGGGGTGGGATATGATGATTGGGCACTGAAGCTTATTTCGGCGAGCGGCAACACCAGCCAGACCGTATTGAATGTCGGCCAATTACTGGGAAGGGCAAACGGTACAAACCCGCATCTTTGGTATAGCCCTGCCTATGTGAATGCAACGGTAAGACAGATGTATCTCGATCTTGTCGGGATAGATCCTGCTGATGCCGGTTATTATGCGCAGAGATATGCTGCTCTCAATGCTTCTCTTGCACAAGTTGATGGCCGTATAACAGAAATAAGGCAACAATTTGGAGGCACAAAGGTGGCATCAACAGAAAGCATATTTGTATATCTTGCAAATGCAACAGGTCTTGATCTAATCTCCCCTCCGTCTTTTATGGATGCAGTGGCAGAAGGCAGCGATCCTCCCTCCCAGAGCGTCTCACAATTCCAGAATCAGCTCGAGAGCGGAAATGTTAGCGTATTGGTCTACAATGAGCAAACCGTAAATCCTCTGACTCAGCAGATGAGGCAGATAGCAGCACAATACAACATATCAACAGTCGCTGTAACAGAGACAATCCAGCCTCCAGATGTTACATTCCAGGTCTGGATGAATTCAGAACTGCTCAGCCTACAGAACGCACTTAATGCAAATACGCTAGCGAAGTGAGCAAAGATGAGCAACAAACCCATAGTCATAGCAGAAAACCTTACCGTTGGATATACGGATAAACCTATTTGGCGCAATGCGAACTTCAGCGTCAATCGTGGCGAGTTTGTTGCGGTTATAGGCCCTAACGGCTCTGGTAAAACAACAATGTTTCGCTTGCTTCTTGGTCTTCAAAGGCCAATCAGTGGCACAATAAAGATATTTGACAGCAAACCAAGGCGCGGTAATTCAAAGATAGGATACATACCTCAGCGCCATACAATAGACAACGAAACAAATATTGCATGCATAGAACTTGTACGTCTTGCATTTTCAAGCAACAAGTGGGGTTTTGGGCTATCATCTAGTGAAGAGAAGAAGATTGCATCTGAAACGCTGGCTGCTGTTGGCGCAACAGAACTGGCGAACAAATCTCTTGGATCACTCTCTGGAGGTGAACTTCAAAGAATATTCCTTGCGGAGGCATTGGTAAGCAACCCTGAACTGCTACTACTTGACGAGCCCCTATCCAACCTAGATATAAAGAGAATTAAGGATCTTGTGGGGCTGATGAATAGGGTTGTAAAAGTGCGCAAGGTTACCGCTTTTCTAGTGGCTCATGACATAAATCCGCTAATACCATTCCTTGACAAAGTCATATACATCGCAAATGGAAAAGTTGCTACCGGCACACCAAAAGAGGTACTAACTTCGGAGCGATTGAGCGCACTCTATGGAACACGAGTAGAGGTTTTGCGGGACTCCCGTGGAAATATCGTTGTTGCAGGGGCGGAGGACTACCACGGTGATTGATTTATGGCGATACCACCATTTAGCATCAATTTGATCACTGACTTGCAGCAGATTCTCCAATATCAATTCATGCAGCATGCATTTGAGGCCGGCACCATTGTA